>JBHIBA010000187.1:0-8967 GCA_046758845.1 Nitrospinota bacterium
CCGCGCTCGATCGGATGAACTCGCTGTTTTTCAATAAAGTGTTCCATGGCAGGGACTTCACCTGGCCCGGACAGTGCGTATTTCGGGCAAGTCCGAAATCCAAAATATGCAATTGCATCGCGGCAGCTCCAATTGGAAACAGGGTGGCATATGCAACGGGCCGGGACGGGGACCGGCCCCTACATTTGAAGGCGTTCCTCGCGGGTAGGGGCGGGTCTCCGTACCCGCCCGAAAAAAAGTGCCGGTGCGCTGATCGGCCAACATCAACGCGACCGGGTCACCGTTTGTGAGAAATCGGGGTTAATCCGTTCCAAACTGACCCACTACCGGAAAACCCGGTTGACGTTCTTCCCCCACCTTTAGTACGCTTTCTGAAACTCACACAGAATTGCCGTTCACCCTTCACTCAGACCGAGGCCGGGATTTGAAAGCGGGCTGCGCGGACCTCATCCTCCAGGGGCTGAAGGAGGCGGGCGTGAGCATTGTCTGCACCCTGCCGGATTCCTACCTAGAGGAGGTTTACCGGAAGGTCGCCGCGGACCCAGACTTCGAGCATGTTGGCGTGACGAACGAATGGGAAGGAGCCTCCATCGCCGCCGGTGTGTGGCTGACGGGCAAGCGGGCGGCGCTCATCATGGAGAACTCCGGCCTGCGCGTGGCGACCGAGCCCCTGGCCCGGCTGGGCCTGACGCACGGCATTCCCGTCGTCATGCTCATGGGCTACCGGGGGGACGTGGGCGAAGACCAATGGTACGCCATCCCGCACGGGATCACCATGGAGCCGCTCCTTCACGCCCTGCGCATCCCCTACGTGATCGTTCGCAGGGAGGGCGAGATCAAGCGGGCCATCCTCAACGCCTACAAGACCGCCGATAACTCGAAATACCACGTGGCGGTCGCGTTCAGCGGGGAGATCGCGCAATGACCCGGTATCAGGCCCTGAAGGTCCTCGCCGCCCGGTTGAAGAACGAGCTCTGCATTGTCTCCCTCGGCGGGATCGTCAACGAGTGGTACAACGCGAGGCCGGAGCCCAAGGGCACGAACCTCTACCTGATGGCCCTGGGTTGCCACATCCCCCTGGCCCTGGGCGTGGCCCTCGGCCTGCCCCACCGAAAGGTGCTTTGCCTGGACACGGACGGCAGTGTCCTCATGAACATGAGCGTCCTCGGCACGCTGGCGAACCGCCGCCCGAAAAACCTGAGCGTGATCGTCTTCGACAACGAGATGTACGAGTGCAACGGCGGCATGCCCAGCCACACGTCGGGAAACTTGGACTTGGCGGGCATGGCCCTGGGGGCCGGCATCCCGGACGCGCGGAGCGTCCGGACCGAAGGCGAAATGCGCGAGGCAGTGGATGAGGTTCTCACGACCGACCGGCATCACTTCATTGTGGCGAAGATCGAGCCGGGCACGCAGCAGGGGCTTCCCATCAAGCTCACCGACGGAATCGAAGACAAATACAACTTCGTCCGCTACATCGAACAATCGGAGGGCGTGGCTGTCCTTCCGGCCCTGACGGGCGAGGCGGGGCAGCCTTCTCGGGATCGAAAACGCTGATGGGCATAAAGATTAAGCTTGCGTGCGAGGCATAAATGAAATGATGAAGGGGGGAATTCAGTCCCGTCCAGGCCGTCGTCGGCAAAGCTTGAGACGGGCGGGAATTGAGGGAGGGCATGTAAATGCGCACAGTTCGCTGGATAATCGTTGGGATCGCTTCCGTGCTGGCCGCCGGGACCATTCCATCGCAGGCGGCGGAAAAGATGAAGTTCGTCACCAGTTGGGTCCTGTACGGCCCGGACGCCTATCTCTTCGCCGCCCGAGAGAAGGGGATTTACCGGAGAGCCGGATTCGATGTGGAGATCAACCGCGGGCGCGGTTCGGGAAACACGATTAAAGAGGTGGGTCTGAGGCAGTTTGACTTCGGCTTTGCCGACACAGGGGCTCTTGTGGCGGGCCGGACCCGAGGTGCCAAGGCCAAAGAGATCGCCGTGCTCTACGGCAAGGCGCCGCACGCGGTCGCTTACCGGAAGGACTCCGGCATCCGGACCCCGAAAGACCTGGAGGGGCGCATCCTGGCGGATCAGCAGGGGGCGGCGACGCAACGGACCTTCCCCGCCTTCGCCGGCCTTGCGGGATTCGATCTGTCCAAGGTGAAGTTTCTCTATATGGAAGCCACCTCCCGTCTGCCTAGTGTCCTGGCCGGCCGGGCCCACGGCATGCCGCTTTACGCGACCGAGTTCCCGCTGGTGGAACAGCAGAGCCGGAAGCAAAACCAGGAAGTCGGCTATTTCCTCTGGGCGGATTATGGTTTTCACGTCTATTCCAACGGGATCATCGCCCACCAGGACGACATCGAGAAGAAGCCCGACGTGGTTCGTCGCTTCCTCAAGGCGACCGTCGAAGGCTGGGCCTACGCCGTGGACCACCCCGAGGGGGCGGTTCAATTCTTTCTGAATTTCAATCCCGAGCAATCAAAGCAAATCGCCCTCGCGCAATGGAAGGTGGCGGCCAGGCTGAGCGAGGCGCCCGAGGCCAAGAAGAACGGAATCGGCTGGATCGACCGGGCGAAGATGGTGGCGACACGGGACATCATGTTCAAGGCCATGGGGCTGACAGGGCGCGTCGAGGTGGACGACCTTTACAGCAATCAGTTCAACCCAAGGATTTTCCCGAAGTCTTGGAAGTGAGGGGATAGGTTGCGACGATTCCAAATTGCCTCTGGCGCGTTGGTTCTTTGGGCCGCTCTCAGAGTCGCAGGCAGAAAATTTGAGACGTTCCCGGAGAATACATTACCGCGGAGGGTCGAGCGGGCCTCGTACCAGCTACCGATAGTAATTGGTACGTTCCTGCTTTCCACTTCCATCCTGCTACTCTGACCTTGGCAAGTGGTCTCCTATTCTGGACATCAGGCAAAAAGAGAGGGCCGCGGCGATTGCCGCAACCCCTTGATTTTCGTGGCGGGCGATGCGCGACTCGAACGCGCGACCTTTGGCTCCGGAGGCCAACGCTCTATCCAACTGAGCTAATCGCCCTTGCGTAATCCAAGCATATTCCCCCTCCCCGAGACTGTCAACGATCCCGCCCGCCCGGGCTTTTCCGGGACTGCAAAGGAAGCCTCCGCCGGAACGGTTGTCTCCATCCCCACGAAGCCATCGGCGCGGGCCTCGCCGCCTTGAAGTGTTTCCTCGTTGACTCCTTTTGCGCGGGCCGATATATATATGCAAGATGTGGGGCTTTGTACATTTATTCGACCGTAGTCCCTTGGCATGATCGGCCATCATACGGTAGGGACTCCTTGAAGCAGCTCACACACGTTAACCCCTCGGGCCGGGCCCACATGGTGGATGTGGGCGAAAAACCTGTGACACGCCGCGACGCGGTGGCCCGCGGGCGCGTGTGGATGCGCCCCGAAACCCTGGACCTCATCCGAGACAACACCGCCGCCAAGGGAGACGTCCTGGGCGTGGCCCGCGTGGCGGGCATCCAGGCCGCCAAGAAAACGGGCGAGCTGATCCCCCTCTGTCATTCCCTGTCCATCTCCGGCGTCGACGTGGACTTCTCGCTGGGCCTGGGAGCGGCGAAATCCCGCCTCCGCTCGACGGCTGCCAAGGAGACGGGGGATACGGCCTGGGTGGACATCGAAGCCCGGGTTCGGGTCGCCGCGCGAACGGGCGTGGAGATGGAGGCCCTGACGGCTGTCGGGGTCGCGGCCCTCACCATCTACGACATGTGCAAGGCCGCGGACCGCTCGATGGTCATCTCCGACATCCGCCTGGTCAGCAAGTCGGGCGGGCGCAGCGGGCAGTACCGGCGCCCCGGGGAGCCCGCGGACGAAAACGAACGGGAATAAGAAGGCCGGGTTTTTCTTCATTCATTGTGAAGGCGCGAAATCGTGCCATCGGCTTCTGAGGCAAAGATGAAAGGAGGTGGTGAGGCGCCGTGAGGCTGACCTGGATTCGGGCGCTGATGGTCCTCCTCGGCGCGATCGCCGGTTACGTCATCGGCGCAACTTTCGTTGGGGGCGCCGTTGCAGCAGGGACCGGCGCGGTCATTGGAGTCGGCGTTTTCGGCCTGGTGGTGGCGGCCGAATGGGGGCTGTCGCGCTACTCGGCCAGGAGCATCGCCGGCGGTTTCGTGGGGGTTCTGATTGGCCTGTTGGCCGCAAAGTTGCTGGAAGCCCCTGTGGGTTCGCTCCCCATCGATTCTCCCCGCTTGTTGTCGGCGATCACCCTGGGCCTTTATGTGATCGGCGGTTACCTGGGCCTGCTGGCGGGCTTGGGGAAAGGCGAGGAGTTCACGCGCCGCGCGGCCGGAACGCGCGGCGAGCGTGAAGACAGGGGCCGGTTGGAGAACCACAAGATCCTGGATACCAGCGTGATCATCGACGGGCGCATCGCGGACATCTCCGAAACGGGCTTTCTTGAAGGAATCTTCGTCGTTCCCCAGTTCATTTTGAACGAGCTCCAGCACATTGCCGACTCTTCCGATACCCTCAAGCGGAACCGGGGCCGGAGGGGGCTGGACATCCTGCAAAAGATCCAAAAGGACCCGAAGCTGAACGTTCAGATACTCAACAAAGACTTCCCGCCTATCCGCGAGGTGGACGCCAAGCTCGTGGCGCTGGCGAAGGAGTTGAACGGCAAAATTGTGACCAACGACTTCAACCTCAACAAAGTGGCCGAACTCCAGGGGGTCACGGTCCTCAACATCAACGAACTGGCCAACGCCATGAAACCGGTGGTCTTGCCCGGAGAGGCGCTGAACGTCTTCATCCTTAAAGAGGGCAAGGAGCCGGGCCAGGGCGTTGCGTACCTGGACGATGGGACCATGGTGGTCGTGGACAACGCCAAGAAAAACATCGGGCGCAACGTAGAGGTCATCGTCACCAGCGTCCTTCAGACCACTGCGGGCCGGATGATTTTCACGCGGCTGAAAGAAGACCTGGAGCGGCTGGCCGCTTCCTGATGGTCAGGGCCCGGCCCCGCGGAAGTCCCCAGCGTTTCAAGACCGCCGCCATCGTCCCCGCCGCGGGGGCCGGGACCCGCCTCGGCGCCGCCGGGGCCAAGACCTTCAAGCAGTTCCGGCCGCTGGCCGGTCTGCCGGTGCTGGTTCACGTTTTACGGGCGCTCGATCGCTCTTCGGTCGATGCCGTCTACGTTGCCGCGCCGCCGGGGCAGGCGACCTGGGTGCGGCGGGAGATGGTCCGGGCCTATGGGGTCCGCAAGGTCCGGGCCGTTGTTTCCGGCGGGTCGAGCCGCGGGGAATCGGTTCGCAAGTGCGTCGAGCGGGTGCCGGCCGGCTTCGATGTCCTCCTGGTTCATGACGGGGCGCGGCCGCTGGTGACGCCCGAGCTGATCGACGCCGTGACGGCCGCGGCTTATGAGCACGGGGCGGCCCTGGCCGCCGTTGCCGAGACCGACACCGTCAAGTCCGTGCGGAGGAAAGGGGCCGGCGGATGGGTCCGAAGGACGGTGAGCCGCGAGAGCCTCTGGCGGGCCCAGACGCCTCAAGCCTTCCGGGCGGAAGGGTTCCGCGAAGCCCTGCGGCGCGCTGCGGAGTCCGGCTTTGACGGACCGGACGACGCCTCCTTCGTCGAAGGGGCGGGGGGCCGCGTGTGGGTCGTCCCCGGCGATTTCCGCAATCTGAAGGTGACCAGCCCGACGGACCTTATGCTGGCGGAGGCCCTGCTCTCGGAGTCCTCCGGAAAGAAGCGACTGTCGGGATGGAGCAGAAGGGGAAGGTGATCCGGGTCGGCGTGGGATACGACGCGCACGCCCTGGCCGCCGGGCGAAAACTCATCTTAGGGGGCGTGGAGGTGCCTCACGTCCGGGGGCTCCTGGGCCACAGCGATGCTGATGTCGCCCTTCATGCGCTTTGCGATGCCCTGCTCGGGGCGGCCGCGCTGGGAGACATCGGCGGACGCTTTCCCGACACCGACGCCGAATATCGGGACATCTCGAGCCTGATCCTCCTGGAGCGCGTTCGCGAAGCCCTGGAGGAAAAGGGCGGTCGGCCCCTGAACGTGGACTTGACCGTGGTGGCACAGAAACCGAAGCTGGCCCCTTACGTCGCGGAGATGAGGAGCCGGATAGCCGCTTGCCTGGGCCTTCCCCTGGGGGCGGTGAGCGTCAAGGCCACAACAACAGAACGCCTCGGCTTCGCCGGACGTGAAGAAGGCATCGCGGCGTACGCCGTTTGCACGATCGAGTCCGGCGACGACACCTGAGAGCGCTCCCCACGGGGTTCCATGGCCCTTCGCGTCTTCAACACGCTGACCCGCAAACTGGAGACGTTCGAGCCCGTGACGCCGGGACGGGTGGGGATGTACGTGTGCGGCGTCACCGTCTACGACGACGTGCACCTGGGCCACGCGCGCGGCGCGCTGGCCTTTGAGATCATCCGCCGTTACCTCCAGTTCAAAGGGTATTCCGTCAAGTACGTGCGGAACCTCACCGACGTGGACGACAAGATCATCCAACGCGCCCAGCGCGAGGGGGTCCCGGCCGCCGACGTCGCCGACCGATACATCAAGACCTTCTACGAGGACATGAGACGACTGGGCGTTCCGCTGGCGGATGTTGAGCCCCGGGCCACCGAGCACGTCCCCGGTATGGTGGAGATGATCCAGGGGTTGATCGAGAAGGGGTTCGCTTACGCCGCCGGCGGGGACGTCTATTTCTCGGTCAGGAATTTTGAGGGGTACGGGAGCCTATCCGGCAAGAACCCGGACGATCTGCAGGCCGGGGCGCGCGTGGAGGTGAGCGAGCGCAAGCAAGACCCCCTGGATTTCGCGCTGTGGAAGACCGCCAAGCCCGGGGAGCCCAGTTGGGACTCCCCCTGGGGAAAGGGACGGCCGGGTTGGCACATCGAGTGCTCCGTCATGTCGATCCGGCTCCTCGGCGGCGCCTTTGACATCCACGGAGGGGGAGAGGACCTGATCTTTCCCCACCACGAGAATGAGCGGGCCCAATCCTGCGCCTTCACCGGAGGCCCCCCCGCCCGCTATTGGCTCCACAACGGCCTCGTCCGCATCCACAAGGAGAAGATGTCAAAATCCACCGGTCTCTTTTTTGCGCTGAAGACCGTTTTGGAAAAATTCCATCCCGAGGTTGTCCGTTTTCTCCTGGCCGGCTCCCACTACCGGAGCCCGCTGGAGTACTCCGAGGACGGTATGAAGGAAGCCTGGCGCGGCCTGGACCGCCTATATAACACCTTGCTTCGGGTGGAGGGGGTGTGCGCCAGGCCCGCGGCCCCGGAGAAAGAGGACTCGGCGCGGGCCGGCGGGGACCCGGCCTTGGAGGAGGCCGTGGGCCGGTTTGAGACGGATTTCACCGAAGCCATGGACACGGACTTCAACACCCCGCGGGCCATCGGGGCCATGTTCACGCTGGCACACGAGATCCACGGGGCCGTAGACGGATCTGGCGGCCTTCCGGACGCGGCATCGGCGGGGTCTCTTCGCCGCGCCACATCCTCTCTCGTGGAGCGCGCGCGGGTCTTGACCGTCCTTTCCGAGGAGCCCGGCAGATGGGTGTTCCATCCGTTGGAAGCTGGGGTCTCCGAGGAGGCGGAGCTCGAGGATACGTTGGACGAGGAAACCATCGAGCGTCTGATCCGCGACCGCCAGGAGGCGCGCGCCCGGAAAGACTGGTCGAAGGCCGATCGAATCCGCGATGAGCTCAAGGCCGGGAACATCGTTCTGGAGGACGGCCCGACCGGCACGCAGTGGAAGCGGGTTCGGGCGTGAAGCCGAAAGGCAAACCACGCGATCCCCGAGAAGAGAAGCGACAGACGATTTACGGCGTTCGACCGGTCCTGGAGGCGCTGCGGGCGGGCCGCCGGGCCGTCGAGGGCGTGTGGCTCCTCGCTGGGCGCTCCGACCGGGCCGCGGCGGAGATCGGGGAAGCGGCCGGGCGGGCCGGCGTCCCGGTTCACCGGGAAGGGCGCGGGCGCCTGACCGAGCTGGCGGGAAGCCCGGACCATCAGGGGGTCGCCGCACGGGTCGGCCCTTTGCCCTTCGCAGAACTGGAGGATCTAGCTGGCAGGAAGATGCCGCACGGCGAAGCGGACGAGGCCTCCGGCGATACCCTCCTGGTTCTCGATGAGATCTTGGACCCGCGAAACTTCGGCGCCCTTTGCCGTTCGGCCCTGTCCCTGGGCTGCCGGGGCGTCATCTTTGCCAAAGACCGTTCAGCCGACCCAACGGCGGCGGCTGCGAAGGCGGCCGCGGGGGCCTTGGAACGGCTGCCGTTGTGTCGCGTCACGAACCTGCCGGGGGCCCTGGGGCGGCTGAAGGCGCTGGGTTACTGGATCGTCGGTCTGGCAGAGGATGCCGAGTCCTCGCCCGACGAGGTGTGGTGCGACGGCCCGGTGGCGCTTGTCGTCGGCTCGGAAGGACGGGGCCTAAGGCGACTGGTCCGAGAGCGCTGCGATCAGCTCATGAGGATCGCCACGGCCCCTGAGTGGCCGACGCTGAATGCCTCCGTGGCCGGCGCGATTGCCCTCTATGAGGTGAATGTTAGACGAAGGTGAGCGGCGGGAGCGCCGATTCGGGCGACAGAGGGGTAAGATCTCGAAAAATGGGCCGAAACGGCCCCTGCCCTGCCACAAATATCGTTGACAACGTTGAAAAGGGTTTGCATAATAAATAGTTTGAGTATAGGCTGGCGTAGCTCAGGTGGCAGAGCAGCTGACTTGTAATCAGCAGGTCGGGGGTTCAAGTCCCTTCGCCAGCTCCAGGAGATCGGGTTCCATCGAAACTCCAGAGAATTCAATAGGTTCCGAGGGGAGGTTCCCGAGCGGCCAAAGGGAACAGACTGTAAATCTGTCGGCTCTGCCTTCGGAGGTTCGAATCCTCCCCTCCCCACCAGCGTCAGGAATTTTGCGGCGAGCGGGAATAGCTCAGCTGGCTAGAGCATCGGCCTTCCAAGCCGAGGGTCGCGGGTTCGAATCCCGTTTCCCGCTCCA
>JBHIBA010000188.1:0-8957 GCA_046758845.1 Nitrospinota bacterium
TTCCCCCGGACCTGTGCGTGGAGATCGAGGCCATCGCCGTTCTTCCTTGAACGTCCCAACGCCGGGCCACAAATAGGCTGTGAAAGGAGATTGCGGTGGGACTGACGGTTTTGGAGATTGAGGTGGGAAATCCCGCCAATCCTGACGTCACCGAAAAGATCGAATTCTTGATCGACTCTGGGGCCATCTACTCCGTGGTTCCAACCCCGATTTTGGAAAAACTGGGCATCAGACCTTTGGCAGAGCATCAGTTCCGTCTGGCAGATGGGTCGCGGATCGCACGAAAGAAGGGGGGAGCCCTCTTCAAATATGAGGGCCGGATAGGCGTCGCGGATGTCATCTTCGGCGAAGAGGGGGACAGCGTCCTTCTGGGTGCTTTTACCCTCGAAGCCCTGGGTTTGTCGCTTGATCCGTTGCGACGAGAGCTAAAGCCACTGCCCATGCTTCTTGCCCTCCTGCATGGAAGGGTGCAGGATTGAAAAAGAACAGGCGGACACGCACGAGGTGCGATTCTTTGCGAGAAACACTGGCGGACGAGCCGCCAGTGGCACCCGGCGGCTAACTTTGTCCCCGCAAGGGGTTTGCCCCAACCTCAGGCGGCGGATTCATCTGCCGGGGTCCACTACAGAAGGTCTCCCGCCGTCGGCTGCACGGCGGGGGGCTGTGCTCGTCTTTAGCGCCCTTTGAATCTCGGCGGGCGCTTTTCCGCGAAGGCGCGAAGGGCTTCGTTGCGGTCCTCGGTCAAAAGCGTGACGTCGTAGGCCTCCTCCTCGATCTCCCATCCCTTCGACGGGGGAACCCCCGCGCCTCGATCAATGGCCCGCTTGGCCTGCCGCAGCGAGACGGGGGCGTTCTTGGCCATCTCCTTCGCCAGATCGCGCGCGGCGGCTCCCGCCTGGCCGGCCGGGACGACCCGGTTGGCGACGCCGAGGCGCTCGGCCTCCCGGGCGTTAATTCTACGGGCCGTGAAGATGAGCTCCTTGGCCCGGCTCACGCCGATCCGCCGGGGCAGGGTCTGCGTGCCGCCCCCGCCGGGGATGATCCCCAGGCTGACTTCCGTCAGGCCGAAAACGGCCGTTTCGTCGGCGAGGATGATGTCGCAGGCCAAGGCGAGCTCGAAGCCTCCCCCCAAGGCATAGCCGTGGACGGCCGCGATCGTCGGTTTGGGAAACTCTGTGACCTTTCGGAACATAAGGATCATCTCCTTGCGGAGCCGCTTGACGTCCGAAAGGGAGAGTTCCCTCCGTTCTTTGAGGTCCGCCCCCGCCGAAAAGGCCCGCTCTCCGGCTCCCTCGACGTAAGCCACCCAGACGTCGTTGTTCTTGGAGAGCTCATCCAGGGCGGCCGTCATCTGGCGGATGAAGTCCCAGTTGATGGCGTTCAGGGTTTTGGGACGATTCAGAAGGGTTCGGGCGATGCGGCCCTCGACGGTCACTTCGATGATCGACGAACCTGCCATCTCAAGAATTCTCGCGACCGGTGCAGCGCGCAGTGGACCGCGACTGTCTATTCATCGACCAACACAACTGTTCAGCCGCGGGCGAAAGCCCGCGCGAGCCACGGCTCAGGCTCGCCCGCCCAATTCCCCGCTGTGCAGGACACCCGGGCCACCGGCGAGGCCCGGTGCGATCTGTCGAGTATTATAGGGGAAGTTTGCGCCGGGTTTGGACCCATCCAGTGAACCGCATGAGGAAGGCGATGAGCATCGACCGCTACGTCTATGACGAAAAGGATGTGCCCACATACGTGCCCGTCGGCCATACCGGGACCGTCAACCGCCGGTTGATCGGCGCGGCCAAGAACTTCCATCTCGTAATGGGGACACTGGAAAAGGGGGCGGAAGCCAAACGCCATTCCCATCCAGACCTCGAACAGGGGATGTACGTCCTGCAGGGGAGGGCCCTCATCGAGATCGGCGGGGAAGGCAAGGAGGTCGGGCCGGGGGGCGTCGTCTTCTTGCCGGCGGGCCTGCCGCACCGGGTGGAGGCGTTGAGCGAAGAGCCAACGCGGCTCCTCATCGTTTATTCTCCGCCCCTGAAGGCCCATCCTGAGTAGCCGAGGGATTCCCGCCGTCCGAGAACAGGTGTTCGACGAAGGTCTTGAGACGAAGGAAGTAGGGCTCTCCTCCGCTTACATAGGTGTCGTTGTGGTCGGCCCCTTTGATGACGTAGAAGTCCTTGGGCTCCGGCGCGGCCTGAAAGACGGCTTTCCCCATGCGAAGGGGTACGATTGCGTCTCGGTCTCCATGAAGGATGAGGACCGGCGCACGGATTTTCGTGATTTTGGAAAGGGTGTCGTACTTGGTCTTCAGCAAGGGGCCCAAAGGCAAAAAATAGTGATGTCTCGCCATATCCGCGATGGAGGTGAAAGGGGATTCCAGGATCAATCCTGCCGGGGGCTGGCGCAACGCCTCTTCCACGGCCACCGAACCCCCGAGGGACCGGCCGAAGAGGACGAGCCGACCGGCGTCCACGTCCTTTCGGGAAAGAAGGTAGCGGACCGCGCCCTCGGCGTCGCGATACGTTCCCTCCTCCGAGGTGGAACCCTCGCTCAGGCCGTATCCCCTGTAATCGAAGATGAAGATGCTCGCCCGGACCTTTTCCCGCAGGACGGCGATGTTCTCTACGCGGTGGCTGAGGTTTCCCCCGTTTCCGTGGAACCAGACGAGTGTGGGCGCCGGAGGGGAGGACGACTCGCCGTTCCCCTCCCGTGCGGGAACGAACCAGCCGTGGAGGCTCACCCCGTCGGCGGCCGCAAAGCGAACCTCCTCAAAGGGGACGCCGAGCGCGGCGGGCGTGAGGAAGATCTCCCGCGTGGGAAAGTAGATGAAGAAGTGTTCGAAACGCGTACCGCAACCTCCCAGCATCACCCAGAACGTAGCGACGATGACCGGAACGGACAATCTCCTGATCGGAATGGGGTTCCGCCATCCGGCGCGCATACCGAGACCCGAAAATGAGAAATGGTCCACCCTCTCCAGGGGCCGGCGAGCAATTCGTCCTTCCCCCCGGGAACCCATTCCATCTCTATATTACCCGCAATTGGCGCGGGCACGGGTGAATTGCTTTCCCGTTGCGCCGGACCTATTCTGCTAAAAGATGTAAGGCGACCTGGCTTGATGGAAGGAACGGGAAATTGGCTCGGCTCACCGTCCGCAGGGTGATTCCGGCAAGGCCCGAAGATCTCTGGAAGCGGCTCGAGGGCGGCTCGCTTGCCGGGCGCTGGGTGGCCCCGGCGCAAGGGGAGGGGAACCATCCGCTCATGGCGGGCGACATCGGAGCCCCTTGGCGGGAGAGGTTTCTGATTGGACCCTTTCCCTTTGAGGTCTCGGCGAGGTGGGCCGAACGCCATCCGCCCGAACGCAGCCTTTGCCTCCTGGATGGCCCCTGGGGCCTGAGGATTGCGGAGGAGTTGCGGTTGGAGCCCGTCGCGGCCGGGACGGCCCTCGCCCTGACGATGGACTACTCGCTGGGGAAGGGGCGGCTGGGGGAGTGGCTGGACCGCCTCTGGGTGTCGGGCTGGGTCTCAAGTCGCTTACGTCGCGGCCTCTCAGGGCTGGAAGAGGGGTACAAGCGCCCCGAGGAGGGGGACGGTCCGGAGGTCGGCGCGATGGTTCATCTGGAACGCCCGGAGGACCGGCCCTGGGGGCTCGACGAAAGAAGGATGCCGGGGCCTCGGGTCTGAACAGGAGCGGTTGAGAGGCCCACAATTTGATCCGTCCGTTTCCAGGTTCACGCGGGAGCTGACTCGGTGCAGGACGGCTTCGATTACAATCGCCTGCTCGTGATCGCGGCTCACCCGGACGACGTTGATTTCACCGTCGCCGGGACGGTCGCCTTGTGGACGCGCGCCAAGAAGGTCGTGGGGTACTGCATCGCGACCAGTGGGGAGAAGGGCTTTGACGAGGACCTCCCTTTGGAGGAGCGGGTCCGCATCCGCGAGCAGGAGCAGCGGGCCGCGGCGCAAGAGCTCGGCGTGGAGGAGGTTTTCTTCCTTCGCAAGCCGGACGGGGAGTTGAAAAACAACCTGGACCTGCAAAAAGACATCGTCGCGGTCATTCGTAAGTTCAGACCCGATGTCGTGATCACAGGAGATCCGGGCTCGAGCAGGTTCGACAACTTCTACGGATTCCATCGGGATCACCGGGCCATTGCAGAAGCGGCGTACGACTCCATCTATCCAGCGGCCGGCAACCGCTTCTACTTTCCCGAATTGCTGGCGTCGGGCCTTGCGCCCCACGAAGTGAAAGAGGCCTTCTTCGGCCCTTCCATCTCGCCGGACTATTATGTGGACATCAGCGAGACCTTCGATCTCAAGATGAAGGCGCTCCGTTGCCACAGAAGCCAGGTCTCCGGCGAAGACCGGTTGGAGGAAGTCATGAGGGAGTGGGCCGGCAAAATCGGACAGCCCAAGGGCATCGCCATGGCCGAAGCCTTCCGGAGGATGAAAAACCCCGATGTCTGAGCCCGTCAAACCGGGGAGAGGACCTTCGGCCGAGGAGGCGCTGGGTTCAACGCTCTTTCCGAACTATCCCCGAATCGCCGATTGGTACGCCCGGGAGGTGGAGGGTCTCTCCGAGGCCCAATTGGATTTCGATGACGACCGGGAAGAGTGGATGAAATGGAGCATCCGCCGGCAGGTCAGCCATGCCGCGTACGCCCACTTCCACTGGCTTGTCCTGCGATGGGCGCCGCAGGTGTTCCGTTCCGGGGATCCGGTGCCGGAGTTGGACGCCGAGGCCGTCGCCCGATACGACCGCTGTTTTGATGAGGAGACCCACCGGTCTATGGACCTCCTTCTTTCGCGACTGCGGGAAGGCGTGGGCATGGTGAACCTCATCCTGGGCCGGGAAACCGTGGGGGAGATGCGGCGCAAGGAAGTGGACCGGGTGGTCGAGCCGGGGGCGCGCTACCCGTCGGGGGACTCCGTCCTCGATTTCTGGCGGGCGGCTGCGCGGGTCAATCCCGGCATCCGGGCCGACGTCCGGGACAACCCGGCCGAGCCGGACCGGTTCTGGATCAATCTGGTTGGGATGGTCCGGCAGCTCTACTTCGAATGTCTCCTTCACCTGCATACCATTCAACGCTTGAAGCGGGCGCAGGGCCTGGCGGCTGTGGTTCAGATCCCAAGGGAGGGCTACTTGCTCCTTCCGGAATTTTCCGGGGACCCTGAAATGTCTGCTTAGCATATCCGATGAGGAGGAACAGGGGATGAAGGCCGGACGGCTCGACCGGCGTTGGGCTGGGGCGCTGGGGATTCTTTTGGGGCTGTGGTCGTGCGCCGCTCCCCAGAAGCCGCTTTCTCCCTTCGAGACGTTGCTCTCCAGTCTGATGGACGTCCCCTACCGGGCCACGCTGGTTTACGCCCGCACGCAAGACAGTTCGTACCCCTTGGCCGTCATCCTCGATCCCCACGGCGGAGCCCGGCTCTCCATCCTTCCGTTATCTTATCTTGAATTCGAAACGGAAGACCTGGGAGAGTCCAACCGAAAAGACCTGATCGCCCAGTTTGAGGGGATGGAGAGCCGAGAGTTCGGGGGCCGGCAGCTCCGTTACATTGGACGATTCTCGACGTGGAAGGTGCGCCCGATCGTCCGGTACGGCGCGTCCATCGGGCATGTGATAAGTGTGGACCCGCGGCTGCGTTTTGAGCTTCGGACCGGGACGTCCGGGCGTGTCTTTTCCTTGGTCCTCCGACCCTCGCAAGCCTTTCTGGATGAGGTGAGGGAAGAGGAGTAGACCGCCCGTCCGGGTTACCTGCCTTTCCTGGCGGGGTCGGCCGCGGTGGGGGAGGGAACCTTGGAGATCGGCATCGGCGGTTTTCCGCAAGAGGCGTTCACTTCGACCCACCGGCTGCTGGAGGTCTGCGAAGAGGTTGAAGGGTTCGGGTTCGACCGGCTGTGGATGGCCGATTCACAGGGGATCTGGCCGGACCCTTATGCCCTGCTGGGGCGGCTCGCTGAGATGACAACGGGCATCGGGCTCGGCGTCGGCGTCAGCAACCCGCGGACGCGCCACCCGGCCGTGCTGGCCCGGGCTTCGGTCACCCTGACTCATCTGGCCGGGGAACGGTTCGTCCTCGGCATCGGCGCGGGGAACACCGCCTTCCTCCACCTGGGATTCCCTCCGGCCGGCGTTGAACTCTGCGGGGAGGCCGTTGGATGCATTCGGTCATTGATCCGCGGGGAAGACGGGACCTTCGGCGGCGCCCGAGTTCCGGCCTTTCACAACTACGAACCGGTCAACGTTCCCGTTTATCTGGCCGCAAACGGCCCGAAGATGCTCTCGCTGGCTGGAGAGATCGCCGATGGGGCAATCGTCAGTTCCGGGATTTCTCCGGAAATTCTCAACTGGGTCCAGGCGCAGATCGACCAAGGCCTGAAGCGGAGCGGGCGAGGGCGCGGCGATTTCCGCCTCATCGCCTTCGTCGGCTGCGCCGTTTCGGAAGACCGGCAAAGAGCCCGGGGGGAAATCTTATCCTGGGTCGCGCGCCGCCTGTCCATGCCGCTCCCGGAGGAAGTCTCGGGCATTCCCAAGGCGGACCGGCTTCGGGCCCTCGAGGCCTATAGCTACACGGAGCACTACCGCGTGAGGGTCTCGCACGGCGGGGTGGTTGATTCGATTCCGGATGAATGGGTCGATCGTTTCGGCATCGCGGGGGCGCCGCAGGAGTCTGCGGAGCGGCTCGCGTCCCTGTCCAGCTTGGGTGTGGACGCCGTTTTCATCCTGCCGATTACGGAGGATTCGCACGCCTTCCTGAAAACGTTTTCCGAGAGGCTCCTTCCCCGGCTGCGACGTTAACCCGGGTCCTCCCGGCCCCCCGGTGGACCGGATGCCGGCCGCTTCTGCCCTTTCCCGAAAGAATTCGCTATAATTGATAGAAGTTGAATCCCGTAGTTTATGGAGTGTGCGTTCAATGGTATCGAATGAGCTGACACAGGATCGGGAAGCCGCGAAACACCTGAGCCGGATGGCGGATCGTGTGTGCTCCCTGATCCTGCTGGAGGACTATCCTCGAATCGACATCGAAATCGAGAAAGAAATGGTCCGCGAGCAATGCGAGCGGCTTTTTCCGGACCGGCTCGAGCTGTACGAGATGATTTACGAGAGCCGATTCGACCGCCTCTGGACCCAGTTCCGGGAGCCCCTGGAAGCCGATCCCGCCGATTTCAGTTGACCGGCCGTTCTTCCCGGTGATAAAAGCCCCGCGGGGAATCGCTGAGGGTGTCTCTGAAGGAGGTCCGGTTTGCCGGAGGCCAGGGGCGAAGACGGCCGCATCGGGGTGATCGGCGGGAGCGGGCTTTACGATATGCCCGACCTGGCCGACCTGGAGGAAGTCACCCTCGACACACCCTTCGGCCCCTCCTCCGGTTCGTACCTCCTGGGCCGCCTCGGCGGCCGACCCATGGCCTTTCTCGCCCGGCACGGCCCGGGCCACCGGTTCACGCCCACAGAAGTCAATTTCCGGGCCAACATCTACGGCATGAAGCAGCTCGGGGTGGAGCGCATCCTCTCGGTCGGCGCGGTGGGAAGCCTCCTAGAGGAGATACACCCCTCGGACATCGTCTTTCCGGACCAATTCATCGACCGGACCACGCAGAGGGCCTCCACGTTTTTCGGCGGCGGCGTCGTGGCGCACGTCCCGTTGGCGCATCCCATCTGCCGGCAGGTCCATCAGACGTACGTCGCCGCTGCCGGAAAGCTGGGCTTCACGTTCCACGAAGGCGGCAGCTACGTCTGCATAGAAGGGCCCCAGTTCTCCACACGGGCCGAATCTTTTTTGTACCGATCCTGGGGCGTGAGCGTGATTGGAATGACTAACGCCACCGAAGCCAAGCTGGCCCGGGAAGCCGAAATCTGCTATGGAACCATCGCCCTGGTCACTGACTACGATTGCTGGCACGAGGAGGAGGAGCACCACGTCTCGACGGAGGCTGTTGTGGCCGTCTTGAAGCAGAACGTGGAGCGGGCCCGACAGATCATCCGGGAAGTCGTGGCGAACCTCCCCCGAGACCGTTCCTGTGATTGCGGCCGTGCTCTGGAGGGGGCCATCCTCACTTCAGCCGACCGAATTCCCGCAGACGTCAAAGAGCGCCTCAAGCCCCTCATCGGAAAATATGTCCAATAATCTGCAATTACGGGCTCTCTGAATTTTCAATTTCATTTCTGGAATTCGTTGTTTAAAGGATTGAGCGAATTTGTGACCTTCGGCTGGATGCGCGGGAATCGGCAGGAATCCGCTAGGCGCTGTCACATTTTTTTTGTCGCAGGAGTTGCTCCCGCTCGGCCTTTAGTTCGATCAGATGACCTAACTCGGCCTTTTTCACCGGAACTCTAAAGGTCCTGGCGGCTATGCTGGCTCTGGCGGGGAAGGGCCGCATCGGACCCTTCCCCACCTCTTTTTATTGATCTGCCACAATCGCCTTCAGGCAACCCCTACCGAATCGGATGCAACTCGACTCGGCGGTTTCGGGCGCGCCCTTCGGGCGTGTCGTTCGAGGCTATCGGCCTTGATTCGCCGTGACCAATGACTGAAAACCTGGCCCTCGAGAGGCCCATTCGCACGAAAAACTCCACGGCCGCTCTCGCGCGGTTCTCGGACAGCGTCTCGTTATAGGCATCCGACCCCCGGCTGTCGGTGTGACCCTGGACCTCAATCCGTAGCTTGGGATTCTTCTTCAATATGGCGAGCGCCTCAGCCAATTCCAGTTCGAATTGGGGTTTGATGTCCGACTTGTCCGTGTCGAAGAAGGCCCCGGGAATCACCCAGCATCCCCTCGAATCAACCTTGGCGCCCTTCGGCGTACCGGGGCATTTGTCCAGGTAGTCGGGCACGCCGTCCCCGTCGGAGTCGAGGGGGCAGCCGTTGCTGTCGACCTTCACGCCCTTCGGGGTGTTGGGGCACTTATCCAGGTAGTCGGGCACGCCGTCCCCGTCGGAGTCGAGGGGGCAGCCGTT
>JBHIBA010000189.1:0-8929 GCA_046758845.1 Nitrospinota bacterium
TCTGGGGCCTTGCGATGGCTCCTGTCTTTGCCCGAATGCGCGCCTTGCTGCGCAATGCTCCCGGATTCGGGCAACGGGCCAGCCTTTTGCGACAGAGGGCGGCCCTTCAGGGCTGCCCTCTATCGCGAAACGAAAGTTTTGCGGGGGGGTGTGGGGGGGCGCCTTTCAAAAAGCACCCCCCACAAAAAAGCCCCCCTGGCAATCCCCGCTTTCATCCCCATCTGGCAAATCACCCGCCGCCTCTTCGCAGATGGTCATAGCTCGTGACGACTAAGGGGACTTCGCGGCCGTTCCTCACGACGTTCCGGCCCGCCCCTTCCTCAGTGAAGCGGCCGATGGCCCTGAGGTTCGTCCCCGTCTCCTGGAAGAGCCGCGCGGCGAGTCCCTCCGCTTCATCCGGCCGGACGGCGACGAGCAACTCGTAGTCCTCCCCTCCTTGCAAGGCCAGGTCCTCCGGTTCCAGGTCCCACCGGGGGGCGACGTCCCGCAGGGCGTCGGAGAGGGGAAATTCTCCGGCGTCCAGGGTCACACCCACACGGCTCGCCTCGCACAGGTGAGAGACATCGCCGGAGAGGCCGTCGCTTACGTCGATCATCGCCGTGGCGGCTCCCGCGCGCGCAATGGCCCGTCCCTCCCGCACCAGCGGCCTCGGTCCGAGGAAGGCGTCCACGAGGGATTCGTCCGAAGGCGCAAAGGCAGGTTTTCCCCCCCCTCGCGACGAACCGGCCTGCAGAAGGAGCCGAAGTCCCGCGGCTGCGTCGCCCAGCGTGCCTGTGACCATCAAAACGTCCCCCGGCTGCGCCCCGGACCGGCGCAGGGTTGCCTCGGGGTCCCCTTCTCCCAAGAGGTGGACGTCCAGGACGATCCCCGAGCGGCAGCGCGAAACGTTGCCGCCCACGAAAACCGTCCCGAATTCTTCCCCCTGCTCGCGCAGTCCGTCGTACACTTCCTCCAAGTAGTCACAGGGCGTGTCTTCCGGCACGGCGATGGAGACCAGGGCGAACTTTGGGTCTCCGCCCATGGCGGCGACGTCGCTGAGGTTGATGGCCAGGGCCTTTCGCCCGATCTGGCGGGGCGGGCAGTGGCTCCGGATGAAGTGCTCCCCTTCCACCAGGATGTCGCTCGTTGCCAGGACCCACCGGCCCGGCGAAAAGACCAGCCCCGCGCAGTCGTCTCCATTGGGCAGGACGACGCCCGGCCCGTCGCAGGGGCCGAGCCGCTTCCGAAGACGGTCAATCAGTCCGAACTCGCCGATGTCCGCGACGCGCACGAGATTCTCTCCGCCGACGCCTCTTTTGGCCGCTCAGATAGCATACCGCCAGGGGGGCCTTTTTGAAAACCGGCCCCCCTGGACCCCCCGGAAAACTTTCGTTTCGCGATAGAGTGCCGCCCCCTTTGGGGCGGCACTCTATCGCCTAAAACTGGCTGGTTGGCCGGATGCTGCGGCTGGCGAAGCCAGACGGGCCTCCGGCCAAAGAGATAAGCCACGAAGGGTTACACACAACCGGTTCAGCCAGACTCACCCCCAACCCAAAGCAGGCCCGGCCACGCAGTGCCGGGCCGTCAAAAGTTTTGCGGGGGGGTGTGGGGGGCGCCTTTCAAAGCTTGTCCCGAGCGAAGCCGAGGGAAGCACCCCCCACTAAAAAGCCGGCACGTTAGTGCCCAAAAAGGCCCCCTGGCAAATCCGGCCGGTTTTCAAAATTGCATCGACCCCCGTTTCGGAATAGATTCTTGCCGTGCCCTCCCAGGAATTGGATCATGTTCGATGGAACAGAGTCTGCACAAAGCAACAAGCTCTGAGGCGCCGGGCGGCGAGACGCAACTGAACCCTGATCAACCAGCCCCTGAGAGCCGCCAAAAGGATGCCCGGCGATATCACCGCTCCGGACGCACCGTCGGGGTCGCGCGTTCGGCGTTGGGTTTTCTCTTCCTGGCCGGAGTCCTCTTCGCCGGCCTATCGAGAGCGCTCGCCGAATGGGTCCGGACCTTTGCGTGGCATCAGTGGTTGGAGATCGCCGTTTTTTGCGCCATTCTGTTTGTCGTCTACGAAATTTTGAGCCTCCCGCTGGACTATTACAGCGGACACCGGCTTCTTCGAAGGTTCGGCCTTTCGCGGCAGACGCCGGGCGATTGGCTCAAAGACCACTTCAAAGGCGTTCTCATCGGTCTTCTCTTGGGACTTGTGGGGTTTGAAATTCTTTACTGGCTGCTGAGGATGACGGATCCCGTAACCTTTCCCCTCTGGGCCGGTCTGGCGCTCGTCGGATTCTTGATCCTCGCCAGCTGGCTTTTCCCCGTGCTCTTGATGCCGGTGTTCTTCAAGACCCAGCCTGTGCGGGATGAGGAGCTGAACCGCCGGCTGGCCGAGCTGGTCCACGACGCCGGCGCGCAGCTCCGGGGGATTTTCCAGTTCGATTTGGGACGCAAGAGCCGCGTCGCCAACGCCGCCCTCACCGGCCTGGGAAAAACGCGGCGCATTCTCCTGAGCGATACGCTGCTTTCCAATTTCACCGGGGAAGAGATTGGCGTCGTTCTGGCCCACGAGCTGGCTCATCACAAGAGGCGGCACATCCCGAAGCTCATCGCGGCGCAGACAGTCCTGGGGATCGGCGCTTTCTTTGCTGTGAGGTTCGCCCTTCGCAGCCTTGCCCCTTTCCTGGAACTCGATGGCGCCGCCGACCCGGCTGGCCTTCCCCTGATGTTACTCGTCCTTGGCGGGGCAGGCTTCGTCGCGGCCCCCTTTTGGCGGTCGGCTTCCCGAAGACTGGAGGCCGGATGCGACGACTATGCTTTGCGGGCGACGAACGATCCCGAGTCCTTCATCTCGGCGATGCGGAAACTGGCCGCGCTGAACCTGGCCGAGGAATCTCCTTCCCCTTGGGTGGAACGGTTGTTCTACAGCCATCCGCCCATTGCGCGCCGCATCGAGCAGGCAAAAAAGTTCCGGCGCGACCTTTCCACGGCTGGCGGGTGAGGACCGCGGGGCTCCGGCGGGGAGGCCCTTGACGGATGGTATAATTCTTACTAACAGGAGCACTTTTCAGTTGACATGAACCTATCTCAAAATCCCATTTCCCATGCCTTGGGCCTTTGGTCGTCATTTCCGCGAAAGCGGGAATCCAGTGTTTTCAAGCTTTTGCGGATGCCCGCTTACGACATGCGGGTATGATGGTTCGGGCACTACCCATTTTGAGATAGGTTCATGTCATTCTGAGGGCGGGCCATTGGCCCGCACGAAGAATCTCGCCTTAGATTGTCCTAATTGCGAGACCCTGAGCGCGAGTCGGTGACTCTCGCTCAGGGTGAGATCAGTGTCAATTATTTAGTGCTCGATTTAGTAACTGAAGGCAGAGAAGGCGAGGGAGAATTCGCCGCATCGGCCAAATCCGCTAACGACCCGTTTCCTGTGGGAGGAAGTCCATGGTTGATCGAAACCACTACATCCCCAGGCCGCCGGGACCCCTGTGGGGCCTCTGGACGTGGCGGTACCTCAACAAGTTCAAGACCCTGCGGCTCGTCACCAGCAAGCGGGTGAAGGGGTTCTATAAGAAATTCCCTTTGGTGTATCCGCCCGGCTCCGAATTCCCGGCGATTGACCTTCAAACCACGAACGGACAACGCATTCAAACCGCCGACCTGCGGGGGAAAAATCATTTCGTCCTGTTCACCGGGGCCCTCACGTGACCGCCCTTCCGGCGGCAGTTGCCGCTCATGGAAGAGCTTCAGAAGAAGTACGCGGACCGAGACGTTCTCTTCTTTGTGATGTACGTCCGGGAGCCCCACCCCGGGGAGACGGGCTTCAAACAATACCGCAAGCACGAGAGCTACGAGCATAAGCTCGATTACGCCCGCGAGCTGGTGAATATCAAAGGGCTGACCGTCCCCGTCCTCGTGGATGGACTCGATGAGGCGAATCATGTGAAGCTGGGGAACCTGCCGAACATCGTTTACATCGTGAACAAGGCGGGTAAGGTCGAGTACAAGGCCACGTGGCTGGACGCCGATTCGGTGGACGAGGTCCTGGCGGAGGTCGTCACCGCCGAGGACCCATCCCGCCCAGTCCAGAAGACGATGGATTCCGCCAAGGTGGGAACTGCCATCTGAGAAGGAGATCTGCGCGGGGCGGTTTTTGGGCACTGGCAGGATCGCTTGTAAAAATCGGATGGAATCCCCGGTGAATTCCTGTAAAATATGAATGTAAACATGCGGATTCGGTCTGCGCCCGGTGTAGAGCAGCTTTCGGGCGATAGACCGTGATGCAGCTACTAATCTACCAGCCACGCCTGGATAACTCGGGGGGAGGGAATTGTGACGGCCGGTCCCGAAAAGAAAAAAGCCGTAGCCATCCGCTGCAAGAAGTGCCACACCCGATTCGACGTTGCCCCCCAGACCCCGGAAGTCCGGTGCCCCGGCTGCGGCCAGGGCTGGCGCATCCGCTGGTTCCGTCCTGACGTGGGAATGATCATCGCCCCGACGTCGTGGACGGACTACCAGACGGCGGAGAGGAGGGTGTCGGATGAGTGACAACATTGCGTACGTGGACCTGGCCACCGGGGCGATCCACGTCGAAAAGATAACGACGGAGTTAAGACGCAGATTCCTGGGCGGCCGGGGCATCAACACCCACCTCCTCTACCAGTATGTCGACGCGGGCACGGACCCACTGGGACCCGACAACGTCCTGATCATCGGGGCGGGGCTTCTCAACGGCCTGCTGAGCATCGGAGCCAACCGGATTAACTTCACCGCCAAATCGCCCGAGACGGGGCACCTGGGGGACTCGGCCATGGGCGGCTTTCTCGGCCCGGAGTTCCGCTTTGCCGGGTTCGACCACATCATTCTCCGCAACCGCTCGGAGAGTCCCGTGTATCTCTGGATTCACAACGGGAAGATCGAGCTCCGCCCGGCTTCCCACCTGGAACCCTATGACGCCGTGGAGGTCCAGGACAAGATCCGCGAGGAACTGGGCGACGCACTGGTTCAGGTGGCCGCTCTGGGGCCGGCCGGCCGCAAAGAGGCGGCCTTCGCCCTGATCTTGCACGGGGTGAGCGACTCGGCGGGAAGAACGGGCATGGGCGCGGTCATGGGCTCCAAGAACGTCTGGGCCATCGCCGTCCGGGGGACCCAGCCCATCCCATGCGCCAAACCCCAGATGGTCATGGAGACGGCGCAGCAACACTACCATCAGATCCTCAACACCAAGGGCAACCTGGCCACCGCCATGTACGGCACGCTCATTCGCCTCAATAACACCCGGACGCAAGGCTACGAGGGAGGCCGCAACCACCAGTTCAACATGCTCGAGACCGGCGGCGAGAACCTGGACGCCGACGTCTTCCTGGAGCAGTACGAAGCGGGGAAGACCTCCTGTCACAACTGCCCGACCCACTGTAAACACCACTTCAAGCTCCCCAACGGCAAGAAGGGGGGAGGGCCGGAGTACTACGGCGCGGGCGGCTGGGGGAGCCAGTGCGCCTGCGACGACTGGGAGGTCATCCTGGAGGCCTGGGACCGCTGCAACCGCTACGGCCTGGACGTGGGTTCGGTCACGGCCTACACGGCCTGGGTCATGGAGTTGTGGGAAAAAGGCATCCTCACCGAAAAGCAGACGGGCGGGCTCGGCCTCGAATGGGGGAGCAAAGAGGCCATTTTGGGCGTCATCGACCAGATGTTGAGCGGCGAGGGCATCGGCGGCCTTCTGGCCAAGGGCTGGCGCCACGCCTCGGCGGTCATCGGCCAGAACTGCGAGTACTACCTGGACCATGTGAAGGGGCTCACCATCGAGTGCGACGACGTCCGGGGCCACCGGGCCCAGGTGCTGGGGCTGGCGACGGCCTCTCGGGGAGCGGACCACCTGCGAAGTCGGTACACCCTGGAGGAGTTCGCCCTGCCGGCGGAGGCCTCGAAAAAGATCACCGGACGCGCCATTACGCCCGACCCCTTCTCCTATGAGGACAAGGAATGGGCCTGCTATTGGACGGAGGCCGTCTGCTCGCTGGCCGACGCCCTGGGCATCTGCAAGTTCCTCACCAAGTGGCTGAGTCCGGGCCTGCTGGGCTTTGACCAGTTCCTCGAGAGCATCGAGGCCGCCACGGGCATCCAAATGACCCGGGGGGAGCTTATGGAGGTGGCCGAACGGATCTACACCACCGAGCGGCTGTTCACGGTGCGAGAGGGGCTCCGTAGGGAGTCGGACTATCCGCCGCCCAAGTTTTACAAGCCCTGGACGCACGGCCCCCACGCCGGGACCCGCGTCGACGAGGCGGAGTTCGACCGGCTCCTCGACCGGTACTACGACCTTCACGGCTGGGATCGGGAAGGCGTTCCCACCCCCGAGACCCTGGAGCGACTCGGCCTTTCCGTCCGGCAAGAAAAAAGCCTTGAGCTGGTCCAGGCTTGAGCCCATGGCCCGGCTTAAGCTCAAAAGGAGCCTCTGCACAGGTTGCAACCTTTGCGAGACGGCGTGCGGGCATAACCACCCGACCCTCAACCCGCGGGTGGAGGTCCGCATCCAGGTCCACCGGGAATCGGTGGAGGTGTTCGGCTTTCCCGATTTCTGCCGCCAATGCAAACACTGCCCGCCCATCGAGGTCTGCCCCGTGGACGCCGTTTCTCGGGCCCCGGACGGCTCGTCTGTCTTCATCGACCACGGAACCTGCCTCGAAGGGTGTACGCTCTGCATCGAAGCCTGCCCGCTGGACGCCATTTATATGGGTCTGGAGAAACCCATCGTCTGCGACCTCTGCGGAGGAGACCCCGCCTGCGTCAAGTTCTGCATGACGGAGGCATTGGTCTTCACGCCGTGAGGGACGCCGCCGAATGGCCCGGCGCCTCGGCGCCGAGGGGGGGCTCTCCGCCTGGGAGGGAGAAGCGGTGATCACCGTCGTGTTTCAGCCCCCGCTGACGCGCATCACGGGGCAGAAGAAGGTCCAGGTTCCGGTGGACGCGCTGGACAGGAGCACCTTGAAGGAGGTCCTGAATCACCTGGCCGGGCGCAACCCCAAGCTGAAGACTGCCCTGTTCGACGACAACGGCGAGCTGAGCCATGAGTACAACTGTTTCTTGAACGGCGAGAATCTCAGGGCCCAGGCCGATGGCCGGGCCGTGACCGATGCGCCGGTCCAAGACGGCGATGAAGTCGTCATCCTGATGCCGATCGCGGGGGGTTGACGGGGCTACAAAAGGATGAGGTCAGGGGAGGACCCAGCGTACTGGAATCCGAAGAATGAGACCCTCCCTGCGGGGGAAATCCGCGCCTTGCAGGAACGCAAGCTGCGGGCCTTGATGCGGACCCTGGCCGCGCGCTCCCCCTTCTACCGGAGAAAGTTCGACGAAGCGGGCATCGTTCCCGACTCCATCCGATCGCTCGACGACCTGCGCCGCCTTCCCACCGTCGACAAAGAGGACCACAAGCGGAGCCAGCAAGAGCATCCCCCCTACGGGGACATCCACATCGTGGACGTGAAGGCGTCCTCCCGCCTCCACGGTTCCGGCGGAACCACCGGCCGTCCCCTGCTCTATCTCGACACGCGCCGCAGCTTCAGCTGGATCGCCGAGATGTGGGCCTACGGCCTCTATGCCCAGGGAATTCGCCCCGGCAGCGTCTTCCTCATGCCCTCGGGCTACAACATGTTCATCGGGTTCTGGGGCGCGCACTACGCCGTGGAAAAAGTAGGCGGCGTCGTGGTCCCCAGCGGGTCCACGCCCACCGACCGTCGCGTCCGGATGATTCGGGATTTCGCCTGCACACACTTCATGTGCACGCCCTCTTACGCCCTGCACATGGGGGCGGTGAGCCAGGAGGAGGGGATCGACACCCGGTCCTCCACGATCCGTTCCACCCACCACGCCGCCGAGCCGGGGGCCTCTATCCCCGCCACGAAAAAGCGCATCGAGGACCTCTGGGGCGCGGACTGTTACGACAACTACGGGATGGTCGAGCTGGGGACCATCTCCCTTTACGAATGTCCGGCCAAGGCGGGGATGCACGTGATCGAGGACAACTTCATCGCAGAGTGCCTCGACCCGGTGACGGGCGAGCCGGCGCCCGATGGAGAGGTGGGCGAGATCGTCTGGACGAGTCTCGGGGTGAGGAGCTTCGAGGTCCTCCCGCTTCTTCGATACCGCTCGAAGGACCTGGCCGCCTTTACCTCAGAACCCTGTTCCTGCGGGCGCACGTTCAAGCGCCTGGTGGCCGGCATCCGGGGAAAGCTCGACGACGTCAAGAAGGTGAAAGGGGTGAACATCTTTCCGCCCGCCATCGAGGAGACCCTGGCGGGCATCGAAGCCCTGACCCACGAGTGGGAGGCGGTCATCGAGCGGGTGAAGGAGGTGGACAAATTGACCGTCCGAGGGGAGGTCCATCCAGATGTGGACAGGGCCCGCTGGCCGTCGATCCAAAAGGAGGTGCAGCAAGCGTTGGCCGCTTCCCTCCTCATCCAGTGCGGCGTGGAACTGGTGGAGGCGGGAGAGATCGGAAAGAAATTCGCCGATGTCCTGAAACCCGGCTGGAAGCGGATCGAGGACAAACGCGACGTGCCCTTTTAGCCGCTGTGAACTCTAATTGAGACCCTTCCCATAGAGACGAAAGCCATGCCCATGGACGATTCCGAGGTTGCCCGGAAGCTCGTTGAGGCGGAGGCCCTTCTGACCTCCCTGCTGGATTGCGGCATCCCCTGCGTGGAGAACAACGTCGCCGGGGCCCTGCCCTTTGTGAACGACTGCCTGGACGCCCTGTCGGCAGCGGAGACGGAAGCGCGGGGCGCTTGAAGACCTTGGGGGGACATTTTGAAAACTGTCCCCCCAACCCCCCCTCGAAAACTTTTGTTTCGCGAAAGAGGGCGGCCCTGCAGGGCCGCCCTCTTTCGCCTAAAACTGGCTGGTTGGCCGGATGCTGCGGCTGCCGCAGGCAGACGGGCATCCGGCCAAA
>JBHIBA010000190.1:0-8898 GCA_046758845.1 Nitrospinota bacterium
CCAGATTTCCCAGGGGGCGCTTTTTGTAAGCCGCCCCCCTGGGGACCCCCCGGAAAACTTTTCACGGCCCGGCACTGCGTGGCCGGGCCTGCTTTTGGGTTGGGTGTGAGTTGGGCTGAGCCGGTCGTCCTTCGCCCTCTGGTGGCTTCCTTTTTTGGCCGAATGCGCGCCTTGCTGCGCAAGGCTCCCGCATTCAGCCAATGAGCCAGTCTTATGCGATAAAGGGCCGCGCTTTTAGGGGGCGGCCCTTTATCGCGAACAGAAAGTTTTCCGGGGGGTTTTAGGGGGGCCGGTTTTCAAAAAGGCCCCCCTAAACAAATCCGGGCGCCTTTCAAAACCTGTCCCGAGCGAAGTCGAGGGAAGCGCCCCCCACGACTAAGCAGGCACGTCAGTGCCCATAAAGCGCCCCCCGCAGAAAACGAAAGTGAGTCTTCCATGTCCTTGACCGATACGGAACGAGGTTTGGTCTCAGAATTTTTTTCGAGCATCGCCGCCACCTTTTCCGGTGACGACCGGTTTTCCAGTGTCTGCGACCGGGACCCCGGCATGCAGGCCGAAGAACCCTCGGGGCCGGAAACCTGGCTGGCTGTTCATGAAAAGACCTGGGTCCGCCTGAAGCCGCACCCGGAGAAACAGGCCATTCTGGTGGCTCTGGCCACGCGCGACCGGAACGTGAGCGAGGCCATCGAGGGGAACGCGCTACACCTGGGCGACACCTTTCAGGAGCTGCTGGAGGACGGCCTGGAAGACGCCGGGGAAGAAGACGTCTACGACGTGGAGCACCATCACGACATCGGCGTGTTCTACTTCGAGTCGGAGCTTCCCCTGGGAGGGGGATGGTCGGATTTAGAATCAGACGAAGTCAGGGAGAAGGTCCGCAGGCTGGCGCTGGGCTACCTGCTGGGGTTTGGCCGGTTCTTCATCGAGGAAAAGTAAGAGCCGAAAGTCCACCCCGCAAAAAACTGGCCCGTTGCCCGAATGCGGGAGCCTTGCGTAGCAAGGCGCGCATTCGGGCAAAGACAGGAGCCATCGCAAGGCCCCAGACAACCAACCCAGCCAAACCCACGCCCAACCCAGAGGCAGGCCCGGCTACGCAGTGCCGGGCCGTCAGAAGTTTTTCGGGGGGTCCAGGGGGGCGGACGCACCGCGTCAGGTTTCTGCACTGGCGTGCCTGGTCGATTGCCTGCCGGAAGGTGTGCGCCCAAGACGTGCGGCTTAAGCATACGCGCCTTCAACCGCAGTTGGGCCGGCGCGCAAGTGCCCAAAAAAGCCCCCCTGGAAATCCGGTCGGTTTTCAAAACATGTCCTGAGCGAAGCCGGCGGACGGCCCGCCCCTCAGTTGACCGTCGCGGGATTCACTTCCTCCCCTTCTTCCTCGACGATCCACCGCACGGACTTGGAGCAAGGGCAGGAACCGCCGACGTGCTTAAGGACCGGCGTGCTCTTGATGGCCTGGTCCACGGTGATCTCTTCCGAGACGACCTGCTTCAGGAGGTCGAAATAGAACTTGAACTCCTTGCCGGCCAGGTAGGCTTCGGGCAGATGCTTGGCCAGATGCCGGCCGTACTCCGCCAGGTCGGTGAATTCCTCTCCCCGCACGCCGAACATCTGGTAGGCGAAGACTCCGCGGCGCCGGTTGAACCTCTTGTCCGGGCGGTGAATCAGCTCCTCGTAGGCGAGGCCCTGCGCGGGCTCGCGGTATTTGAGAACCTTCTCCAGGAGTCTTTCCGCCTCTTCCGCCGATAGCTTGGGTAGCTTCGCCCGGACGTACCGGAGATTCAGGTCGGCCACCAGTTTCTGGCACTCATCGATGTAGCGGCTTTGCGCCTCCGCGTTGGTCATGTCCTTGAAGCCCATGCGGACGTTGCTGCCGCCGCCCTTCTCGTGGCCGAACATGTCGAGGCCGAGGGGGAACCACTTGTAGAAGACCTTCTGGATAACCGGCATCGTGATGAAGACCTCGCCCTGCGCGGCCTTCGTCACCCAGCGGCGCAGCGGCACGACGCCCGCGGCCAGGTGGAAGGCCTCTTCCTGAAGCATGGGCGGCATGCTCTGGGAAAAGGGCCCGTAGGAGCAGACCTTCTGCATGGTGAGCTGGTACTTCCCGACGCGGTCGATGAGGGCTGCGAACACCACGTTGTCCACGAAGGAGTCGTAGTTGACGTTGAAGGCGCCGAGGACGTGGCTCCCGGTCTCCATGGAGAGGATCTCTTCGACGTATTCGTCCGCCTTCTTCTTGGAGACGCCGCTCCAGTCGTCGCTCAGCAGAAGGTGGAACATCTGGTAGCCGTGGCGCAACTCCTCCGCCATGACGCGGAGGACCCAGAAACGGTCCTCATCGCTCTGGGCGCGCGCCAGGGTCTCCTGATGCTGCTGGATGGAGCCGAACTCCGTGCTGGCCTGGGCCCGGACGATGTGCAGCAGCGCGGAGGCCAGATCCTCGTTCATCTCACCGGCCTTCTGGTACTTTGGTTTCCCCTTGTTGTCGCCCACCTGGATGACATTGGGGACATCGGTGTCGCGATAGGCGCACAAGCAGAACTTCGAATCGCGGGGAAAGTACTTCTCCCAGTTGTTCAGGAGCAGGTCATAGTCTTTCAGGAACTTGTTCTGCCAGCGGACGACCGCCTCGTGGTACTTCCTCGGCAGGGTTTGCTTGGGAAAATTCATCTCTTCCTTCCTCGCCGTTTCGAGCTCTTTGACGCCCGGCCCGTTTCCCCCTTTCGCTCTCTCACCTCTGGGGTCAATCTAGAGCGCTTTTTCCAGCGGCTGGATGGGCGAAGGGGTGAATCCCAATGCCTTGAAAAAGGCGATGATTTCCTCGCTTTGGGAGCTGACCAATGTTCGAACCGACTTGGCGCCGCGCGCCCTGAAGTGATCGAACATCGCTTCGGCCAGTTTCCTTCCGATGGCCTGACCCTGGTAAGCGGGGTCGATGCCCATCACCTCGATCCAGCCGGTCGGCTCTTCCAGGCCGAATTCCCCCGACCGGATCTCCCCCAGCATGAACCCCACAACGGCTCCGTCCACCTCCGCCACCTGGGAGGTCTCCGGGTCCCGGCGGATGTAGTAGATGGCCCTTCGCTCCCATTCCTCGGGACGGTAGGCCCTGCTCACCTTCTCGTCAATCTTGGCCAGACTGCCGATGTCCAGCTCTTCCAAGGGCCGAATTTTGACGGTCGCGGCAACTTCAGCCATATCGCTCCTCTCGCGTCTCAGAAGGAAAATTCCACCTGTTCTTTGAAGATATTATAAAACTAGAATATGTCAAGTTTTGACTATTTGGTGCTGGCCTTAGCCGCAATCACCAATCTCGCAGGGGAAATTTCCGCGGCTTGCCGCCAGCCCAAGACGACATCCATGCGGCCTTCTCCGCGCCCTGACATAAGCAATTTACCTCTCGAGCTCTTCCCCGGCAAGAGCGGTGTTCAAAAGGCTTGCGGCTGCTGGTTCCTGGACCGTCTCTCCGTTTTCATCATCCTCCGCCAGGGGGGAGACGTGGGCGCGGGTCACGGTCCGCCGTTCGGACTCCAGGGCCCCCTTGCCGAACACCAAGCGGCGCAGGAGCGAGGCCACATCGTCCACAACAGCGTAAAGGGTGGGTGTCATGAATAGGGTAATGAACGTAGCAAATGCCAGACCGGTTGCGACGACGATTCCCAGCGGCTGCATCATTTCCGAGCCCTCTCCAATCCCTATGGCGATGGGCAGGAGGGCAATGACGGTCGTGAAGGAGGTCATGAGGATGGGACGGAGGCGAAGGCGACAGGCTTGCCGGATCGCGTCGAATTTGGGCGCGCCGTGATCCCGCCGCTGCTGGACGATGTATTCCACGAGGAGAATGGCGTTGTTGACCACGATCCCAACCAGCAGGATGACCCCCAGGAGGACGGTCGCCCCGATGGCGGTGTTGGTGAAATACAGGCCCAGAACGCCACCCATCAAAGCCAGAGGGACGGTCAAAATAATGACCAACGGATTGGACAACGATTCATACTGGACGGCCATCACCACAAAGACCAGGAAGATGGCCAGAGCGGTCAGCAGGGCCATCGTCCGGCTCGCCTCGGCCAGGGCCTCCTCCTCCCCTCCGGGAAGGATGCCGTAACCTTGGGGCAGGTTGATCTCCTCTGCAACCGCGCGGATCTCCTTGGCCACCTCGCCCAAAGGCCGCCCCTCGACGTCCGCGACGATCTGCAGGACGCGCGCCTGGTCCTCCCGGGTGATAGCGGCGGGACCCAGCCCGGAGCCGATTTTCGCCACGTGGCGCAAGGGGATCCTCTCGCCGCTCTTGGGAAACAGGCTTAGGTTTTCCAGATCGGCCTGGGAACGAACGAATGCGTCGGCGTAGCGGACCCGGACGTCCACCTGCCGATCCCCGCGCGTAAGCTTCGTCGCGATCACCCCGTCCACGGCCGCCCGGATGGTGTTGCCCACTTCCGTCACCGTCAGGCCGAACTGGGCCGCGCGCTCTCGATCGACGTGGACGCGGAACTCGGGTTCCACATCTTCCAGGTTCCGGTCCACGTTGGCCACGCCCGGGATGGCCCGCATGCGCTGGATCAGCTCCCGGCCCAATTGGTCGAGGATGGTCAGGTCGTCACCCCTGACATTGACGCTGACGTCCCGCCGGTGGGTCGAATTGGATACGTTCAGTCCCCGCACGCGGGATTTCATGACGAAGATGCGGGCGTCGGGTATGCCCAGGCTGCGGACCTTTCGGTTGAGCTGTCGGACGAAATCCACGGTATTGACCTTCGGGTCCACGGTGATGTCCACGTTTGCGATGGTGGCCTGCGTTCTCACGCCCCTGCCGTAGAGCCTTCCGCCGGCGACCATGAAAGTGGAGCGGCTCTGCGGCATCTGCAGCGCCGCCTCACTCAACTTGCGGACAACCTCGGTGTTCTCGTTCAGGGCGCGCCCCGGCGGAAACCGCACGAAAATCGAGGCCCGGTGGTCATCCACCGGTGGCAGGAGCTCGGTCCCGAGTTGCTCGAAAAGCGGTAGGACAGCCACGAAACCCGCCAGGATCACTCCCAGGACCAGATACCGGAAGCGAAGAATCCCGCCCAGGGATTTGGCATACAGGTTCGTAACCCCTTCGATCAGCCCTTGGAACGCCCGGATCAGAAAGAATCGCCCGATGTGGCTTGTGCGGGGGATGGTGAGCAACTTGGCCGAGAGCGTGGTGACCAGTGTCAGGGCGACGAGGAGGGAGATGACCATCGCGAAGAAGATGGTCAGAATCATTTCTCTAAATAGAAGCGCGGCGATCCCGCTGATGAACAGGAAGGGCAAAATGGCCGCCAGGTTGGTCCCGGCGGACGCCCACAGGGCGGATTCCACCTCCTTGGCGCCGTGATTGGCCGCGCGAATGGGGTCCCCTCCGCCCTTCTGGTGACGTGAGACGTTCTCCAGCATGACGATGCTGTTGTCCACCAGCATCCCGACCCCCAGGGCCAGGCCGCCCAGGCTGAAGATGTTCAGTGTAACGCCGGTTACCTTCATCAGGAAGAACGTGACGATCAGGGCAATCGGGATCGAGAGGCTGATGATGAACGTCCGCCGCAGGCTCCCCAGGAAGAGCAAAACCACCAGGATCGCCAGCCCGCCGCCCATGGCGATGGCGGTGGAGACGTCCCGGATGGAGTTCTTGATGAACCAGGACTGGTCGAACATGACCCTGAGCTTGGTGTCGGGCGGGAAGAGGCCCTGGGTTTTGAGGGCGGCGATGCGCTTGTGAACCTGATCGCCCACTTGGACGGTATTGGCGTCCGGCTGCTTCAGGAGGACGACCTTGATGGCCTCGTCGTTGTTCACCCAAGCGAAGATCCTCTGTCGTTCGCCGGCGTCCACTATCTGGGCGAAATCTTTCAGGTAAATCTTTTTCCCCTGCGTGTTTCGAAGGATGACCTTTTCGAGATCCCCCGGCTGAGTGAACCGGCCCATCGTCCGCGTCAGGTATTCCGTCCCCGCGGCGATCACGCGCCCCCCGCTCACCTCTTTGTTCTCTTCGTCGAGGCGGCCGATCACGTCGTCGATGGTGAGGCCCAACTGTTGGAGCCGGGGGAAGTCCACCAGAACTTGGATCTCCTCCCTCTGCCCGCCCATGACCTCGACCGAGGCGACGCCGGGGACCACCACCAGGTCCCTGACCAGGATTTCATCTGCCCACGTCCGAAGGGCCGTGCCCGTTAAGGTCTTCGAGGACAGGGAGAACTCGAGTATGGGAAGCTGGGCCGGATCGAACTTCCAGACCCGCGGGGGATCGATGTCATCGGGCAGACCGCGGCGCGCCAGGTTCACCTTCGTGATCGTGTCCTGAAGGGCCAGGTCGATGTCGCGGTCGAACCGGAAGAAGAGGTTGATGAAGGTCCGTCCCTCCGAGGAGACCGAGTAAATCTTTCGGATGCCGTCGGTGGTGGCCAGCTCCCGCTCGAGAACCTTGGTCACCTCCTCTTCGATAACGCCCGGGTTCACGCCGGCGTAGCCCACGATGACAATGATGCGCGGGTAGATGATCCGGGGGAGGAAGTCCACCGGAAGGTTGAAAACGGAAACCGCCCCCAGGACGATCAGACACAGGCAGATCATCATCGTCCCGATGGGTCTTCGGATGCTGAGACGGCTGAGTGACACGGCGGGTGTTCCTTTAGGTCAGCGAACGATTCTCAAGGGGCTGCCCGGCCGGAGGCGGCTCGTTCCCTGAGTGACCACGAGGTCTCCGGGCGAAAGGCCCGACCGGACTTCAGCAAGGTCCCCCTCGATCTCCCCCGCGACGACTCTGCGGGACTCCGCGATGTAATCCCCGGCAGCCCGCCGGTCGCCTTTCTTCGCCTGAAGGGTTCCGTCGGACCTGGCGGTCGCGGGTCGGGCGGGCTTTCCACCCGATTCGCGCGAGTTCGTTCCGTTCGGGGGCGCTTTGGGGGCGGGCCCGGCGAAGGTTTTTCCCGGCGCGCGGGGCTTGGCGGGTTTCAAGACCGCCTTGGCCACGAAGACTTCATAGCGTCCCCCCTGTACCCGCCGGACCAGGGCGGACTTGGGGATGATGAGGGTGCGGCGCTCGGCACGTGTGGTAAACGTCAAGCGGGCGAGAAGGCCGGAAGGGATTTCCCCGCCCGGGTTCTCCAGGCTCACCTCCACGGTTGCCTGTCTGGACGCGGGATCGACTGTCGGGAAGACCCGGATGACCCGTCCGGTGAGCTTGTTGGCGGGATAGGCGTCAAACGTGACTTCCACCCTCTGGCCGACCTTCACCTTGGGCAGGTCGAGCTCGGAGATCTGCGTGCGAATCTTGAGGCGCTCGGTGTTCACCAGCGTGAGCAGGTGGGTGCCGATGCGGGCCAGGTCGCCGGGCTCGACCCTTCTCTCGGACACAATCCCCGAGATGGGCGCCGCGCTCCGGGCGTATTCCATTCGCACGCCAAGCAGGTTCGCGTTCTCTCTAGCGCGCAGGAGTTCACTCTTGGCGGCGGCCACGTCTTCACGGCGGGCGCCCGCTTTCATCAAGCGAAGCCTCGCTCTTGCGGCGTTAAGCGCAGCCTCGCTCTCGCGGAGCTTGGCCTCCATTTCAGAAAGATTGGCGGCGCTTGACTCCGCCACGGTCTGTGCGGCCAGTCGTTGTTGCGGGCTGACCACCCCCTGGCGGAACATCCTCTCGTACATCAAGGCGTTGGTATCCGCCTCCTTCTTCTTCGCCCGGGCTGATTCCACTTCCGCACGGACCCGGGCGGCGAGAGCTTTGGCCTGTGCCACTTCCGCGGCCGATCCGGCGATCTCCTCCGGTCGGTTGCCCGCTTGCAGCTTGGCCAGCCGGGCCCGGGCGGCCTGGACCTCCGCCTTCGCCAGTTCAAACTGGTGGCGATGAACGGCGTCATCCACCTGGACGAGAACCTGACCCTTTTTGACCCGGTCGCCCTCGCGCGCCTGGACTCGGAAGATCTGGCCCTCCGTCCGGGCCGACAGCTTGACCACTGTCTCTGGAACCCCCGTTCCGGTGGCGCGGATGGTGTAAACGAGGCGGCCGGCCTTTACGGGCGCTACGCGCACGGCGACCGGGCCGCGCCGGGGGCGTCCTCCCGCCCTACCGGCCGGCTGGGGGGTTTCGTTCTTACAAGAGGCCACCCCCAGGACACATGCGAGCACGAGGGCGAGCGCCAATTTATTGCGCCGCGACGGGGTCAAGGACATTTCCTTTCGTTTGCCCTCACCTGCGAACCAGAAAAGTGCATATGGACTATATTACGGATAATGGATCTGAATATGCAATCATTCCGCCTCAGAGGAGAACGCCCCGGATTTGGGCGATGCATGACCGGCGCCTTTAGTATCGCCCCTCATGGCGCGCGGCCTTCCTTTGGGATTGTGGGGCCTGGAAACGGGAAAAAGGGCCTTTTCCCCGAGTTTTTCTTCGGCCCGAATCTGAGCTGAGACATGTCCACCCGGCCTTTTGAGATATGCACCGACCCAAAGAGCCCCAAATTGGCCGCTTCCGGTGGGATATGCAGCGCGTCGGCCGCAGAGTTTTCACGGGAACTGGTGTGGGCGGCTCTTCGTTTTGCCGAACCGGAAGGGGGGGTTATCCTGGAATTGAATGACTTGGACCTTCTGGACGGGCCCGCTGTGGCGGAGACGGTCAATGCGATTCGCCAAATCCTCGGGTCCCGCCGGCGGGTCCAAATTCATCATGCCCCGCAGATGCTTGCCCACACGCTGTATAAAGCGGGCATGTTGGAGGATGGCCGCATCGCCCTCGGTAATCCCATTGAAGAGGGATCCACCGCCAACTGAAGTTTTCCCGGCTCGCCCGTGGACATCGCCTCCTCCGGCAATTTCATTCATCACCAAGTAGAGCGCTAATGCAGTTGACGTGTCATCTCTGAAAGCGCGACGTGTCAA
>JBHIBA010000191.1:0-8876 GCA_046758845.1 Nitrospinota bacterium
AAGATCCTCGAGGCGATTGAGGCCGTCGCCCAAGGGAAGGCCTAGGCCCGAAGACCCCTCGGCTCAGGCACAAGAAAAAAGGGGAGCAGAACCCCCCTTTTTTCTTTCCCCATCGGTTTATTCTCTCACCCAGGCCACCACCCGGCAGGGCGCCGACTCGGCGACGATTTTCAGCGGGAACGTCCCGATGATCGCCCGTTTGTTGAGGACCTTATCAATGTCCCCGCCGAGGTTCTCTACGTGGGTGATCTCATGCTTAAACAGCTCGCTGTGCATGAGCTGCCACGTCTTGCGCGGAAAGATGTCTGCCACCTTCTCCACCCCGTGCTTCCTGCAGAACTCTTCATCAATGAACGGAATCCTTCCCTGCAAGCCCGTGTTCAACGGGTGATCCTGGCTTCCGCCGTCGATGCCGAGGTATTTGAATTTCATCTTCCTGGCCCACCGGGCGAAATCCATTTTCGGGCCGGGGTGTTTGTAGAAATACTTGATGTCGTCTTCCTTGCGCTTTCCCGGGGCGTAATCATGGTAACCCGTGTGGATGAAAAGGATGTCACCGGGTCGGACCTCCACGCCGGCGCTCAGGATCTCTTTCTTGCCGTAGAAGTCGTAGTCCCCCACTTGGTCGCTGATGTCCACAACCACCCCTTCGCCGACGAGTTTCCCTTCGAGGGGGAACTGGTCGATTGTCTTGCCGCGGGGCTCGAAGTGAAGCGGTCCGTCGAGATGCGTGCCCGCGTGGCAGGACATCTCGATCTTGTCGGCGTTGGCCGTGTACATCGCCCGCCGAAGGTCCCTGACGATGCGAACGTCCTGGAGCCCGATGGGGAAGGCGGGCATGTCATGGGCCAGCGTCAGCGTCAGGTCGTACATCCTCCAGCCGTCGAAGACCACCGGATTTCCTCCCTCAGGCCCGCTTGGCGGCGATTTTGTTGGGGGCGTTGTAGCGGGGCCTTTCTTTCAGGGCTTTCTTGATCTCCGCCACGAGCTTTTTCACCGCGAGCGAGAGGATCTTCTCGCCCAGCTCCGCCGTCGCCCGGGTGGCCGCCGCCCCCATCACGCCGCTCTTGGTCATCTGCTCTTCCCGGTAATCCCAGAAATGGGGATATTCGGGGGTATCCACCTTCATCCGCTTGGCCTTTTTCATGTCCACGAGCTCGGGAGAGATGGCCAGCATGCAGGAGGTCTCGCCGATGTTGGCGTGAAGACTTCTTCCCAGGGGGCAGTCAGAAGCCACCAGCGCGTACACCTCACGGTCGAAGTCCCACCAGTTGAGCACCCGAATCAGGAGGTCCGGGTAATCGCAACGGATGTTGTCCCGAATCGCCAGGTTGGCGGCCTGGTTCCACATGTGTCCATTGATGACCAGGATCTTCTTGATGCCGCTTTTCTCGTAAAGGCTCCGGCAGATGTCATACATCATCATACTCAGCGTCTCGGGCCGGACGAAAAGGGTGCCCGGAAAACCGTGGGACTCGGAAACCCCCGGATAAATCGGCGGCAACACAGGGACTCCCGTCCGGGCGGAGATGCGCTTGGCGATCTCATAGTTGATGGAGATGTCCACGCTCACCGGAAGATGCGGGCCGTGTTGCTCGATCGCCCCGACGCAAACGATGGCCATCCCCACCCTCTTCGAAACCTCCCGGGCCTCGTCCCAGGTCAGTCTCTCCCAGAGGACAGGTTCGCCTTTCTTATACGGCACGTCGTCTCCTCCTTCTCGGGCCTTCCCTCGGGAAGAAAAGATTTAGACCACCCGCCTTCCAGGGAATCAAGGCTCTCGCGGTTTACCTTACACGGCGGGTCTCTGAACGCCTGCTCGCCGGGGAGGTCGGACTGCGCGTTCTCCTCGCAGACCGTCTTCGGGGGTCTTACCACAACCTGGGAATCGTTCGGGGTCCGCGCTTCGGCGGCATGACCACCGGCAGGAAGTCGTTCGTGTACAGGTCGTCCACCGCGAACTTCACCTTCAGGCCGTACCCTTTCGACAAGACGTCCCGCGTCTTGACCCACTTCTTGCGCTCCATTCGCCAGATTCCAAGACGCATCTGCTCCTCGGTCAGCATGCCGTCGATGGTGAGATCCCAGACCTGCCGGTTCGTTTTTGGATCCGCCGCCGGATAGCGTTTCAGAAAGAACTTCACCGCCTCACCCGGGTGCTCGATGCTGTAGGCCATCCCTTTCACCGACGCGCGCAGGAACTTTCGAAGCGTTTTGGGGTCCTGACGCATATAGGACTCCAGGGCTATGATGCCATATCCATAGACGTCAACGCCGTGGTCCGCGAAGAGAGTCATTTTGACCTTCTTGCCCTGCTTTGCAGCCATCGCGGCGATAGAAGGCTGTTGGATGTGGAACCCCGTGACGACATCCAGCTTTCCCGAAAGCAGCATGGGCTCCCGGGCGGCGGGCTGCATGTTGACGATCTTGAGCTTCTTGAAGTCCACACCGTTCGCTTCCATCAGGACCGGAAGAACCTTGAGGTTCGAGTCCCCCGGCGGGGCTCCCACGGTCCTTCCCTCCAGGTCCTTCAGGGACTTGATACCCGATCCTTCCAGCCAGCGGAGGACGAAGGGGGCTTTGTCGTGATACATCCCGACCATCACAATCTTGATCCCCTGGGCGCGCGCCAAAAGCAGGCTTCCGGGATCGGTCGTCCCGATCTTATACGCCCCCGCGACCAGCTTCTGGATGGAGTCGGCGCCGCCGAAACCCCGGTGGATGGTCACGTCGAGACCCTCTTCGGCGTAATAGCCTTTCTCAAGCGCCGAAAACCAACCCGAGTCTCTCCCGAAGGGGACCCACGGCAGAGCAAATTTGAACTTCTGTGCTCCCGGGGCCGGCGCAGGCAGGAGCAGGAAGAGGGAAAGAACCAAGGTCAGGTTGAAAGGAATCCTTTTTCCGCTCATTTTTTTCCTCCTTGCCCCCCCCAACAAGGGGACGAAAGAGACCTGTTGAGACGGCCTCCTCTACTTCAATGCCTCCGACAATGGCTCCTGTTCGCGGGAACGCGGTCAAATTAACAGAATTCTTGACTCTTCTCAACGGCCTATCGCGCCCGCGCGACCTTGCGGGAGGCCACCCACAGGACAAAGACGCTGACAACGCATGGATGCCTCATCAACGGTTGAGCCGAGGAGGGCAAGCGTCCCCGCCCCGCCCCCTCGCGCCGAAAAAACAAGCGGCTCCCCCGGGAATGCAACCCCCCGGAGGAGCCGTCCGTCTAGCCCTTCAATCCAAACAAACGACGTGGCGTTTTTCCGCCTACTTGATGACAGGCAGCTTGGAGACGTCGTATTTCTTAGCGCCCCCGTCTTTGACAATCTCAGGAATCACAAGCTTTCCGCTCTTGATGGCGGCCGAGACTCGATCCACGCGATCCCGAATCCCCTGGGGAATGTTTGCCTTCGCCTCCGGATGCCAGGGGGGCAGGCCGCCCACGCCGCGTTGGAAACCCAGCTTGTACACCTTCCCCTGGAACGTTCCGTCGTGGACCTCCTTCACCATGTTCAGGATGACAAAGGGCACCCCGTGCAGAACACTTGTCAGGACGGTCTTAGGGGCGAGCTGATGCTGAGGGGAGTAGCTGGGGATGGCGAATTTCCCTTTTTCCTCGGCCGCCTTGATGGCGCCGTGGCCAGCTTCGTCCAGGGCGGTAAAGACGATATCCGCGCCCAAATCCAACTGCCCGAGGGCGGTCTCCTTGGCCTTGCCCACGTCCACCCAGCTATTGATATAGGTGTGAAACATCCGGATCTTGGGGTTGGCATAACGGGCTCCGAGTCGGAAGCCCTCGACCTGGCGGATGATGGCCGGAAATCCGAACCCTCCGATGGCGCCCAGACGGTTGGACTTGGTCATCAATCCGGCCAGGACGCCCGCCACAAAGGCGGTCTCCTGCTGGCGAAAGTCAAAGCCGGCCACATTCGTTCCGTTGCTCGCCGAGGATGCCGTGATGGCGAACTTCGCCTTGGGATAATCCTTGGCCGCCTTGAGGGCCGCATCGCCGAAGTTAAAGGCATGGCCGATGATCAGGCCGTACCCTTTGGCCGCGAAGTCCCGGTAGACTCCCTCCAGGTCGGCCAGCTTGACGCTCTCCACGAAGGTGAACTCGATCCCGTAGCGCTTCTGGGCCATCTTGAGCCCTGCCACCGCCGCCGCGTTCCAGGAAGCGTCATTCGCGGGCCCGATCAAGGCGGCGGCCACGCGCAACTTGTTGTGCTTCGCCGAAGCCGTCCCCCATCCCCCAAGAACGAGGAAACCCACAAGCAGGATCAATAAAAGCCTCTTCATGATTCCCTCCTCTCCTTGCCGAAATCAGCCAGGCCAGGAGCGCATGGATATGCCGACACGGCGCTTCCGATGGAAATGCGCCCCCTCAATCTGCGATGGAAGCCCCATTTTACGGAGAGGCTTCGGCCGGAGTCAATCGCCCTCGGGCTTCGCCGACCCTCGCGTCCAGCGCCCCCCGGCCAAGGCCCGTCTCCGGCGCCTCTCGATCAAATACGGGATCCCGGTGGCGGCGGGGTAGTCCGCCTTCCCCACGACCCCCACCAGAACAACGATGGTCAATACATAGGGCGCCATCAGAAGGAATTGGAAAGGGATCTTGAAACCCAGCGCCTGAATCCGAAGCTGAAAAGCGTCAGCCAGCCCGAAAAGGAACGCCGCACCGAGCACGCGGAAGGGGTTCCATTTCCCGAACACCACAACGGCCAGGGCGATGAATCCCCGACCCGCCGTCATGTTCTCCAAGAACACATCCACCTGTCCGACGCTCAAAATCGCCCCGCCGAAACCGGCCATCAGGCCGCTCAGAAGGATGCAGACGAACCGGATCCGATTCACTTGAACGCCGGCCGTGTCCGCGGCCAGCGGATGCTCTCCCACGGCCCGGATCTTCAAGCCGAACTTCGTCCGATACAGGACGACTGCGCAAACCGGAACCAAAAGGAGGGCGATATAGACCAAGGGCGTCTGCCTGAACAGGACGGGACCCACCCACGACAGCTCACTCAAGACGGGAACCGGCCAGGACTTGAAGGCATGAATCCTGGGGGGTTCGAACGTGATTTCAAAGGCCCGGCTGAAGAGAAAGCCTGTGACCCCCAGGGCGAAGATGTTGATGGCAATTCCGGTCACCACCTGGTCTACCCCCCGGTTGACGCTCATGTAAACCAGGATGAGGCTCAACGCCCCCCCGACCAGCATGCCGGCTAAAAGGCCCAGCCAGTTGTTCCCTGTGAGGAAGGCCCCCATGAAGCCCGAAAAGGCGCCCATCAGCATCATCCCCTCCAGGCCGATGTTCAACACCCCGGACTGTTCGGCGAAGACCTCTCCCAGGGCGGCCATGAGGATCGGGGCCGCGATGCGCACCATGGCGGCGCAAACGCTGATCCAGAAAAACTGATCCAGCAGGATGTCCCATTCCATCGGAACTTATTCCCTGGCGTAACGGCTGAGGAACCGGCTCCCTAGGGCGAACAGGACCACCAGTCCCTGAAGGATCCACACCAAGGAGGTGGCGATGCGGAACGTGCGCTGCATGGATTCCGCCCCGACCTGAAGGGCGGCGAAAAGCACCGCGGCCATCAGGACGCCCAGGGGATGGAGGTTGCCCAGCAGCGCGACGACGATCCCCGTAAAACCGTAACCGGGGGAAAATTCGTCCAGGAGATTGTGGTGGATGCCGGAGATCTCCCCCATTCCCGCGAGCCCGGCCAGCCCTCCGCTGATCGCCATTCCCAGGATCAGCGTGCGCCCCACCGGGATGCCCCCGTAGCGGGCGGCGTTCGGATTGCGTCCGACGACGCGCAGGCGGTAGCCCAAGACAGTCTTTCGAAGCAGCACAAACATGACCGCCGTCGCCGCCAGAGCCAGCAGGATCCCGGCGTGCATCCGAGTCCCTTCGATCAGCCGGGGGAGTTGGGCGGCGCTCACGATATTGGCCGAGCGCGGCACCAAGCCGGAAGGCTCTTTCCAAGGATTGCTAAGCAGATAACTGGAGCCCAGGATGGCCACGTAATTGAGCATGATCGTGACGATGATCTCATTCGCCCCGAAGCGCACCTTGAGCCATCCGGGAAGCGCGCCGTAAAGCCCGCCCCCCACCACGCTGGCGAGCACAATCAAGGGAAGGAGAACCGCCGGAGGAAGGTGGATCAGGGAAATCCCCAGCCCTGTGGTCACGACGGCCCCCACATAGAGCTGCCCCTCGGCCCCGATGTTCCACATCCCGCATTGAAAAGCGACGGAGATCCCCAGACCGGTCAGCAACAGGGGAGAGGTGCGCACGAGGATTTCCGCGAAGCTGTTCCGGTCAGAAAAGGCGTGGAAAAGGAGATAGCCGTAGGCCTTGAGGGGATTGACGCCGGTGAGGGCCAGCAGAACGCCCGCGACGACGAAGGCAGCCAGGACCGCCGCGACCGGAAGAAGAAATTCTCCCAGCCTCCTTCTCCAGGTCAGCCGGACAACGGGCACACTTGCCAAGGCCATCGGTTCCCCCGCAAAGACCGTCTGCCGCGAGTTTCAGGACTTTGCTTCATCGCGCGAACCCGCCATCAAAAGGCCCACCCTCTCGCGGCTCACCTCCGAAGTGTCGAACAGTCCCATGACCTGGCCTTCGTAGAGGACGGCGATCCGATCGCTCAGCAGAAAAAGCTCCTCCAGTTCGGTAGAGATGAGGAGCACCGCGCCGCCGGCGCTCCGGCGGGCCAGAAGCTGATTTTGAACGAACTCGGCGGCTCCCACGTCCAGGCCCCTGGTGGGATGAACGGCGACGAGGAGCTTCGGGTTGCGGGAGAACTCCCGGGCCAGTACGAGCTTTTGCTGGTTCCCTCCCGACAAGGTACCTGCTTTGGCCTCCGGTCCCCAGGTCCTCACGTCGTACTCCCGCATCAGCTTCTCGGCGAACCGAGAGACGGCCTCACGGTCGAAAAATCCCCACCGGGAGTAGGGAGGCCCTGCATGAACTTGCAAAATCGCGTTTTCGCCGACGGTCATGTCCAAGATGAGACCGACCCTCTGACGGTCCTCGGGAATGTGTCCGACTCCCAGGCCAACCAGATGGCGGGGAGAGCGATTGGTTTCGTTCCGGCCCAGGATCCGAATGCTGCCGCTGTGGGCCTTCCGCAGGCCGGTCAGGATCTGGGCCAGCTCGCTTTGCCCGTTGCCGTCTACGCCCGCGATGCCCAGGATCTCGCCCGCGTGAACCTCCAGATCCACCGACTTGAGGGCCTCCATCTTCCGGTCGTTCCGAGCCCGGACGCCGCGAATCTCCAGGACGCGCTCGCCCTTTTCCGTGCGCTCCTTCTTCAAGTCGAAGAGCACTTCCCGCCCGACCATCATGCGGGCCAATTCTCGGGCGTTGGTGGAAGGGGTCGGCACGGTCGCCACTCTGCGGCCGGCGCGCAGCACCGTCACCCGGTGGCTGATGGCCATCACTTCTTCCAGCTTGTGGGAAATGAAGATGACGGCATAGCCGCGTTCGGCCAGCGAGCGCAGGACGCGGAAAAGCTCTTCCACCTCTCCGGGGGTCAATACGCTGGTGGGCTCGTCCAGGATCAGCAGGGTCGCCCTCCGGAAGAGGGCCTTGATGATCTCCACCCGCTGTTCTTCCCCCACGGAAAGCTGCCACACCTTGGCCCGGGGATCCACGGCCAGATGGTGGCGCCCGGCGATTTCCCGGATGCGCGCCTCCGCCCTGCGCAGGCCGAGAAAGGGGCCCGGCGACCGGTCCCCCAAGATGACGTTCTCCGTGACCGTCAGGGGAGGGGCCAGCATGAAGTGCTGGTGAACCATCCCGATCCCCGCCCGGATGGCGTCGCGCGGAGAGTCCAGATCCACCCCCTCGCCCTGGAAGCGGATCTCCCCGCTGTCCCCGTGGTAGAGGCCGTAGACAATGTTCATCAGGGTCGTCTTGCCGGCGCCGTTTTCCCCCAGCAGGGCGTGGATCTCTCCGGTCTGCACGTCCAGATCGACGTTGTCGTTCGCGACAACCGATCCGAAACGTTTGCAGACCTTTCTCATCTGAAGAATAGGGGGCATCGGGTCATCCAAGCGGGGAATCGATCAATTCGAGGGGACGGGTCGTACCCAGTGCGATGAGTTCTAGCGCAAGGCTGGAACGAAGTCAAACAGAGCGATGGCTGAGTAGTGGGTCGGTTTGCTGAATGACCCTTGCCTTGCTCCGTTGTAGCCGCGATTTGAGCGGAGCGGAAATCGCGGCCGGGCGTGCCCCGATCTCCGCTCGGGACGGAGGCACTTGGCTCAGATGGAGGCTATGTAAATTCCAGGGGGGCCTTTTTGAAAACCGGCCCCCCTGGAACCCCCCGGAAAACTTTTGACGGCCCGGCATTGCATGGCCGGGCCTGCTTGGGTTGGGTGTTGGGTTGGGTAGCTCGGATGTCTGTGCCCCTTCGTGGCTCTTCTCTTTGGCCGAATGCGCGCCTTACTGCGTAAGGCTCCCGCATTCGGCCAACTAGCCAGTTTTAGGCGATAGAGTGTCGCTCCGAAGGAGGCGGCACTCTATCGCGAAACAAAAGTTTTGCTGGGGGGCGCGGGGGGGCGCCTTTCAAAAAGCGCCCCCCGCAGAAAACAAAAGCGAGTCTTTCGGAGAAGGCCGGGACGGCTCAGTGAGAGGTGGCGGCGGCCGCGCGCTCGCCCACGAGGACGTTCTCGCGGAAACGCGAGTACGCAAAAGGCGTGACCAGGTCCGGGGTCTTGCCGGTCGCGATGCACTCGGCCACCATCTTTCCCGAGATGGGACCCGCCTTGAACCCGTAGGTCCCCCATCCCACGTCCAGGTAAAATCCCCGAACTTCTTCCACCGGACCGATGATGGGGCTGAAGTCCGGCGTCATGTCGCAGATCCCCGC
>JBHIBA010000192.1:0-8869 GCA_046758845.1 Nitrospinota bacterium
TTGTAAACCGGCCCCCCACGCCCCCCGGAAAACTTTCATTTCGCGAACGAGGCCGGCCCTGCGGGGCCGGCCTCTTTCGCAATAAATCTCGCTGGGTAGGCCGCAGGTCTGTATTTCTTTCTTCATACCGAGACGCGCAGGGCGTGGCGTGTGCCACTGGGTGCTCGCAGCCAGTGCTTCCCGCCTGCCACGGGAGGACGCAGGGTCACCGACCCTCGGCCCTCCCCTACAGCGGGCGGGTCCCCTTCGGCTTCGCTCAGCCCAAGCTCCGCCCCGGCCCTACAACTGCCCAATGCAATCTGCGGTTCTATGTAGGGGTGGGGCTCCGTACCCACCCGCGCTTCTATTTGACCGGGGAATAGGATCGGGATTGAGTTTTGTGTTTATTTCGTCCATATTTAACAGTACGCATCGAGTCAACGCAGCGGGAGATGAAAGTCGCGCCATTGAAAGCCAGGGCGAACCGGAAGAACGCCCAGAAGTCCACCGGGCAGAAGACGCCCAAGGGCAAAGCCACCGTGCGCTACAACGCCCTCAGGCGCGGGATCTTGGCCAAAGAGGCGGACGAAAGGAGGGTCCGTCCCCCCGCCCATCAGCATAGGCTCCTAAAAAAGTACGAAACAAAGCCAAAGGACGGAGGCAAGGAAATTCAATGCGTCCCCAGGGGCAGGCGGGGCGCGTTCGAGGCGCGGTGTGTGCCACGGGCAGCTTGCCGGCCCGAGATCACGGGCGGGCGAGAGGTCACGGACCTCAAGCCGCCAGTGGCGTTCCTGTCGCTGACGCCACGTGATAGAATCAACATGCGAGGGTTCTATGAGGTTCGCCTCTGACGGCAAGACGCTGGGCGGCAACAAACGGCCAGCCGAAGTTCGAGTCGCCTTCACCGGGGCCTTGCGCCCCGCCCTCTTCGATAATGCCCGTTCGCGCACCCGCGCCCTCATCGCCGTCCATTCCACCATCCTGCTGCTGACTTTCATGCCTCTCGCTCCGTCGCTTCCTTCTGCATCGGCGCAAGAGGTGACCGCAGATCTTCTCGATCAACTCAAGCGCGCGCAGAAACTCCTTCTCGGCCAGCGGCCTTGCGGGGGAAAGATCGACGCGAAGGCGGAATCCTGGAGAGCCCTAACGAACGGGCTCGAGGCCCGGGTCCTTCACGTCCGGCCGGCCGGGGCGAATGCCCGCGTGGACATTCACCTCATCCGCATCGACCCGAAGGCGATCTCCATACGGGTCCTGATGTCCAGGGCCTTCGGGCGCGAGGGGGCGACCGCAGAAGACTTCGCCGAGCTTTCGGGCGCCCTGGCCGTGACCAACGCCGGTTACTACGATAAGGACCTGAACCCGCTGGGACTGCTGGTGGTCGCGGGAAAGCGCAAGAATCGCCGGATCAGCCGCCGGGGGCGCCAGAGCTATGCCCTGTACGAGGGGGTGTTCCTGGTGAAGGGGGGCCGACCCGTCATTCAGCGCAATGAGGACTATCAGCCCGTGGGCGAGGAGCTGGCGGTGCAGGCGGGTCCGCTTCTCATCGCCGAGGGCCGGCCGGCCTCCCCCCTGCGCGGTCTGCGCCACGCAAACCGTCTGGACGGTCGCACGGTCTTGTCGCTGGACGGCCGCGGCCGGATCGTGCTCTGGGTGACGGCCTCCCCCCTGGCCGGAATGAACTGGTGCGAGTTGCGCGACCTGATGCTCCGGTACGAGGAATGGGAAAAGGGCCCCTCGTCCGCCGAATCCGACCGCAAGGGAATTCTTTGGGCGCTTAACCTGGACGGAGGCACGTCCGCACAGCTCTTCGTGCGGGAGGACAGCCAAGGGACGTCTCTAAAAGTCCGGGGAACGGCCGTTCCAGTCGCCCTCGGCTTCTTCCCTCGGAACTAGACCCGGCCTGGACCCCTCATAGGGGGACTCGTTTGGATACCGGCAAAACGTCGGATGGATTGCCCTTCCCGAGCCCCAGGGACGAGCCGGCTGGACCGCCTCTGAAGCGTCGGAAAGCAGGAAGGTTCGCCGGAACTCTTCGAGTTCCGCAGGGGACACCTGCGGGCTTTCTCGCATTGCCGCGTAAACCCTCAAGGGGTCCTTCGCCAGCAGCTCCGCGATGGAACGGCCAGCCCCTTGGCCCTTTTGAATCTCAAGGTCGGTCAGGCGCCTCACAAGGAAATCCACGCCCTTGGCGATGACATCGACGACTGGGTTTGAAAACTTGATGAAACCGAGCATGTCGTTTTCTATGACGGAGTGGCCCTCGATCTTTTTTGGATGGAATCTCAACCAAATGACGGCGCGGCCATGAATTCCAGGAGTCCACCACGAATCGTAGACCCCCTCTACATAGGAAATGAGTTGATTGTCGCTCTTGTGATGGACCCACACCTTCAAGACCAATCCGTCCTGGTTGTCCACTGTCAGCGTGCGATCGGGATTTTCGAATACCTTGTAGTTTCCAAAATCGAGGATGCGGATCAACGTAGAGGCCAAAGGAAGCCGGTCCAGAAGGTAGCGGTAAACTTTCGGAGAGCTTTCGAAGTAGGCTTGGTGATCCCGATAGATGGAATAGTCGCTGAGGATCTGCTGGATACGGTGGGTGTCTTGACTGTCAACCAAGTTTACGGGAAATCGTTTCTCTGGTAACTGCCGGTCCTCCCGGACGGTGTTCGCATACCCGGGCGCCCAGCAGCCAAATGTGAAAACCAAAATGACAGGTAGGGGGAGTCGCCTATCTGTGGAGGACAGCAAGAAAGGACGCAAAACGCAAGCCCCCCCTCCCGTTTACCTGCCAGACCATGCCTTCTAAGCGCTCAGCCCGTCAGCTCAATTTCTGGCTTAAGGCCAGTTGGAGATAGGAGTTTTGCCGCTCCTGCTCCTCAGAAAGCGGGGGCTCCTTCTCTGTGCGCATAAGCCCGCGGGCGTGCAGGTCATCGAGGAGGTTTTTCAGGTCCATCCCCATCTGCAAGCCCTTCAGTCCAAGAAAACCCGCTTCGAAACGGCGAATCTCTCCCTTGCTCGTCGTGAATTTGCGGAAATAGGTCTTGAGAGCATCGACAGACATCCATCGGCGTACCCGCGGATTTCCCTGAAAACCATGAACCACGACTACTTGGTGGTTGGCCCATTCGGGGAGTGTCAGAACCGTAAACGCAAAATTTTCAGTGGGTTTTCGCCTTCGGTGGACGACCAGGTGGGTCACTGAGGGAATATGATTCCTCCGGATCCAGTTGTTGACCCAACGCTCTGAGTTCATGGCATCGGCAAACACTACGCGCACCATGAATTCAATGTCTTGCCGGTTGTAGCTATCGCTCTCCTGCCTAAGGGCCAAGATCTTATCCGAGTCGGGCTCCCCCCTTCCAGCCAAAGCCTCTTCTGCAATGCCTGGGCCGGGGTTCAACCAGCCAAGACCGAAGAATAGGAAGGGCAGGACCGGCAAAAGATACTTTCGCATGCTCTCTCCTCTGCTGATGTCAGGCCAGGGTTTGTTCGGCATAAGAAGTCCTCCGCTGGGTGGAAACTTCGTTTGCACCCGCGACTTTCTTGCACGATTCAACATGCAAATCGTGGGCCAACCAGGTTGGGTGTTGACCGGGGCTATACTTGAGACGAATTCCCCATTCCCAGGGTTTCGTACACTAGGGTATAGACGCTCAAAGGACGGAATTCTTCCGCAGCATCATCAGGCTAGCGGGATCAAGCTGCCCCCGTGGATGAGTTGATTCAGCAAACCGCCGAAATGTAGGGACCTCGGCCTAAAATTGCAATGATTTCCTTCAAAATTCATTTAACCCTGGAAAAATAAGTGAACATTGAGGGCTCAATTCAGGCTGAATCGGTGAGTATGCGCCCCGCTGCGAAAACGCGCTTTCGTAGATGGGTTCAAGGAAGACGTGTTGCGGGGGATAACTTGGGGACTTCGGCCTGCCGAAGAGGGGGTCGAGTGTCAGGTTCGGCCACGCCGATCCGACTTGCCTCATCCTGTCAGAGCGGGCGAGCCATCCATCATATGCCACCTTTCGCCAACGGCCAATGTCCGGACAGCGCCCGGGTCTCCCCCGGACCTTCGCACTACCCGGCTCAACTCCTTCGGGGGCTGGTCGATGGGTTCATCGGTGAGGTCGAAGGTCCCCCAGTGCATGGGCAGCATCCAGCGCGCCCGAAGCTCACGGAAGGCCCGGTACGCCTCGGCGGGGCTCAAGTGGGAGTACCGCATGAACCAACGGGGCGCATAGGCGCCGATGGGGAGCATGGCCGCGTCGATAGGGCCGAACTTGCGCCCGTACTCTGCGAAGCCGTGAAAGTAACCGGTGTCTCCCGCGAAGAAAAATTTCCGCCTTTCGGATTCAACCAGCCACGAGCACCACAGTGTGCTGTCCCGTCCCATCCCGAAGCGGTTGGACCAATGCTGGGCTGGAAGACAGGTCACCTTCCAGCGGCCGTGGCGGGCCGATTGCCACCAGTCGAGCTCCACCACCCGCCTTCGGCCCCTGTCCCGGAACCAATCGGCCAATCCCATGGGGACGAACCACGCCACGGTCTCGGGAAGGGCCTCCACCGTCCAGGCACTCATGTGGTCGTAGTGGTTGTGGGAAAGCACGGCGAAGGCGTCCGGTGGGATCTTCTCCACCGGCACGCCCGGAGGGTGCCACCGCTTTGGCCAAAAGGCCCGCTCGCCGAAATGCGGATCGGTCAGCCAGGTATCAGAGCCGTCCTTTACGACAAATGTGCAATGACCCACCCACGCAATGGAGGTGGAGCGCTCCGGCTTCGCCAGGTAGGCTCCGTCATTTTCGACCCTGGGGACGTTCGGCGGCCGGCTCTTGGCCTCTATCCACTCGTTGCGGTAAAAGAGTTTCATTTTCCAATAGCCCCAGGTGGTGTTCGGATTGCTCCACCAGGGGTTGAACCAGGTGTCCGGACGCCCGTGGGGCGCATAGAGCGACTCCGGCTTCCGGGAGACCAAGCCCTGCTCCTCCGGCGGGGGCAGCTCGGTGGGACCGGACAGACCGATTCGGTCGCAGCCGGAAAGTGCAGCGGCTACGCCCAGGCTTGCACGGGCGGCGAAGCGAAGAAACTCGCGTCTGCCAATGACTCTGTTCATGCCATCAAACGCCGGGTCTGTGAGGCTCTCACCCACTTCATCAAATCGTTGACAACTCCTTTTCTTATAAGACAATGGAAGTCCCGGAAAAGAATGCGACCCCGGCGCGGGATGAACATGGCAGGGGAGAGCCGATTTTCCGGCGCGAACTGTGATTTTTCCCCCTGGCGCATCCGAGCCACGGGGAACCATCGCCCCGTCAACCCAGGAGGTGTGACATTTCATTGACGAAAGCCTTTTGAACCATTAGACTGATTGGTCTGGTAAATTGCAACACCAGACCAGGAACAGTCGGTTGCCTTCTCGGCGGATATTGTGACGGAGGTGGTGAAGGCGTGTCGGAAGGGCCCAAGGTGTTCATTTACACAACGGACCCGTGCGGTTACTGCAGGATGGCAAAATCCCTTCTCGACAAAATGGGGGTCGAATACGAAGAGAAAATGGTCTTCGGCGGAACCCCTGAATGGGAAGAGATGCTGAGGGTGACCGGCGGCGCCAAGACGGTGCCTCAAGTGACCGTGGATGGCCAAGTCGTGGGAGGGTATCCAGACTTACTTCGGCTCCAAAAGTCGGGGGAGCTGGATGCGCTGTTTCGTCTTGCATAAATTGCGTAAGATGTAAAGGGAATCCGGCTGTTCTTTCTGCCGGGGTTTTTTCGTTCAAAGAAGATTTGCAGAGGGATTTCCCCCAATCGCCGGAAACATCGGCCTTCAAGGCTCGGGTTGATCGAAAATTCCAGACTCAGGAAACTTCGAAGAGGGTAGTTGAGACCGGGAGAGGGGGCGACATCGCCCGCTTCGGGAGAGGCTGCATGGTCGGGGATGTGAGTTTATCCATAAGGCAGGCATCCGGGCGAGACGTCTTTAAGCGAAAACAGGACACCAAAGAAGCCATCGAGAAGGCTCTCGACTGGATCCTCCAGCGCCAAGACAACGAGGAGGGCTATTGGGTAGCGGAGCTTCAGGCAGATACCACCCTCACCTCCGACTACATCATGGTGAGAGCCTTCTTGGGGACGCTCGATGAGAAAACCAAAAGAAAAGCCGTCCGATACCTGGAGATGCAGGAGCTCCCCGAAGGAGGCTGGAACATTTACATGGGCGGCCACGCGGACCTCAACGCAACGATTAAGGCCTATTTCGGACTCAAGCTGGCCGGGTTCCGGGGCGATGAGCCCATCATGGCCCGCGCGCGCGAAGCCATCCACCGGATGGGGGGCTTAGAGCGGGCCAACGCCTTCACCAAGATCTATCTGGCCCTCAACGGCCAATTCGACTGGGACCACATTCCTTCCATGCCGGTGGAGCTCATCTTCGCCCCCAACTGGCTTTATGTGAACATCTACGAAGTCTCCTACTGGACACGGACCATCATCGTCCCCCTGTTCATCATCGCCGCCGTCAAGACCAAGGTTCAGACTCTGCCGCCGGGCAGTTTGGACGAGCTCTATCTGAACGGGCCGTCCCGAACGGACTGGTTTCACGACCGGAACGGCACGTTTTTGCGGACCCTCTTTCTCCTGGGGGACTCCGTCCTGAAGTTCCTGGAGACAAAACACATCTCCGAGATCCGGACCCGCGCCATCCAGAAAGCCGAAGAGTGGATCCTCGAACGGCACCACAAGACCGAGGGGCTCGGAGGCATTTACCCGGCCATGGCCAACGCCATCATTGCCATGAAGGTCCTCGGGTATGACGAGAAGGAGCACCCCATCCTGGCAAAGGCGATCCGGGACTTCGAAGCCCTGGTGATCGAAGAAGAAAACCACCTCCGAGTGCAGCCCTGCCTCTCTCCTGTGTGGGACACTGCCCTCACCTGTTACGGCCTGCTGGAGGCTGGGCTGTCGGGCGAGCACCCGGCCCTCGCAAAGGCCGCAAATTGGCTCATCAAAAAGCAGACCCGCCTCAAGGGCGACTGGCACGTGAAGGGAAACGGCGCCGAACCGGGCGGCTGGTATTTCCAATTTGAGAACGAGTTCTACCCGGATAACGATGACACCGGCGTTGTCTTGATCGGCCTTCAGAAAATCGACGTTCGGGAAGAAAAAGCCCGCGAGGAGGCCATCGAGCGGGGGCTTCGTTGGGTCCTCGCCATGCAGAGCAGCGACGGCGGTTGGGGGGCCTTCGAACGCAACAACGACAAAACGATTCTCAACAACATTCCTTACGCCGACCATGGCGCCGTCCTCGATCCGAGCACCCCCGACCTGACGGGGAGGATCCTGGAAGTCCTGGGGCGCTTCGGCCACAGGAAGAAAAGTCCCGCCGTCCGGCGCGGCATCCGCTTCCTGAAGAAAAGCCAGGATCCCGAAGGTTGCTGGTACGGCCGCTGGGGCGTGAACTACATCTACGGCACCCACCTGGTCCTCCAAGGTCTCGCCAGCGTCCAGGAGGACATGAGCGCCCCCTACGTCAGAAAGGCCGTCGAGTGGTTCATCGATCATCAGAACGAAGACGGGGGGTGGGGGGAGACGTGCGAATCGTACGAGAACACCGCCCTCAAAGGGATGGGGCCGAGCACGCCTTCCCAGACGGCCTGGGCCATCCTGGGACTTCTGGCCGCCGGAAAGGTCGAGCACCCCGCCGTCCTCCGGGGGATCGATTTTCTCCTGGAGCGGCGAACGCCCGAAGGCACCTGGGAGGAAGAAGAGTGGACGGGGACGGGCTTCCCCAGGGTCTTCTACCTCCGGTACCATTTTTACCGGCATTACTTCCCCCTGGCGGCCCTGGGAAGGTTTCACCGCCTCACCTCCTGAAGCTCTTCGTTGAAGCCGGAAACAACTGAACGACCAACACCGGTCATCGGGGTCCTTTCCGCCCTCCGGCCGGAGGTGTCCGCCCTGGCCGGATGCCTGCTCTCCCCAAAGAAAATGCGCATCAACCGGCGAGCCGCCTGGCAGGGGACGCTGGACGGAAAAAGTCTCTTGGTGTGCGCCGGCGGCATGGGTCCGGAGAAGGCATCGGCCTCCACCCGCGCCCTGATCCAGCGAGGGGCATCGGCCCTCCTGTGCGTAGGGGCCTCGGGGGCTCTGGACGACGGGCTGCAAGTGGGGGACCTTTTCATCGCGGAATGGGTCGCCTCCGCCGGTGTGGATCACGCGCCGATACCGTGCGACCGGGATTGGGTCAAGAAAGCGAAAGAGCTGGCGGCTCGGACGGGCTTCAAGATGGCCGCAGGCGGGCTTGTGAGCGTATCGAAACCTGCAAGAACGCCCGAAGACAAGGCGAGGCTCCGGTCGATGACTGTCCGGTCTGTGACCGGTCGGTCCGGGGCCAGCCCCCTTGCGGTTGACATGGAGAGCGCGGCGGCGGCCAAGGAGGCTTCCGGCCTTCCCTTCCTGGCTGTTCGGGTGATTACGGATGACGCGCGTACCGGTCTTCCCGACGTTCGGAGAGGCTGGAGGAATCCCGCCAGGCTTCTGGCCGAAGGGGGGGGCTTCCTGGCGCGAGTCGGCCCCATGCGCCGAGGGCTTCGCCGGATGCAGGATTTTCTGGCCCTTCTCTTGAAAGAATCCCCACCCGGCGGCCGACCAGCCAGATTTTCCAGGGGGCGCTTTTTGTAAACCGCCCCCCTGGGGACCCCCCGGAAAACTTTCGACGGCCCGGCACTGCGTGGCCGGGCCTGCTCTGGGATGTGTGTGGGGTTGGCAGGGCCGGTGGTCTGTCGCCTATTGGTGGCTTCTTTCTTTGGCCGGATGCCCGTCTGGCTTCGCCAGCCGCAGCATCCGGCCAACAAGCTGGTAGGGCGGGCTTCCAGCCCGCCTTCCGATGGCGGCCAAGG
>JBHIBA010000193.1:0-8842 GCA_046758845.1 Nitrospinota bacterium
CCAGAAAAGAGCCAACGCAAGGAGTCGGACCACCGGCTCAGCCAAACCTACTGCCAACCCTAAGCAGGCCCGGCCATGGGGGTCATCGACCCCCACGCCGGGCCGCCAAAGTTTTTCCGGGGGTCCAGGGGGGCGGTTTTTCAAAAAAGCCCCCCTTCTATGAAAGATTCAACTTGCGTTTCGGAGAACTGCCAGCACGCGTTCCGGCGTGACGGGGATGTCCGTGATCCGCGCCCCGATGGCGTCGCTGATGGCGTTGGTGACGGCCCCGGGGGAGGCGTTGCAGGGCGGCTCGCCGATGCCCCGGGCGCCCTGGGGACCCATGCCCTCGCCCGATTCCGTCACGATGGTCGCCCAGTCCCCCAGTTCCATCGACGTCGGGATCAGGTAATCGTGCAGGACGGGGTTGGCCAGGCAGCCCTCCTCCATGACGACCTCTTCCGTGAGGGCGTAGCCGATGCCCATCATCGCGCCGCCTTCGATCTGGCCTTCCACGCTGACGGGGTTGATGGCCGTGCCCACGTCGTGGGAGGCGGCGAACTTGAGGAGCTCCACCTCGCCCGTGGCTTCATCCACCATGACTTCCGCGGCGTGAACGCCCCAGGTGTAGTCGGTCCAGCCGGCGAAGCCTCGATAGCGGTCGGCCCCCTCATAGGTCAAGTCGGGGGTCTTGAAGGAGCCGGTGGTAGAGGTGGGCAGGCCCTTGGCCTGGGCGCGCGTCACCGCCTCGGCGATAGGGACGCATCTTTCGGGAGCGCCCGTCACGCGGACCCGGCCGTCTTCCAGCATCAGGTCCTCTTTGCGGGCCTCGAGGAGTTCGGCGGCGGCCTCGGTGAGGGAGTGACGAATCACTGCCGCGGCGCTTAGGAGGGCGCGGCCGGACATCATCGTCTGTCGGCTCGAAGCCGTAAAGCCCACCAGGGGCGTCGTCGCCGAATCGGAGTTGAGGATGGTCACCTTCTCCAGGGGGAGGCCGAGTTCCTCCGCCACCACCTGGCAAGCGGTCGAGGTCTGCCCGGCGCCCAGGTCCGAGACCCCGACGCGGATGAGGGCCGAGCCGTCCACGTCCATTGCGACGAAACCTTCCGAGAAACTGAAGGGGCGGCCGTAGCCCGTCATGTTGGCCGCGAACCCCCGTCCGACGCGCTTGCCGGGCGGGGCGGGGGTCTTCGGCCCCAGGGCCTTGTCAACCTCGCGCGCGAGGTTGGGCAGGTCTACGTGATGCTCCAGTGGCTGGCCCACGGCCAGGCGGTCTCCTTTTCGGAGGTAGTTCTTCTCTCTCACCTCCAGGGGGTCCATGCCCAGGGCTTGGGCCACGGCGTCGATCTGTCCCTCGACGGCGAACGTGATCTGGTTGCAGCCCACCCCCCGCATGGCGTCGGAGAAGGGCCGGTTCGTCAGAGCGCCGCGCACGGCCACCCGGACGTTTTCCACCTTGTAGGGGCCCTGGGCGAGGACCATGGCCCCCAGGGTGATGATGGATGTGTTGGTCCGGTAGGCCCCGGCGTCCGCCAGCACCTCCACGTCCATGGCGGTTATCTCCCCGTCCTTCTTGGCGGCCGTGCGGTACTTCATGAAGAAGGGATGCTTCTTGGAACCGCCCAGGAAGGAATCCTCCCGCGTGAGGGTCATTCGGACGGGGCGATTCGTTGCCTGGGTCAGCAGGGCCAGCCACGTCGCCACCAGCGGCTGCTCTTTCCCGCCGAACCCGCCCCCGACCATCGGGCTTTGGACGCGCACCCGGCCCGCCGGAACCCCGAGGGCCTTGGCGACGGACCGATAGTTCTCGATGAGCTGCGTGGGCCAGCGGATGTTGATGACGCCGGTGGAGTCGATCCAGGCCACGCCGGCTTCGGGCTCGATGAAGCAGTGATCGGCCTGCTGCGTCGTGTAGGCGTGCTCAATGACAACGTCGGCCTCCCGAAACGCCCGCTCGACGTCCCCCCGGTTCAGCGTGAAGTGACCCAGCTCCGAGCCGGCGTCTTTTTCCAGGGCCTCTTTGGGATCGTAAACGCCGCCCTCCGCTCGGAGTTCGATCCCCAATGCGTTCACGGCCGCCTGCGCGGCCCCTTCGGTGTCAGCGGCCACCAGGGCGATGGCGTCTCCCACGGACCGGACGCGCCCCCTGGCGAGGACCGGGAAGTCTTCCCCGTGAGCCACGTTGACGCCGGGGATGTCCTCGGCGATGAGCACCGCCCTCACGCCGGGCATATTTCTGGCCGCTTCCACATCCAGCCGGGCGATCTTCGCCGCCGCAACGCCGCCGCGCACCACCTTCCCCACCAGGCAGCCCGGGATGTCGAAGTCGTCCGCGAAAAGCGTTCCCCCTACGGCCTTCTCGAAGGCGTCCGAACGGGAGACCGCCTGTCCCACCATCTTCCAAGAGGATTTCGCTTCGACCGTCGCCATTTTGGCCGCTCCTCAAGGGTTCGTGAAGGATCGGATGGTTTTGCGGGGACACAGAGTTGCGTCAGACTGCGTTGCTCCACCTTGTGGTGGATTTTCCCCTCCTCCAATTCTATGGGAACTCCGGGGGTAACTCAAATGCGCGGGCTGGCATAGCTGCCATTAGCGCGTAGCGGAAATCGCCGAGATCCTTCGCTTCGCTCAGGATGACATGGCGCATAAGGAGCGTAGCCGCGATTTGAGCGCAGCGGAAATCGCGGAGAGTCTTTGAGAGGAAGGAAGAGATGCAAGGCAGCGACCAATTCATCGCCATCCACCAAGACGACATGGAGTGGGCGGACGACGCCGAAGTCCTGACCCTCCCCGAGGGCGTGCAGATCAAGTTACTCTCGACCGACCCGGAGACGGGCCGGATCGACATGATGGTCCGGTTTCCGCCGGGCTACGTCGAGCCGCGCCACAGCCACGAAGGCTGCCACAGCGGGGTGATCCTCGAAGGGGAGATGCACGTCGTGGGCAAGGTGATGAAGCCTGGAGACTACGTCTTCGGGCCCGGCCGGAAGATCCCCCACGGCCCGATGGCCTATCCCAAGGGCTGCACCGTTTTCGCCAGCTTCTACGGGGACCCCGCGCACACCGAAGCGGCCGAGTGACCAACCAAACATCGAAGGGTTCCAAGGGCCTTCTTCTGAGACGCCCCCGGCAAAGTCCCGGCGGTCGAAAGACCGGCAGGATTGGGCCTTGGGGGAAGAGAGGTGAATACAAGAAGGAATCAGTCCCTCTTCTGATCTTTCCCGTCGCCGCTCAGTGTGTGGCCTTGCAGCGGGACTGATCTAACGCGAGTTGGCAGTCCTGAAATTCAGGTGGCGAAGCGGGTAGGCAAGAACAGCAACAAGCAGACCCGCAAGCGGGAACATCAGGCCCGGTGCAATGAAGAGCAACCCTGAAGCAATGACGAGAACCCTCTGGGCTACGCCGAGGGTCCCCAGAGTGTAACCGCGGATGCCGCAAGCCACGAGAACCTCACCAATCGTGGCCGTGACGACAGCCAAGACAATCTGGGCAATATCACCCCTCAAGAGGAGCCCGTTGTTGAGCACGAAGGCAAAGGGAATCAGAAACGCCGCCATGCCCAGGCGCAACGCCTCCCAGCCCGTCTCCCAGACTTGGCCGCCCGAGATGCTAATGGTCACGTAGACTACGATGCACATCGGCGGCGTAAAGAACGACGCCAGACCCCAGTAAATCACGAACAGATGGGCGGCCGGATCGTGCGACACGCCCGGCAGATCATCTTTCAATTGGCCAAGTAGCGGTATCCAGGGAACTGTTCGCCCTCATCTTGGACCGAGTCAACCGATTGCGGCCAGTGCCGGTCTAACCGCTATGAGCGCAGTCCACCCGGGCGCGAAATGGGGAATGTTCTGTTCCTTCCAGATTGACCTGCTGGGAAAGCTCGCTTACCCACAGGGGTGGCATGGTTTTCCAATGGCGGATACCGCACAAATCGCGGTTCAATTGGCTCAAAATGGGGTTGACAGGCTCGGTAGAGAGGGGTCTAATCGGGCTACACAGCAACGAATGGTCGGTACAAGCCTGTCCGGATTTGAAATGGGAAATCCCGGTCTAAAGGTGTGTAAAAAGGAGAAAGGCGGTGTCCCCTTCCGGTGTTGAACCGAAGACCCTGGGGTTTCCAGGTTTAGACATCAGAGCCTGATAGACTCCGCAACGGACCGCCAATACAATCTCACGCAACGGGCTCTCTAGGCCGAAAAGTACAACGTGCTTCCGGACCTGCATCCTGCACGCGGCAATGAAGAACGGGAGACAAGTCGATGGCCACAATGGTACGGGGCTATCCCGCGACATCGGATTGGTCCAGAGGCTGGCTCCGCTATCTCTATCGCAAGGCGAGCACGCCCGATAACTGGGACAAGGACCGCGAGCCGCATCCGCACTGGGACAACATCACGGGCGCGCCCGTGCGCTCGTGGCACCGCATGGATCTATTGCAATCGAGTTTTGCGATGGCGCTCATGGCCGACAAGACCCCGGCCTGGCGCGAAGTTTACGGACGGATTCTCGACGAACTGATCGTCCGCTTTACCGGCTATTGGGCGGCCAAGGACTGGCTCGACCAGATCGGCGAGGACCCACGCCGCGAGCAGTATCCGGAGGAATGGTACAAGAACCTGATCCCTCCGTTCCTGCGGGGGAAATACGACGTACCGGGCTGGACCGCCAATGGCGTCGAACCCTGGGGCCTGCAGATGGACCCGATTGGCGCGGACGGCAACCTCTTCTTCAAGGGGGATTTCCTGCTCCTCCTGGGACTCCACCTCTACGTCACCGGCGACGAGAAGTGGAACCAGCCCTTCGACATCGTGCGCGACGGCGCCAACACCTTTTCATGGACCCACACGCGGATCGCGGAGCATCTGTATTCGCAGATGTCGAAACGGCCCGAAGGCGTCCACTGTGAGAACACCAAGATCTGGCCATTATGAATGAGCCGCGCGGGGCTCGGTCTGGGCCTCCACGATCTGGTCTACGGCAGCGACTTCCGCACCGTCTTCGATGCCTGGTGGGGCTACGCCAAGCGGAACTATTTCTCCATTCGCGACGGCGAGGTCACCGGCTCGGTGACGATGTATTACGACCCGCTCGTCCCGTTTCACCATCCGGGCGACCAAGTGGCAATCGCGAAGCTCCTCCCGGCGCATGGGGCACTGCCTTTGAAACCGGAGGATACCCGGGCCCTCTTCAAGGCCGCGGTCGAACAGTTGAACTGGCGCAGTGCCGAGCCCCTGGTGGTGGTGGAAACACCCTTCAGCGTTTTCGAGATCCTCTACGGCATGTTCCTTGCGCGCGAATTTGAGGATGTGTCCGTTTACGCCAAACTCAAGGCGCAATCCGAGGCCGCACATGAGCCGACGTTGGATGAGGAGACGGGAGAGTTCACCTGGCGCTTTGGGCTCGATGAAGAGCACCCGAGAGGGCAATTGAACGCCACGGCCGCGATGGTCGAGGCGGCCGGTCAAGGCGCGTGGTCGAATATCCTGAACAAGCCGAACCTTCGTAAATTCGTCGAGCCGACAGTTTACGGTGTCGATTTTCCGAACGTCTGCCCGTCACAAGCCTTCTACGATGTCGAGCGCCGTCTTCTAGCTGTTTCAATCGACGCCGGAGCGCCAAATGCCTCAGGCAAGCCGACGACGTTTCGGGTGACGAACGTTTCGCCGGAGACTTGTGTAGTTGAGGTCGATGGCGTGCGTTCGGATGACTGGCGCATTGTTGACGGCGACATTGAGATTTCGACGACGATCGACAAACACACGTTCGTCATTCGCTGCGCTTGAGAACGTCAGCGTCATTTCCTCGCCTTATCGCCAAACCAGAATACGAATTCCGCGTTCAGTCGATTTCCCCCGTCTCTGCCCGACGGCGGACTTTCGGATATATACAATTTCCTCATGCACGTCCGGACCCGCTACGAGACAGGTGTTGAGGGTAAACGTCACCAAATCTTTCCCCTGTCCTTTGAAATTCCCCGCCCGAATTCTGCCCTTGTAGAAGGACTTCGGCAAAAGCGCCATCATTTCGTCAACCTTGGCTTCGGGAAGGTAAAGGAAATCAACCACCCCGTCCCGAAAGAGCTTGGCGACAATCGGCATTTTCTTACCACCGGGAAAAATCGCGGCTTGAACGCTTCCGGCCCGTATTACTTTGTTCGCCTGGCCGGAATTCACCGTTGCAACGAATTTAATCTTGTCTCTGGGCAGGTTGTAGACCTTGATCAAAGCATTGCCGATCTTTTCAAGTTCAGGGAGAGACCGGCGTTTCGCGATGATCGTCTTTCCAATCAGATCCTCAGGCCGTGTGATACCCGAATCCCGGCGCACGAGGACGTATCGGAAACTCGCCTGCCCTTGAGCGACTAGACCGACGTTCAGCCGCTCTTTGAATGGGCGATTGCCGACAAAACGCTCAAACGCGGCTCCCGCGTTGGCGATCGCAAAATCGACTTTCTTCGCCGCGAGCCCGAACATGTTCGCGTGGGAACCACCCAGAGGCTCCACCGTCGCATTGAGGGAGACCCGCTTGCGTAAGAGTTCCGAAAGTCCGACCGCGATCACGTAGAATGTGCTGCCCACGCTGGATGTCCCGATGCGAATGGCTTCCTGGGCCTTTGCAGGGATGGACAGGGCGACGAAGCCGACAGCCGCAACAACAGCCAACGCCAGTACCAATTTGAACCCCTTCTTGACAATCGTCGAATCTCCTCCGCTTGGGTCTGCAAAAAGAGAACGGGAACGGTGGACGCCTCGATGCCCCGTCATCGAACGGGCTCCTCTTTTCGGAGACGCTCCGGGTGGAAACATGCCCCCGCATAATTTGCCATGGCCCCTACCGTGACAGAAGATGTCGCCACTTCTTTCTCATCTTCTCCTTGAGTTCGGGGCTCCCTTCGGCGACTTCAGGGAACTCGTCCTTCCACCCCCACGGACGGCAGGCATCGACAATCGCCCGGTTGTTCTGGTAGGGCGGTTCCCTCAGCATGGTATCCAGGGGCGTGCTCCACGTCTTGCGGATGAAATCGATATCCTCCGGGGGGTCGCAGCGTGTGGACACCGCCCAGATCACGTCAAACAGATTGCTCGGGTCAATGTCATCGTCCACGACGATCGTCCATCGCCCGGCGTAGTTCCCCGAGTGGCAGCTTGCCGCCAGCATCGCGGCCTGCTTGGAATGGCCGGGGTAGAGCGGTTTGATCGATATCACATTGAACAGCCGCGAGGCTCCGGCCTCGTGGCACCAGACGCCTTGGACTCCCGGTAGGCCGGCCTTCTCGACCTCGTCCCAGATCATGGCCGCCTTGACGATGCTTCTCCCGAAGTTGAAATCGTTCGGAGGACGGCACGGATTCGCCATGGTCAGGATCGGCTCGTTGCGGTGATACACGCGCCGGACCTTGATGGTCGGTTCGTCGCTGACCGGACTCGCGTAGTACCCCATGAACTCACCGAAGGGACCCTCCGGCAGCTTCTGGTCGCCGTAGATCTCGCCTTCCAGGACGATTTCCGAATAGGCCGGGATGGGCAGGCCGTGCAGCTCGCTCTTGACGATCTGAAACGGCTCCTGGCGATGTCCGCCGGCGTAGGCGAACTCGTCAGTGGCGTAATCCACCTCCTGGTTCGCCGCCATGAACAGGAGCGGATCGTGGCCGCACGAGATCGCCACCGGACAGGGTTTGCCCGCGTTGAAGTATTTCTCCCGGATGATCCGACCGTGCTTGCCGGGTGACATCCAGATGCCCGCTGTGTTCCGGTCGTGGACCATCACGCGATAGGTCGCGGCGTTGACGTAGTCACTGTCGTAATCGCGCATGATCACCAGGACGTCGGTGCCGATGTAGCGGCCGCCGTCTTTCTCGTGCAGGAATGGGACGGGAAACTTGTAGAGATCGACCTCGGCGTCGCGGTCGACGTTCTCCAGGACCGGGCCGTGCTTGGCGATGGCCGGGGGGATCAGCCTGAAGCCGCTGCGCATCCGGTCGCGGTAGGCCTGGACGACATCGATCGGGTTCCGGGGCTCCGGGAAGCCCATGGCCAGCGCGAGCCGCTTGGTCGAATTGACGGCGCCCGAAAGAACCCGGAATCCCTTGGGGTAGCCCGGAATGTTGTCAAACAAGAGCGCCGGTGACTTTCCCGCGGGGGCGGCGGCGCAAACCATTTCCGCCAGAGCGCCTATTTCCAAATTCCAGTCCGCCCCGTCGACCCGCTCGAGTTCTCCGATCTGCTCGATCCGATCCAGCAGATCCCGCAAATCACCGTGGCGTCCGGAAGGTTTGGACTTCTTCTTGATTTTCAGATTCGTCGCCATCACCATCCTCCTTCCTGTACCCCGCTAAAACCGGGAATCAGACAACACGGGGGCAGCCAAGACACAAGAAAATCAGGGGGGATCAGGTTCGAATAGCCAATGGGTGCAAATGGAGTCATCGGTCGAAAGGTCGTCGAAATGTCGAAACGATGTCAGGACCCACATTCTAACATACAGCATCACGGGCTTCTATATGGATTGGAAAGGACCGTCGAACTCCATGCCTTCGGAAGGGGATGAAGAAACAACATGTTAAAAATCAATCAATTATCTCTCAACCACCAGCACACATCCCACTTGATGCCCTCCAGAAAGCGGACAGGGAGTCGAACGAGACCGCGACTTTAAGCCAGTCGACAAACCAGTAAGATACACAGCGAAGCCAAGCCCTGCCTGACGCCAGGGCTGAACAGGTTCAGAAGCATATGGGACGTTCCCTCTGGAATAAGAGAAAATCGCAGGGGGGCCTTTTTGTAACCCGGCCCCCCTGGACCCCCTGGAAAACTTTCTTTTCGCGAAAGAGTGCGGCCCTGCAGGGCCGCACTCTTTCGCC
>JBHIBA010000194.1:0-8809 GCA_046758845.1 Nitrospinota bacterium
TCTTCCCGATGTCGTGCATGTCGCCCTTGACGGTCCCCATGACGACCCGGCCGAGCGGCTCCACGCCGGTGGCCTCGAAGAGCGGCCGCAGGACATCCATCGCCGCGTTCATGGCCTTCGCGGCCGCCATGAGCTCGGGGATGAAGGCTTCGCCCCTTGCGAACTGGCCTCCCAGGACGTTGATCCCGGGGATTAGACCTTCGTTGAGGATGGCCACCGGATCGCGGCCGGCTTCGATCTCCTCCCGCGTCAGGCGCACCACCCTCTCCCGATCCCCGCGGATGATTCCCTGAGCCAGCTCTTCGTTGCGAGACATCACTCCCCTCCCCCGCAATGGCCTCCCTCTCGATTCCGGCCTCTCAGCCGGCGCAGCGCCTCGCCCATGGCGCGGATGTGCTCGGGCGTGGTGCCGCAGCAGCCGCCGATGTAGCGGGCGCCCAGGTCAAGGCAGCGCACCGCGTGTGCGGCCATCTCCTCGGGACCCACCTCGTAGGCGATCTCGCCCCCCACCACTCGGGGAATTCCGGCATTCGATTGCACGATGAGGGGGACGGAAGGCCTGGCCTCCCGCATCCGGGCGAGGGTCCTCTCCATCTCGGCCGGCCCGTTGCCGCAATTCGACCCGAGGGCCTGGACCCCGAGGCGGCCGAGCGCCGCGGCGGCTTCCTCCGGGGAGGTGCCCATCATCGTGCGCCCGTGCGCGTCGAAGGTCATGGTGCAAAAGAGCGGAAGGTCGCAGGCCGAGCGGGCGCCCTCGGCTGCGGCGCGGGCCTCTTCGAGGTCGCTGAACGTCTCAAGAAGGATGAAGTCCACCCCGCCTTCCGCGAGGGCGCGGCACTGGCCCGCGAAGGCCGCCTTCGCCTCCCCGAAGGGGAGGTCCCCGATGGGTTCGAGCAGAGAGCCCGTCGGCCCGACCGAGCCGGCCACCAGGACCTCGCGGCCGCAAGCGTCCGCCGCCCGCCGGGCGATCGCGGCCCCCGCCCGGTTCAACTCGAAGAGGCGATCGCCGAGCCCGTGCAGCGCCAGGCGGATGCGGTTTCCGCCAAAGGTGTTCGTCGTCAAGACCTCGGCGCCGGCCGAGAGATAACCCTCGTGGACCGGGTGAACGACTTGCGGGTCTTCGGCGTTGAGGCGCTCAGGCGCCTCGCCCGGAGCCAGGCCGGCCGCCTGGAGCATCGTCCCCATCGCGCCGTCGCCGAGGAGGAAGCGCTCTCCTTCGAGCCATGCTTTTAGGAGACCCATCCGCTCACCCTTTCAGCGCGCAGGAGGAAAATAAGATAAATACGTATAGCACGTTGTATCTGCTGGCGCAAGGAAGCCCCTCCCACCGATGAAGGCCCCCTCCGCGCGTTGACGCCTCGGCGGCCAGCTCGACGGAGCCACTCCACCGTTGTGCAGGAAACTTTGAACTTTTTGACCCCGCGGGGGGAGCTCATCCAGTGCGCGCCGCCCAACCGGCTGCTCCTAGCACCCCCACTGAAGGGCTCGCAGCAAGAGGCTGTTCGAGAAGCCCTGGGGAACTCCCTCAGCCCGCTGCTCGGGGCAAAACTCCCTGACGATGATGCGGCGGGAGGGTGGGCTAGCGAATTTGCACTCTCCGCGCGCAGGCGATCATTAACTCCGCGACCGCGCCGTAAGCTTCCGCCCAGGCCTGCTTCAACTCGTTGTTCCAGGCGCCGCCCGCGGCGGACTCCAAGGCCGCCAACAGACACTCGCCGAAGGCCGGATAGGGGGCTTCCAGGACCCCGTAGGCCGCGTGCATCTGCCCCAGTCCTCCGAGGTAAGCCTTGAGGAAGTCGGGTCTTTCGAGCCAGCCCTGAGCCGGTGGAGGCGATGGTGGCGGAGGCTCCTCCTGCAAGTGTCCCAGGGCCGGGGATGGAGGAGAGGGTGTCTCCCCACCGCCCCAATGCCTACCAGCTCCTCCTGGAGGCCCTTAAGGTGAGAGGACGAGGCCCAGGCCAAGAGATAACGCCGCCTTAAGCACTGAGGCCCTGAGCGGCCAGCCCGCCCTCAGGGAGGGACTGGAGGGGCAAGGGCACCGACCGCACTGGATTCCGACGTTAAGGGAGACCTTCGAGATGAGCCGACCTCTCGCATTCACGCATTCATCGGAACCGGGATCATGGGCCGCCCCATGGCGACGAACCTGCTCCGCGCGGGCTACCCCGTCGCGGTACACAACCGCAGCCGCCCGCCCCTCGAAGAGCTGGCCCGAGCGGGCGCCACCGTGTGCGGGAGCGCCGCCGAGGCGGCCTCGAAGGCAGAGGTCATCCTCACCTGCCTGCCCGATTCGCCCGACGCCTGGGCCGTCGCCCCGGGATCGGGCGGGATCATTGAGGGGGCGAGCAAGGGATCGCTCTACCTCGACATGAGCACCATCTCGCCCGCCGTCTCCAAGAAGGTGGCCGCGTTGGCGGAGGGCCAAGACGAGAGCAGCCCCCGAGCCATCGGGGAGGCCATCGCCCAGCGGGAGGAGCAGAAAAGGGACCTGGGGCGGGAGCTCCAGAGGCTCTCCCCCCTCGGGAGCTGGCCCCGCCTCTATCGGGCGGAGCTGGAGGCCGAGGTCCGGAGGGACCTGGCCGACTTCGCCGAACTCCTGCGCGGGGACCCTGAGCGGGCCCGCCGGGCGCTCACGGCCGTCCTTGACGGCCCCATCGTCTTCGGCCCGGCTGAGGAGGACGGCAGGCGCTTCTACCGCTTCGAGGGGAAGCTCAGGCCCGGCGAGGTCCTCGCCGGCGCACCATACAAATGTGGCGTCCCCAGGGGTACGCCCGCTGCAGGACCGCATCGAGTTTGAGGTGGACTACCGAGCGAATTGCAGGAAACTAAGGTCGCAGATCCTCTCAATCTCCAAGGCTGAATCCAGTCCCTCTTACGCTCACGGCGGCGATGGAACCCCTGTCTGTACGGCTGCCGAGTCCTCGCTCCTAAGAACTCCTTCAAAAAGCAGGGGTCACGGTTAAGAAAGCTCCTACCGGAAGACCCAGGCAAAACGCGTGTCGCCAACCGGCGGGGGAGGGAAAGTCAGGAAGGCACTCGGAGCTAGACAGGAACAGCTTGGGGCGGCGCTTCTTGGAAGGAGCAGGACATTGAAAGGCCTCTCGAGGCTGAGCGGCTTGCCTCTTTCCTTATGGTATTGGTTTTTCTGCCATAGCCCAGTGGCTGTTTTCCGGGCCCTGATTGGAACTGCAGGGTTCCCTGCGGCCCTTTTTCCCATCGGACGGGGCCATCACCTGCTCCACCCCCGCCCCGAGGAGGTCCGCGTAGAGCGGCTTCCAGACGCAGCGGAGTAGCCCTCCATAGCGGTCCCGGTTGGAAACCTCGCGCTCCAGGCCAATCTTGCTGCGTGGCGCCGGTCAATGACCCTGCCCCATGAGAGCACACCGGCGTCCAGGAAAGGAGGAAGGTCTCCTCTCCCTCAGCAGCCCCTTTAATTTCTCTACTCCTTTTCTTTCCGAAGGATACGTCCTCCATGCATCCCTGGCATGAACCTTGTGCTTTATCCTGGCATGCACCTTGCTCGTATAGAATACGGATGGATTTGCCTATCTCACCCTGAACTCCCTGGTTCGCGCCTAATGAACCACGTGATAGCGGCAAGGGAGACCCGGTGGTAGCTCGGGGCCCGGCGGATTATCCAAGGAAAAAGGAGGCACGGACCATGGCAAGAAGGCAACACGAATCCACAGCGACTGCTTCAGTAGACCTGGATCAGTTCATCAGCGCAGTGAAGGCTATCGAGAATTTCTGGCTCACTGTCGTGAGTCTGCCGCCGAGCGAGAAGAAGTGAGCGGCAAGACCGTCAAGGTTCTTCTGGTGGAAGACAATCTTGCTGATGCCCGGATGATCCGGGAGCTGATCAGCGAGGCCGGTGGCGGAGATTTTCAACTGGCCCATGTTCCCCGGCTCGGGAATGCATTGACTCAGATCGCTGAAGGCGGGGTGGATCTCATCCTTCTTGACCTAGGGTTACCAGACGGATGGGGACTCGATACGCTCGCACGTATGCTCGAGGGAGCCAAAGGTGTGCCGATCGTAGTGCTGACCGAAACTAACAATGAAGGAATCGGAATGAAAGCCGTCCATGCGGGAGCACAGGACTATTTGGTCAAGAGGGAGTTAAATGCGGAACTGCTGGTGCGCGCGATTCGGTATGCTGTCGAGCGGCACCAGCTACAAGAACGATTATGGCAACAACATCAACAACAACAACAAGAGATTCGCTTCCTCGAGCAGCTGTGGCGCTCTCGAAAATCGGCCGTTACGGCGGAAACGTTCGGCCTCAGACCCATACGTGAAGGGGCGCCGGACATATTTGACGAGCTCGTGAAAGAGTACGGTGAACTGCTTGATCTGGCGCTGGAACGACGGGCATACAAGGTGAATGATAAGGTTTCTGAAGCCCTTCCCTTCATCGCCGACCGGCTGGGTTATTTGGGCGCGGGGCCACGCGACGTGATCGAAATTCATGCCGCTGCCGTCAAGAGAAAGCACAATGGAGCGCATCCCCAAAAGGCGCGAGCTTATATTGAAGAAGGACGCCTGGTGATCCTCGAACTCATGGGCCGCTTGGTTTTGTATTATCGGCGTTACTTTACAGGTGGTGCGAGGGCGACGGCTGAGCTCCTTGAAAAGGGGCATCCGAGGATGGTGGGGTGAGTGGATGGATGTGTACAAACTGAAGCTTTACGTGACGGGGCAAACTTCGAAATCCCGCCGCGCCATGGCAAATCTGCGCCGGATCTGTGAGGAAGAGTTAGCCGGCCGATACGAGATGGAGGTCATCGACGTCCTGGAGAGGCCTCTGCTCGCCGAGAACGAGAGAATTTTGGCCACTCCGACTCTGATCAAGGAATTGCCTCCTCCTGTTCAAAGAATCGTTGGTGACCTTTCCGATATCGAGAAGGTTCTGGTGGGTCTTGACCTGATCTCTTCCAACAGGCCGAGTAACTGAAGGGGGCCTGCAATGACGGAAGCAACAGAAGCGCGCTCTGTGGCGAAACTGGAAACCGGTATACCGGGTTTCGACCTGATAGCCAGGGGCGGCCTGCCGAAATCGCGCACAACCTTGGTTTGCGGAACGGCGGGGAGTGCAAAGACAGTTTTCGCGGCACAATTTTTGGCCGAAGGGATCTTAAAATTCAACGAAAATGGTGTGTTCGTCACCTTTGAAGAACCCCCCGAGGACACCTGCAGGAATATGAGGAGCTTGGGTTGGAGCATCCAAAAATGGGAATCGGAAGATAAATGGGCGTTTGTCGATGCGTCCCCCCGCCCACAAGAAAGCGTTGTAATAAGTGGAAGCTATGACTTGGGCGCCCTCCTGGCCCGCATCGAACATGCCATTCAGAAGGTTGGCGCGAAACGCCTTGCAATGGATTCCCTTGGCGCCATTTTCACCCAGCTCACCGATGGAGCGACCGTGCGCGCGGAGTTGTTCCGAATCTCCACAGCTTTGAAGGCTATGGGTGTGACGGCCATTTTGACGGCGGAGCGGACGCAGGAATACGGCGAAATCTCCCGATACGGCGTCGAGGAGTTTGTCGCGGACGACGTGATCATTTTGCGCAACGTTCTGGAGGAGGAAAAGCGCCGTCGGACCATCGAGATCCTGAAATTCCGGGGAACCTCGCATCAAAAAGGGGAATACCCATTTACCATCATACCCGAAAAAGGGCTTATTGTGATTCCCCTATCTGCAATCGAGCTGAAGCAGAAGTCATCGAATGTACGGATCACTTCGGGAAGCACCGAACTGGACAAAATGTGCGGTGGCGGGTTCTTCCGCGATTCCATCATTCTCGTATCCGGACCGACCGGCTGCGGGAAGACCCTGATGACCACCGAATTCATTGCCGGTGGCGCCGAAAACGGCGAGCGCTCTCTGCTGTTCGCCTTTGAGGAGAGCCGTGACCAGCTCTTCCGAAATGCCACCGGTTGGGGAATCGACTTTGCGCGAATGGAGAAGCGCGGACAGCTCAAGGTGATCTGTGAGTACCCTGAGGTGGCCAGCCTCGAAGACCATCTCGTTAAAATGAAGCAAGCAATGGATGCGTTCAAACCGCATCGCGTGGCCGTGGACAGCCTTTCGGCTCTGGAGCGCATTTCCAGCATGAAGAGCTTGCGTGAATTCGTCTTAGGCCTGACCTCCTTCATTAGGGACAAGGAGCTCGCCGGACTTTTCACAGCCACGACATCCAGCCTGATGGGGGGGACCTCGGTAACGGAATCCCATATTTCCACCCTCACCGACTCGATCATCCTTCTTCGGTACGTGGAGATGTACGGAGAGATGCGCCGTGGCATAACGGTCCTCAAGATGCGCGGATCCATGCATGAAAAGGATATCCGGGAGTTCAACATCGACAACAAAGGGATGCACATTGGCAGGTCATTCCGCAATGTCACCGGCATCCTGTTGGGTCATCTGCAGCATGTTCCGCCTGGAGAATTAGAGCGGATCAAAGGTCTTTTCCAAGGAGAGTGAGATGCGCTTGGATGAAGAATGAACGCGTCAAGATTTTGTGAACCGAATCCGCGCATGGGGCTCGAGAGGAAAGGAAATTTGGCATCTCCCCCCGTAACAGGGTGAAAGGCCGAAGAAGACGTTCTCAAGAGCTGTGAAATGCACGCCATCTGCAACACTGGCAAGCCATTGGGGTGGGCAAATTCACCACGAAGATAAGATCAATCGAAAATTTCCAGTTTACGATCGCCCATTTTCCTCCGCCCTAAAAGGCGATCTGTAAGGATGTGAGAGTCCTTCGAGCAATGACAATCCTGGAGACGTGCGATTCCTTCAGGAGATGGCGCCAGTTCTACTTTCGCGATTCCAGCAGCTAACGTGAGCAACTTTCTGCAGGTTATCGGTGCTAAGATATCATTTGTGGTTTGGGTTCTGGCGGCGTCTTCCACCTCGGGGGTTGCTCAAATGAGGCTGAACTCTTCTGTGCGTGAGAGGCTCCGCCGCAGAGATCGCCGTTGGGAGGAAGAGAAAGAAAGGCTTTATGCCACGGTCGTCAAGCAGTTGGACTTCGTTGCAATCGAAGGACTCAGCCACGAGGCGCTAGTCAACCGCCTCCAGCTTGCAGTTCGGGGATTCGTAGAGCAGAACATTCAGCTTGAGTTCTCCGGGTCCGCCGAGCAAATGATGCAGGAGGTGGTCGATGAGCTCGTCGGCCTCGGCCCGCTGGAGCCCCTCTTGCAGGATGACGACGTCAGCGAGATCATGGTCAACGGACCAGATCGCGTCTACGTCGAAAAGCACGGGAAAATCTTTTTGACGGAAATCAAATTCCACAATGAGAGGCACGTCCGACGAATCATCGATCGGATCGTGAGTTGGATGGGCCGACGCATCGACGAGGGCTCGCCCATGGTGAACGCCCGCCTCCCCGACGGAAGCCGGGTCCACGCGGTCATCCCCCCTATCACCCTGCATGGCTCCGCGCTCACGATCCGGCGCTTCCCCCATCAGCCTTTGGGCCCGGAGGACCTCGTCCGGCTCGGGTCGTTGACCGAGGACATGGTGACATTCCTGCGGGCCGCGGTGAGCGGCGCCTTGAACATCATCGTATCGGGAGGTACGGGCTCGGGGAAGACGACCTTGCTGAATGCGCTTTCGGGCTTCATCTCCCCCGGGGAGCGGATCATTACCCTTGAGGACTCGGCCGAGCTACAGCTCCAGCAGGAGCACGTCGTCCAGATGGAGGCTCGCATGCCCAACATCGAGGGGAAGGGCGAGATCACCATCCGCGAGCTGCTCAAGAACGCCCTCCGCATGAGGCCAGACCGCATCGTGGTGGGCGAGTGCCGCGGGGGCGAGGCGTTCGACATGCTGCAGGCCTTGAACACGGGGCACGATGGATCGCTCACCACGCTCCACGCGAACTCGCCGCGCGATGCCCTCAGCCGTCTGACCTCGATGGTTTTGATGGGGGGCGTGGATTGGCCCGAGCGGTTCATCCGGCAGCAGATCGCCTCGACGGTCGACCTCATCGTCCACCTCGAGCGCCTGTGGGACGGATCGCGCAGGGTCACCCACATCACCGAGATCGCCGGGATGGAAGGCGATGCCGTCCAGATGCAGGACATCTACGTCTTCGAAGGCCACAGCGACACGCCGGGAGGGAAGATCGAGGGCTGCCACAAAGCCACGGGAATCCAGCCCAAGGTCGCCGACAAGTTGATCGCCCGCGGCCAGATCCTCCCCGCCTTCGGCCCGTCTCAGGAAAACTCAGAACACCAGGAAGCAGAACGACTCGAGGGTGGTTGATCAGGATGCGCGGCCTCTGGCGGAGGATGAGCCGGCGCTCATGGGCCGGGGTGTCGCCCGAGCCCACCGCCAGGGGGGTCTCCCGAAGGGTGCTCTGGTTCGGGATGACGAAAAATTTTCAAATCAGGCAACCCCTGAAAAATCAGATAAACCTTTGAAAATCAAGCCGAAATCGACCTCCAACGAGGCCCGTCTTCTTCATCTAGATCCGCCTTTTTGCGCTGCTTGTGGTAGCAAAATGGTATCAGCCGACGCTTCCAGGAGTGGGGCCAAAGGCGCGACGGCGGGTCGCGCCCGCAGGGGAAAGCCCGAGGAACGTCGCTATCCATCTTTCCGCTGCAGGAACTCAGGCAACGGCCAAGCCGGAATTTCAGGATTGACGCTGAAAAAATTCAGCGGGTGATCGATGACCTTTCGACCAAGTTCAAGCTGGCCGACCTGGGTAGGAGGAGAGCCTTCCTGGCCGAGCTCGTTGAGAGCATCGAGCTAGGTCCCAAGCGGGGCTCCAAGAAATGGAGAAGGACCCTGGCCTTC
>JBHIBA010000195.1:0-8786 GCA_046758845.1 Nitrospinota bacterium
GAATCCTCATAGAAGGCCTCTGCCAGAGGACCCACGATGTTGGTTGCGCCCGGCCCGCCCGTGGTACAAACGACGGGGATGGGCCCGCTTCGCCGCATCCGATAGAAGCAATCGGCCATGTGCATGGCGTGGTCCTCACACCTGGCCCTTATGCCCTTGATCTTCGTCTCAGAATCCAGGGCGTCCAGAAGGGCCCAATTACCGTGGCCCACATAGCCGAAGAAATACTCCGTACCCGCCCGTTCCAAGAATTTCGCAATGGCCGTCGAGGTGCGCATCTTCACCATTAGCCATACCTCCGACCTAGAGAAGTCATTTCCACGAGTTGCCTCAGCCATGAACGCAAATCCATTCCTACGAACCCCTGTTCATCGAGCGCGGGAAGAGCCGCTCCGGGAGCCAAACGTCCACCCGGGCGACCCGTATACGAATCACGGCGGCGGGGTTTTGCCGGATGAAGGGATGGTTTCACTGGGAGGTGCGGATGCATTGGCCGGGACGCCTCCGGCCGGGTTTGGCTAACACGAGCGCCTGAGAGGTCCGGAAAGGGCCCCGTGTGCGGTCGTTCGGGGGAGTTCGTCCGGCACATGGATCGCTTATTGGCTGCACTGCTTCCCGGTTCTTGCAGACTACACTCCCGCTGGGACGCAGAAAGCGTCGCCGAATGGGCCTAGGGTGCAATCCAGACGGGTTTCTCGTTCGCGTCGAAGATGCCCAGGCTCGGCTCGTCGCGGAGCACGACCAGCCCCACACGGTTTTTCCCGTTGGCATCATAGAGGCCGAGCCCCGGTCCATCCTGGAGCACGGACAAACCCACCCGCGGATTCCCGTTCGCGTCGAAAAGCACGAGGCCCGGCAACCCCTGGATGTCGCCCAACCCCACACGTGGAAATCCATTCCCGTCGTAAAGACCCAGGCGCGTCCCGTCCTTGCCCATTACCAGCTGTACACGTTTCGTCCCGTTCGCATCCAGGAAGTTGAGGCTGGGCTCGTCCTTTTTCATGCCCAGGACAAGACGGGGCCGCATGTTCAGGTCGTGGAACGAAATGGACCAGGCGTCCGCCCCGATGCCCAGGCTGACACGGGTTTTCCCGTCCGAACCGGCGAGCCACACGCCTGGACCATGCGGACCAACGGCCAGCACGATGCGGTCCTTCCCGTCCTTATCCACCACGGCGAAACGCTTCGCCCGGATCTCCTCCGCGACCTTCCCTTCCTGGCTTCCTGTGGCCCCCATGAGCATGACCAGACCCAAGAAGGCCACGGCAGCCATCCCGAGGATTTTCCACCGATGCCTCTCCCGCTCCAGGCGGTCCAGGCGTCGCGTCACGGCGTCCATCTGTGTCCTGTCCATCCCACACTCCCCTTGCCCGTACGGGCCTTACTCCGAATTACGGCGCAGACCAGATGACCCCTCCCTCCTTGTCGAAAAATTCAAGGCCGGCTCCGCCGGTATCCGTACCGATCAGACCCCGCTCCTTCCCGTCCTTGTCGAAGACAACAAATCCCGGGTCATCCCCGTACAGGGTCATCGACGCCCGCTGCATCCCATCCTTGTCGAAGACGGTAACGTCCGCCATATCGGCATCGAAGGCCACGCCCACGCGCGGGTTTCCGTCTGCGCCCACTAAAACGATGCCCGATCTCTCCTCAGTCATGCTGAGCTTCGCCTGGGCGCCCCTGGTCGAATCCATGGCGGTCACGAAGGAGCCCTGCGGGCGCGCTTCCAATTGGGCTTGAAATCTTTGGTTCGGGCCGAATAGAGTCAGGAAAGCAACCTCTCCTTTTTCGGTCAGCTCTCCTCGCAGGTTCCCGTCCGCGTCATGGAGAACCAGGCTGGACCGATCCTCCCCCACACCCAATGTCACTCGGTCTTTCCCGCTGGCGTCCCGGAGGCCAAAAGCGACCTCCTTCTCTCCTGTAGCCCAGTACGCCCGCCGCTTTCCCCCCTCGTCTACGAGGACAAACCGCTTCGCAGAAATCTCATCCCTTTCCGCCCCGTTGGAGCCCCACATCGCCCCGATGAAAAAGCCGAACCCCAAGACCGCTAAACCCGCAAGAACGGACCCTGGTGCTTCCACCCCATGTGCGACCTGACTGCCCGCGGCTCCCAACAAGAGCACGGCGCCGACTACGCCGACGAGAGCGCCGACCAAGAGGAAGAACCCGAGGATCGCCGCCTTTCCGGCACGGTCCATCCAGCGGTTCCGCCGCTCCAGGGGGTCGAGGCCTTGCGGGACGGCATCCATCTCTGCCCCATTCATCGCTCCCTCCTTTCTTAGAGGGCTCTTCCACCACTCACTTTCTTGAGTTCGCTTGGTTCCAATCTTCCGAATAGGCGGTCAGGCGGTCCTCGATGGTCGGGTGGGCATCCAACCACTGTCTCTAACGAGGCCACGATCACCCTACCTGGCCCGCTGAATAAACGGGGGCTATAAGGGTTGATTTTGCCCACATTCTGGTTTATGTAAAGAGAAATCGGTAAAGAGGACGATGCGATGGATCAGTTTGATCGATTGAGCGAACATTTTGTCGAGGGCCTGGAAGACCGCCGGGCGTCTACTGGACCCGAATGTCTTCCCCCAACCCGGCTAGAAGCGTACCTTGCCGACAGGATAACCCCGGAAGAGCGCGCCCAGGTAGAAGCCCACCTCAATGGATGTCTCTCCTGTCTGAATGCAATGGTGGAGCTGCGGGACCTCCTCAGCGGAATGGCCAGCCCCGGAGTCCTCAGTCCCTCACTGGAAACGCGTCTTAACGGGGTCATTGCCGAAACTTCTCCAGCTCAACAAAGGAGGCAGCCGAAAGAGGGCGTCTCCACTCTCCGGACGATCGGCAATCACACGTTTCATCTGAGGTGGGTTCGTCCTCGCAACCGTTGGGGAGGCATCAGACTGAGTTCCAGATTGCGACGAAGATGGCGATCAAAACATGCCGCCCTCGCCGTCCGGACCGTCGGCAACTACACGTTTCACCTGCCATGAGCCCTTCCGCCTGCCCCACGCGATTCCCCGCGTAGAGCCTTCCCTCAACGGCTCGCAAGACCGCCAGCAGCTTCGGATTTTGCCGCGGGAAAGTTGCGCCCCTTGAAGAAACTCCACTCTCTCTGCCCACGCGGAGAAATCGAGGGGGGGGACACACCGGCACAGATGGGATAGCTCATTCCCGGCCGCCTGGCGGGATGGATTGTTGAAGATCGCCCCACACGCCATCCTCATCACGCATGTCCACCCCGCCCCTTCCTGAATCCTCCGATTCCCTTCCAATACCCTCCAGAAAATCCATCGACCAAGCCCCGTCGAAGAGTTCGGTCCGCCCCGGAATCTTACCGGCAGGTCCTTTCCACCGTCCCGCCCAACATAATGGACGGCCTGAAGCCTGACCATGGGCAATCCCTGAGGCGGGCTTTTTGGGGGGAATGAAAAGGTCATTCGGGTTCAGCGCATCATCCGCTCCGGTGGAGGCAGAGCGGTCGTAGATATTCCGTTTCCAGCCGTGACAAGGTGTTGGAATTCTTAACGCTTATTTTCTCTTTCATAGTCCGCCCATTTCACCAAATGGCAAAAACCGATGTCGGTAAAGTTTACGGCCTGCCAGGCAAGAGAAAACTTGTTGTCTCTCTAACCCGCGTGCTTTGAAAGGATTCTTGCCTGGTATGCGATGGCACAGCTTTTGCGTTTATCTCCAAGTAAATTTACGAACGAGCAAGGAATGAGATGGTCCGAGGCCAACGTCCGAGCAGGGAAGGCTCTTTGGGGAGTAAGCCAATGGACATTCTCACGAACACGATACAAGGTTTAAGCCTCCGGGTAAGAAACAGGTGGAATCAATGGATGATGATGCGAAAGATCCGGAGGATATTGAAGAATTCAACATTCAGGTTCTAAAGAACCATATGGCGGCTGGCTTTTTTTCTCACTATTCGTCACGCTTTCAGTGGCAGGCGCGTGTCCTATTACCGGGATAGCGGGTTGGGTGAGGAAAAAGGTGCGTGTATCAGGGTGGGGGTGCACAAATGACTCCCACGACTTGGTAACTCCTCAATCAACCCGCCTTCCCCACCCCCTCTGCTGCGCCTGTCCTGCCGAAGAAACCGTCTCGAAGGTGCAAGAATTACGCTAGACCCAGGTCATAATTAGTTGGGGATACCATTGCATCGACGCCCGGGAGGGGCTCCGCAGGGAGCTCCTTCTGAGGAGTTCCACGATGACGCGCGGCCTGCGCGATTGAGACCGTGGAACACCCGGCGGTATCTTCGACCGCGTCCGAAAGTTATTGGTGCGGGGGAAATCCATGGCCACCGTGAGGACGATTGCGACAAGCGAATTTGATCGAGATGTTTTGAACGCGAATTCGCCCGTTCTGGTGGACTTTTGCACCGACTGGTGCGGCTCCTGCCGGGCCATGGACCCCGTGGTGGAAGCCTTGTCCAAGAAGGCCGATGGCCGGTTTCAAGTGGTTAAGGTGAACGTGGAGAAGGACCGCGACCTTGCAATCCGGTACGAAATTCGCAGCGTCCCGACCTTCCTCATCTTCAAAAACGGCGAGATCGTGTTCCATCACGCGGGCCTTCCCACGGGGGGAAGGCTTGCTTCCGCCCTGGAGGACACGGTTCGTTTTGCTGCGGGGTAATTCCCCTCTCTCCAAGGGGGACGGAGCTCGTGCCCGGCCTGCTAAATAAATGGGTTCCGTGATGCAAGAATTAGGCTCCATCCAGGTCTTATATATTGCCTCCTCTTAAGCCCCACTGAGGCAACCTCCCTCCCCTCGAGGGGGCGGGCCATGTTGGCCTGCCCCCTCTCTTTTTGCCTTCTGTCGCCTTGCTCCTGCATCCTCTGCGAATTCCCCCCCGGCAAAAAGGCAAAAGGGGCAAGGAAAATTCGCCCACAGGCCCGATTTTGAACCCTAGCCCCGCATCCGGCCCGCCCTCTAATCCTCTTCCCCTATGAGCAAAGGTGAGATGAAGTCCAGGTCGACGCAGGATGTTGACGGGACAATTCCGCTTACTTGGACGGGGTATTAGAGGTCGCACAGGGGTGGACCCCTTTAAGTCTCATCTGAGGGACTTTCGTAGGAAACCCCGGACATCGGCCCAATAGCGGCCGACGCTGTAGAAGAGTTTGTGCCCGCACGGAGGCCCCGGCCCGCAGTCCGAAGATCCCACCGAGTAAAGGTGATAATCGACGACCTTCCCAGCCCGCGCGAGCGCGCTCCGCAACCTCTCGACGCCCTTCAAGATGGCGGCATGATCACCCTGGGCGACCAGGACCTGGACGGGCGATTGGATTTTTGACACGTCGTCCGCCGCGGCCTCCAGCTCCCCCGACGGTCCTGGAGCCGGCGCCAGGAGAACAAATGCCCGCGCCTTCAGAGCGCGCTGCGCCGCCAGGAGGGTTAAGAGCCCTCCCCGGGAGAACCCCATAACGGCGACCCGGGCCGGGTCAACGTCCCCCAAGCCCCTGACGTGCTCATAGGCCCCCCAGACGAGCGCCAGTTGTCTTGGAAGGGGTTGCAACCCGTCCCGGACCGGCATGAACGCGACAAAGCCGTCCTCGGCCAGAGCGCGGCAGAAGGACTTTAGCGAATAGCCCCGCTCAAACGCGCCCGATAGGCCGTGGAGGTCCACCACCATCCCGTGGTGGAACACGACCGCCGGGAAGGGCGGCACCCCTTTCGCCGGCCGACAGAGGAGAGCCTCGCGCTCCATCCCCGCCCCCGCCACCCGGAACCGGACAGTCTCGACGGAGGCAAACCCGGCGGCGAAAAGAAGCGTGATGGCCAGGCACAAGGGAACGCGGAGACGGCCCGACCCGCAGACAGGGCGGGGGCTTTCCTCAGAGGTCTCGATAGCTACGGTTTCCATCTCACCGGTTTCGGAAGAAGGTGGAAGGCATCGCCGCCGAGCCGGATGATTTCCGCAAGCATTCATCTTACTCCCCAAGACCACGCCGGAAACAGTCCCATCATACCGTTCCCCGGAGGGAGGCCGAACGCCGGAAACCAGACGGGCGCCCCGGGGGGGGCGAGGGGGGCGGGGGCGGTTGGGTCATTGACACAGAGGGTTCTTTGGAACAAGAAGGGCTGTAAACGGGCGAAGCAAGCGTTGAGGCAGAAGACAGACGGGGAAGCCTCATGGGCCGTCTTTTTATCGGCACCGCCGGCTGGTCGTACCCCGCGGGAGAAGGCGCGTGGTCGGGCGTCCTCTACCCGGAGGGGGTGAAGGGAAAAGACGAGCTGGCGTTCTACTCGCGGCTCTTCAACGCCGTCGAGGTGAACTCCACCTTCTACCGGCCCGCATCGCCCAAGGTCTCCAAAGGGTGGGCCGAGAGGACGCCCGAGGGGTTCACCTTCACGGCCAAGGCCTGGCAGAAGTTCACCCACCCCAAGATGTTCGAGGAGCTGGCGGGGGAAGATCCGACCGTCGGCCAACGGGACTACGACGCCTTCAAGGGGGGGATCGATCCCCTGATGGAGGCGGGGAAGTTCGGCTGCCTCCTCTTCCAGTTCCCGCCCTCATTCAAGGCCGACGCTCCAAGCCGGGAAAGGCTGGAAAATTTTCTCATCCGCTTCCGGGAGTATCCCCTGGCGGTTGAGTTCCGGCACCGCACCTGGAGCGACCGGCAGGCCGAGGTCAGAGACGTTCTGGACTCCCTGGGAGTCGCCTGGACCTTCATCGACGAGCCGAAATTCCGGGTCTCCATCCGGCAGACCCTCCCCACTCAGAGCGCGCGAGCCTACGTGCGCCTTCATGGCCGGAACCGTGAGAAGTGGTGGGACAGGGACGCGGGCGAGCAGCGGTACAATTACCTCTACTCCCAGGAAGACCTGTTTCCCTATGCGGGATTCCTGATAGAAAGGAAGGAGGCGGAGGGGACCACGACGTTTGTCTTCTTCAACAACCACTATCGCGGCCAGGCCCCCGCCAACGCCTTACAGCTCAAGCTGATGCTGGGCGAAACCATTGAAGCCCAGCTACCGAAGACAATGAAGGAAGGATTCCCTTTTCTGGACGACGGCGGGTGAGCGGATTGCCAGGCGGCCTAGCCCGCATTTCTCACGAAGGTACCGATCTGGATGATGTCTCCTGGAAGACGCGCTATATTCGTGTAGGGGCGCACGGCCGTGCGCCCCTACAGGTGCGGGCGGGTACGGAGACCCGCCCCTACGCGCAACCCATGCCTCTCAAACGTAGGGGCCGGTCTCTGTACCGGCCCGTCTTCTTCATCAGGCAGAACAAGGTAACGGTTCTCCCGCAGGGTGCCGCTTCTTCGACGGCAACGAATTCCGCCTGCAATCACCCTGTGGGTTCCTTTCTTTGTGAGAAATGGAGGCTAGCCCTCTAGTAGGCGGCTACGACGTTATTGATCATATTTTGGACGTTCCCTCCAAGCGCAGTTAAGGCCAAAACGATGGCAATGGCGACCAGCAAGATGATCAGGGAAAGTTCCACTAACCCCTGACCCTCCTCTCTCTGCCACAGCCCAAATAGCCTTCTCAATTTCTCTTCCCCTTATATGGACAGCCCGCCTGGAGGGAAGAGATCCTAGAGCTGAGGGCCGAGATTAACGGAGTTCGTTGAACATGTTATATCGGGATCAACCCCCTAAGAAAGCCGAATCGCCAGCACCAGAACCCTTGACCTCGGGGATGTTCGTGGTTTCCAAGGCCTCGTCGTAATGGAAACCACCCGTGGTGAGCTGTAAAAAGTCTATGTTCGCGGTAGCGAACGCCCCGTAGAAATCGGCGCCGGCATTGATGTCGAGCTTGCCAGTAGTCGCCGTGATGTACCCGTGGAAGGGGTTGGACCAACCCTTGAGTACCGCCTCACCGGTGCCGGTGTAATGAATGCGAAGGTTAGGGGGAAGTTGGCTCTGGTTTACGATGCTCCCCCCTCCTTTAACCTTCAGGTTGGTTGTCACAAAAATGATGACGGGACCAGAGGTCGGGTTGACGAAAAGGGTGGAATTGCTCTTGATGTGGAAGTTCTGGAAATAATACGTCCCGCTTCCGAGGGTGATCGTGTCGTTGTTCTGGATCAGGAAATTGGGGCCCGATAGGGGGTTGTTTCCGTTGGTGGTCAGGCCGATGGACCCGTTGTCGTTGTTGGTCGCAGCATTCCCCACGTTGATTGTGGGCATCGGGCACGTGCTAGGATTCCACGGGGTGATCGAGCCATTAACCGTGAGCCCAGGGCCCGTTGCGAAATTACTGCCCTGCCCGTAGGTTACGTTGCCATTTATTATGATTAGGTCAGGGCCGGTTTCGCTGTCAGGCAGCCTCATTTCGCCACAACTGCAGACACTCCCGTTGCTCCCGGCTGTAGCCGGATTGTAAGGCCCAGCGTTCGAATTGAAGCTGTCGGTGGTAAAAGCACCACTTTCGACGCTTATATCAAACTCATCCTCAGCAAAGATGCCGCCACATGCGAATGGATTCGAGTTCTGCATCACGGCGAGGGCCTGGGCGCTGATGTTCGCTGTATTGATTCCGATGGCCGGGGCGAAAAAAAGAGGCAGACTCATCTGGCCTGTGACCCGAAGGGCGTTGATCCCGCTGCCGCTCACCGTGAAGGCGCCCGAAGAGTAGGTGCCGAACTCGATGGTCGAGTTCGACGTGGCCGGGTCCAGGTCCGCAGGGGTCTGAAACACCTTGTTGGCCCCGCCGATCTGAATGACCCGGCCCTGGGCGGTGGCGGTGTCCGGCAGGCCGGAAGCGCCCCCTAACGCCCCTGCGTCCACGGCCGCCTGGAGCGCGGCTTTGCCCGCGTAAAGATACCCCAGGTCCAC
>JBHIBA010000196.1:0-8761 GCA_046758845.1 Nitrospinota bacterium
GTAGCCGCGATTCGGTAGGCCGGGCTTCCAGCCCGGCGGCGGGCAAGGGGTCACCAACCCGAATGCCCGCCCCAGCAGCGGAGATCGGGGCTACACCAAATGTTGACAGATCCCTGGGCAACGCTGCATACGGGGCTTGATCCGTTCCAAACTGACCCACTGCCACTGCACCGGTCCCGGATGGCGCAATCTCGCCGCCAAAGCCCCGCCTCGGACCCCTCACGCCACGCGCATGAGCCGGAAGAGCACCTGAAACCCCTCTTCCCAACGCTCGATGGCAAGCCCCTCGGGGGAAAGCCTTTCCACCGCTTCGGAGACGGTCATGGGACCGGCATCGTGCTTTCCGCCCAACTGGGCGTGAACCTCGGCCAGCAGGTTGAGACCGGCGGGATTCAAGTCCGCCACGACGACCCGTCCGCCCCGCTTGCACACGCGCACCATCTCGAGAACCGCAAGGTCCGGGGCGTCCATGTGATGGATCAGGTTCGCCGATGCCACGAGGTCAAAGACGCCGGGGGGAAAAGGCAGGCGGGCCGCGTCGCCCCGCAGAAAGCGGATGCGGGCCTCAACCCCCGCCCGCGCCGCGTTCCACCGGGCGAATTCGATTTCCTCCCCTTCAAACTCCAGGGTGGTGACCTGCGCCCCTTCTCCCTTGGCCAGGAGAATGGCCAAGCGCCCCGGACCCGTCCCTACGTCCAACACCTTCCCGGAGACCGGCCGTGCGCATTGGACCAAACGAGCCCGCATCGCGGGCACGTCGTATCCCCGCTCCCGGAGAACGCGGTTGCGGTCTTCGGACGCCTTCATCCTCCCCTCGAAGGGACCGGCCATAGCGCTTTCCCTCCTCTATCGACAACGTCCAGGGTGTTGACGAGCAGGCCCTCTCGCGATTACGGTTTGCGGACGAAGCGGCGCGGGCGCCATCGGCAACCCCCACTTTTATCGTACAAGATGGACCCGGAAGCATCCACACCGCGCCCGCGCTTTTTTCATGATAGGAGGCTTGAGAGGGTTTCTTCCGCCCCAACAGCCTGACTTGTTGCGGGGGGCATTTTTGGGCGAATGCGGGCGGCCCAGCAGGGCCGCCCGCGCTCGGAGGGAGTCGGTTGCCATCCGACGATTGACACTTCCACACATTCTTATGGAAAACCCCGCCTTTGACCTTCGACGTTGACATCCCCGTCCTGCTCGCTCTGTTCGCTCTCATCTTCCAGGGTACAAGCGACTTCTGGGTCAAGAGCGCCGTCGTCCGGCGGGGAGACCCCTTTTCGGTCATGGCCATGACCTGTCCGACGTTCATCTTGACCTCCGCGCTTTCGGGCGTGGTCCTGCGCGCTTTGCAATTCTCCCCGTCTACCCTCTGGTTCGGCCTCCTGGTCGGGTTCCTCGCCTTCTCCTCCATGAACCTCTTTGCCACCAGCCTCATAGAAGGCGAAGCCTCGGTGAACACCACTCTCTTCAGGCTCAACTTCGTCGTCACATCACTTCTTTCCATCGGCCTTCTGGGGGAGTCGGCGGGATGGCTGAAGTGGATGGGCCTTTTGTTTGCCGCCGGCGCTGTCTGCTCGGTGGCCCTTGCCGGCGGCTCCGGGAAAGAAGGTCCCGGCAAGACGACGTCCCTGGCCATCGGCGCCCTTGTAATCTATGGTTTTAATGGGTTCGTGATGAAGGTGGCTACATCGGTGGGCGTGAAGGCGCCTGTTCTTTCGGTCGTCGCTTCGAGCACCTTCTTGGTCCTCTCGGTCATCGCGCATCTTTCTCCCTTGCCGGCTTTTCGTTTTCAAGTTTCTCCGGCGGTGATCCGCTACGGTCTTCTCGCCGGTTTCCTTCAGGCCTTGGCCTTCAATTCCATCCTGTGGGCGATGGGACTCGGCGGAGAGGCCAGCGTGGTGATCCCCATCCTTCAACTGAGTTTTGTCTGGACCGCCGCGCTGGCCGTCCTGAGCCTGAAAGAGTCGGTCGACGCCCGGAAGGGGCTGGGGTTCGTGTTGGCGGTGTCGGCCCTCGTCGTCCTGGCCCTTTGAGGGAGCCCATGAACCGCCACCTTTTCATCACCGTCCTGAACCAGGCGGCCGTGGGGGGCCTGTTCTTGAATCTGGCCCCGGTGACCTCGGACCTCGTCCGAGAACTGGGCGTGAGTTATGCCGACGTAGGCCTGGTGACGACGACGTTCATCCTGGGTCAGGTGGCCGCCAGCCTTCCCGCCGGTTATCTTTCCGACCGTTTCGGCGTCAAGAGAATCTACCTGGCCGCGAACGGCGGGGTCATCGTCGTGGCCGCTCTCCTGGCGGCGGCGCAGAGCCTGGAGCAAATCCTCTTTCTGAGGTTTTTCCTGGGCCTTCTGATGGGAACCCAGTTCGTTGTGGGGAGCAGTTACCTCGGTTTCTGGAGCCCGCCCGAACGGACTTCCCTCTACCAGGGGATCTACGGAAGCGGATTCAACTTCGGAATTACCCTCTCCTTTCTCCTGGCGGCGCCTCAGGTGAGCCTCTTGGGATGGCGCGGAGTCTACCTCGTCCCCGGCGTCGCCACCCTCGTCTCCACCGGCATCCTTTGGACGATGGGCCGCGAGCCTTCGAAGAAACCCGCCGGCCAACCCACGTCTTTCCGCCTTCTTCGGACCCTCCCCCTGTCCGCCCTGAGCCTCCTCGGCGTGGGCATGGGCGCCGCGTGGGGAACCTTTATCGTGCTGGGCGCCTGGCTGACGGAGTATTTAATGGTCGCGCGGGAAAGCGCCTTCTGGCTGAGCGCTGTCCTGACGGGGATCAACGTGGCCGGAAGCGGACTCGGGAGAATCCTGGGGGGCGTTGCGGCGCGGCCGGGCCGGGAGGGGCGGGCCGTTGTGTGGTTTTACGTCCTCGTGACCGTGACGGCTGCGGGGTTGATGGCGCCTTCGCCCCTTTTCATGATTCTGGCGCTGGCCTTCGGGGTCGTGACGATCTCCTCCATGGGATTCGCCCCCATCCTTCGTCTCTCCATCCAGGTGAGCGGGCCCGGCCTTCAAGGCACGGCTGTGGGATACGTCTTGGCGTTGGGCATGCTCATCGGGTCGGTCCTGCCGACCCTTTTTGGCTGGCTGGTGGAAGTGAGCGGCTCCTTCGCCGTGGGCTTCTCGGTGGTATTAGCTTCGCCCCTGGCGGGCCTCGCGGCTATGCTGCGTTTTCAATTGCGTTCCCTGGGCGCGGAACGCGAATCCTGACCGTAGATTGGGATGAAAGCGCTGATTTCCTGGGGGGCTTTTTTGAAAGCCGTCCAGATTTCGCAGGGGGGCTTTTTTGGAAACCAGCCCCCCTGGACCCCCCGGAAAACTTTTGTTTCGCGATAGAGTGCCGCCCCTACAGGGGCGGCACTCTATCGCCTAAAACTGGCCTGTTGGCCAGATGCTGCGGCTGCCGCAGGCAGACGGGCATCCGGCCAAAGAAGAACGCCACCGGAGGGCCACAGACAACCCGCCCAGCCAAATCCACGCCCTGCCCAAAGCAGGCCCGGCCATGAGGGTCATCGACCCGCATGCCGGGCCGTCAAAAGTTTTGCGGGGGGGTGCGGGGGGGCGCCTTTCAAAAAGCGCCCCCCGCAGAAAAAACCTGAGTCCTTCATAAGGGGGACCGGTCGGAGCTTGCACTGAGCAAGGCCGAAGTGTACCGGCCCAAAAGGAGCCGTCATGCTGGAGAACCTGCATCACGCATCCATCACCGTGAGCGACATCGACGCCTGCCTCTCCCTGTATCGGGACGTTCTGGGAATGGAGGTCGCCATGGACATGGAGTTCCAGGGGGAGAACGTGGAGCAGATCATGGGCAGGAAGGGCGTGCGCTTCCGCGTCCTTCACCTCAGGCACAAGGACGCAGTTTTAGAATTCCTGCAGTTCTTCGAGCCCGAAAAGACATCCGGGAAGACGGCGGTGCGTCATCCGATCGACGTGGGGATCACCCACATCGCCTTCACCGTGAAAGACATTCAGGCCCTCACGAAGGCGCTGGAAGAAAAGGGTTACGAGTTCTTGAACCCGCCCATCCAGACCCCGAGCGGGCGGAAAGTGAACTACTTCCGCGCCCACGACGGAGTCATCATCGAACTGATGCAAGACCCGCCGAAGTGACGCCGGGCGTCCATGAGCCGCAGGCTATTCCGAACACCGCCCTCATGGTTCACCCATCCAAGGCGCGATTGAGGTTGAAGGCGGCGCTGATCATGCTCAGGTGAGTGAAGGCCTGCGGGGTGTTCCCCCGGGCGTCGCCCCCGACGCTGATCTCCTCGCTGTACATCCCCACGTGGTTGGCGTACCCCAGCATCTTCTCGAAGATGAGGCGCGCCTCCTCCAGCCGCCCCGCCCGCGCCAGCGCCTCCACCAGCCAGAAGGTGCAGATGCTGAAGGTCCCCTCCTGGCCCTCCATGCCGTCCAGGGCGCCTTCATTCACGTCGTACCGGAACACCAGCGAGTCCTTCACCAGGTCTTTCCTGATGGCCTTCAGCGTGCGCTCCATCCGCGGGTCGCTGGGCGAGATGAAGAAGGTCAGCGGCATGATCAGGTTCGAGGCGTCCAGGGTGTTGGACCCGTAGGACTGCACGAAGGCCTGGCGCTTGCGGTTCCACCCCCTCGACATGATCTCCTCGTAGATCTCGTCGCGGACCTGGAGCCACCGCCCCCGGTCAGCGGGAAAGCTCCTCTTGTCGGCCAGGCGCAACCCCCGGTCCACCGCCACCCAGCACATCAGCTTGCTGTAGACGAAATCCCGCTGGCCGCCCCGGATCTCCCAGATGCCCTCATCGGGACGTCTCCAGTTGTCGCACACCCAGGTGACGAGCTTTCGGAGGTTGAGCCAGAAGTCGTAAGAGATGGGTTTGTGTTTGTTGAAGATGTAGACCGAGTCGATCAGCTCCCCGTAGATGTCGAGCTGGAGTTGGTTGTAGGCGCCGTTTCCGATGCGCACGGGGCGGGAGCCTTTGTAGCCGTCGAGATGGGTGAGGTCCTCCTCCTCCAAGTCGTGCCGCCCGTCGATGCCGTACATGATCTGGAGCGGCGGGTCGTGGGCCTCCAGTTCCTTGCTCCGGTTCTGGATCCATCCCATGAAGGCCTCCGCCTCGGCGGTGAAGCCGACCCGCATCAGCGCATAGATCGTGAACGCCGCGTCCCGGATCCAGGTGTAGCGATAATCCCAGTTCCGCTCCCCGCCGATCGATTCGGGCAGGCCGGCCGTCGCGGCGGCGACGATGGCGCCGGTCGGCTCGAAGGTGAGCAGCTTGAGCACCAGGGCCGAGCGCTGCACTTGCTCTCGCCAGCGCCCGTTGTAGGTACAGCGTTTGAGCCAGTTGCGCCAGAAGTCGGACGTATCGGCGAAGAGCTCCTCACAGTCCCGCACCGGGCAGTCCGGCATTCCCCGACCGGAGGACTTGACCGGCCACAGGATGAAAAACTGTACCTCGCCCTCCCGCAAGGTGAATTCGCAGCCGGCCGCGTCGCCGTCCTTTTGCAGCTCGAAACTCGTCGACAGGCCAAGCCCCATCGGGCCACCCTTCGGGCGGAAGACAGCCTGCTTTCCCCGAACCTCCAACCTGTGGGGATCGCGGGCGTAGTTGAAGGCGGGCCGGCAGAACATCCTCATCGGCACCTGCCCCCGGATGCCCCTGACCATGCGGATGACCCGGCTCTCGTGGGGCGGCGCACCCTCCCGGAGCGGCATGAAGTCGATGACCTCGGCGACGCCCTCCTCGCTGAGGCAACGCGTCAGGAGGATGTTCGTATCAAAGATGTAAAGTTGCCGGTGCTTGCAATCGCACGTGGAGGCGACCTGAAAACGCCCCCCCTTTTCGTCGTCCAAGATGGCGCAAAAAACGCTCGGGGAGTCGAAATGCGGCAGACACAGCCAGTCGATGGAGCCGTCCGTTCCGACCAGCGCGCAGGTGTGCATGTCGCCGATGATTCCGTAGCTTTCGATGGGGTTATAGCCCATGCGGCCTGAAACCTCCCGGTAAATGCAGAGACAAGCTGCGATTGAAGCCGCGACGCCCGTCGGCCTGATGTGGCGTTAGCCGCCCGGTGGATTCTTCCCGCTCGACTTCGAATTGTCCAGTCAGAGCCATCGCGCAAATCCTCATTCATCGGGCTGACCGCCAGAATTCCGGATCCTTCCGGCTCATCCGCAGCGGCAGCCCGAGCCCGAGCCATAATCCTATTGGCCTACCCATCATGACACAACCCCGATGGTTTTGAGTGGAGAGACCCGCCAAGGGGCGCGCCCCGATCTCCGCTCGGACCTAGGTCCTCGCTCAAATCGGCGCTACGCCAAATGATGACAGAGCCGTGGGCAAAGCCGCGTAGAGGGCTCAATCCGTTCCAAACTGACCCACCACCGGACTGAGGCCTCGATTGAGGTTGGGGCACACGTTATGACCGGGGAAGCGCCGGTCGCCTCCGGGCGAGTTCGAGAAGTTGGATCCGGCTGTTATGATTGGGCCGGCGTCTTGCTTCGGTGGTTCGATATTTTTTTTGCACCCTCTATCCCACGATGAGCCGAGACCTTAGCCCATTCAACCCGAGCCGGGAAAAATTTTTGAACCGGGACTTCGTCCTTACCGTCCTGGCGACGCTCCTTTTTATGCTGAGTTTCACGGCATTTTACCTCCTCCCACTGATCGTTCAGCGGCTGGGGGGAGACGAGGCGGACATCGGCTTCGTGTCGGGCGCCGGATGGGCCGCATCGGTCATCTGCACACCGTTCTTGGGGATCTGGGTGGACCGGTGGGGCCGCAAAGTGTTCCTTCTGGCGGGGGCGGCGCTCCTGACCGCTGGCGCTCTGGGCTTCCTTCTCGTCCGGGGGATCGGTCCGTTGATCTATTTTCTGCGAATCCTCCAAGGCGTGGGCCTGGCAACGGGGCTCACCGCCGGGTATGCCCTGGTGGCCGACCTCAGCCCGGCCTTTCGCCGCGGCGAGGCCTACGGCGTCTATCTGGTCTTCACCCTAACCCCTCACGCCGTGGGGCCCTGGATCGGAGAAGGGGTCATTCGGGCCGGGGGTTTTCCTGCATTCTTCGGCGTGGCCGCGGGTTACGGGGTCCTTTCTCTTCTGCTGGCGATGTTCGTCCGGTCGCCCGCCCCCCGTGCGGACCGAATTCCGGGCTCTTCCCTCCTCGCCCTGCTGACCCGCCGAAGCGTCTGGCCCGTTTTCGGGACAATCTTTCTGGTGGGTTCGAGCTTCGGGGCGGTCTTGACGTTCATCCCCACCTACCTCAAAAGCCGGGGTTTCGAAACCGTGAGTTTCTTTTTCGTGACGTATACCGTTGTGGCCGTGGGGATACGGGTGTTCCTGGCGAAAATCTCCGACCGGTGGGGAAGACGGACGGTGATCCTCCCGAACCTGCTTGTGATGGTTGTGGTTCTGTCTCTCCTGGCGCTGGCCCGGAACGCGGCTCTTTTTACGGCCGCGGCGCTCCTTTTCGGAATGAGCCAGGGGTTTTTACACCCCACCCTGGGGGCCCTGGTCGTGGACCGGGTCAGTGCGGCCGACCGGGGAAAGGCATTCGGGCTTTTCACCTCGTTGTTTCATTTGGGGATCTTTCTGATCTCCTCGACCCTGGGCAATGTGGCCTCCAGGGCTGGATACCCCTGGGTCTATTGGATCTCGGCCGGGCTGGCCCTGGGCTGCGCGGTTTTCTTCGCCTACTTCGACCCTTCGAGAAACGTGCTAAACTCACCCGCCCGTGGGGACGGCCGAGCCGCCGATGGCGCCCGTTGAGGGAGGGGTTGTGTGAGAATCCTTGTGACCGGAGGGGCCGGTTTTATCGCTTCGCACGTCGTGGACGCCTACTTGGCGGAGGGTCATGAGGTCGCCGTCGTGGACAACCTCTCGCGGGGAAAGAAAGAGAACCTGAATCCCGGCGAGGATTTCCATGAGGTGGACCTTTGTGAGGCAAGAGAACTGCGGGCCGCCTTCCGGCGCGTGCGACCCGAGCTGGTCAACCATCACGCGGCCCACACGGACCTGCGGGGGGCGGTGGAGGACCCGGTCTTCGATCTCAGGCAGAACGTCCTGGGGACGGTCAACCTCCTGGAGCTTTGTCGCGAGTTCTCTGTCGGGAGGGTCATTTTCATCTCCAGCGGAGGCGCTTTGTACGGGGAACCGCAATATCTCCCCGTGAAAGAAGACCACCCCATCTCGCCCCTTTCCCCCTATGGCCTCTCCAAGTACGTCGGGGAGCGCTACCTGGAGCTTTATCATCGGCTCTACGGCCTCGATTACTCTATCCTCCGGTATCCCAACATCTACGGCCCCCGGCAGGACCCGAAAGGGGAGGCGGGGGTGGTCGCCATCTTCGCGGACCGCATCCGGCGGGGCCGCCGTCCAGAGGTCTTTGGCGACGGACGCAAGTCCCGCGATTACCTCTATGTGGGGGACGTGGTCCGGGCCAACCTCCTGGCCGCAGGGGAGGCCGGCCGGTGCGGTGTTTTCAACCTGGGATGGGGGAAGGAGATCTCCGATCAGGAGGTCTTCGAAGCCGTTCGGGACGCCCTGGGATCGGACGTGGAGCCCGTCTACGGGGAGAAACGTCCCGGGGAGATCGACCGGATTTGCCTGGACGCGTCCAGGGCCGCGTCAGAGTTGGGCTGGCGGCCGGAGGTGCCCTTCCGCGAGGGCGTCCGCCGGACGGTAGCGGGGGGTGAGTGACGAGATTTTCCAGGGGGGCTTGTTGGAAACCGCCCGGATTTCCCAGGGGGCGCTTGCCTCGGCTTCGCTCGGGACAAGCTTTGAAAACCAGCCGGATT
>JBHIBA010000197.1:0-8728 GCA_046758845.1 Nitrospinota bacterium
GCCATAAGGGTCATCGACCCGCATGCCGGGCCGTCAAAAGTTTTGCTGGGGGGTGCGGGGGGGCGCCTTTCAAAAAGCGCCCCCCGCAACCGCAGTTCGGCCGGCACGCCAGTGCCCAAAAAGCGCCCCCCCGCAAAGAAGTTTCCTCTCAAATCTCCCTCGCGCCAGTGGGCGGGCTCACCGTCCGTGTCTCATATGTCTTGAACCAATACAAGTACTTCCAAACAGGCCACGGCGTGAGTATACTCGCCCACGGATCTGAGAAATTTGGAGCGGCACATCATGGCCTCTGGAAAAAGGACGGAGCGATACGACATTATCGTCATCGGGGCGGGCCACAACGGTTTGACCCTCGCATGTTACTTGGCCAAGGCGGGACTCAAGACAATCGTCCTCGAGCGCTTGCCCTATCCCGGTGGGGGCGTGACCTCCCGCGAAGCGGTGCCGGGATTCCTCTTCAGCCTTCACGCTGTCAACCACAATTGGGTTCACATCGGCCCCATTCGCCGGGATCTGGAGTTGGAGCGCTTCGGTTCTCGTTACGTCTTTCCCCCTTCAATTTGCAGCCATCTGTTCAGCGACCGGCGAAGCCTGACTTTGCATCGGAGCCTGGAAAAGACGGTCTCTGAAATCGCCCGGTTCTCGGCGAACGACTCGGTTCGCTACCGCGACTGGATCCGGGAGCACGAGGCCACCTTCGAGTTTTTGGCTCGCATGATGTTCGCGCCGCCGGACCCTCCCTCCCAGATCTGGGGGCGGCTGGAGGCAACCCCTTCCGGCCGGCGAATCCTCAAGGCCTGGCTGATGAGCATCCAGGACGTGGCCGAGGACCTTTTCGAAAATGAGTGCGTCAAGGTCTGGTTCGTGAACTACTGCCTCCAGACCATTCAGGACCCCTTTGCCAAGGGATCGGGACTGATCCCGGTCTCCCTGCTGGTCAACCAGCATCGTTCGGCGGGGAACTCCCTGGCGGTGGGCGGCTCCCGGACCCTCACGGATTCCCTGGTGGCTTGCCTAAAGGCCCACGGAGGAACCGTTCGGACCGGATGCCACGTTTCGCGCATCGTGATTGAAGGGGGGCGCGCGAAAGGACTCATCCTTTCAGACGGGACGGAGATCGAGGCAGTTAGGGCAATCGCGAGCAACGTGGAACCCCAGCAGGTATTTCAGAAGATGGTGGATCCGGGGGAGCTCTCCGAGGAGTTCCGCGAGCAGATCCGGTGCTTTCGATTCAGCTACTTCACGATCTTCGGCGTCCATCTGGCCCTTCACGTGGACCCGAGGTACCGGACCCTCGATGAGGGACCCAATCAGGCGTTCAACGTAATGCTGGGGGCGGACACGATGGACGACGTCCGAAAGCATTTCTACGACCTAGGGGTCGGCGTCCCCCCCGAGCCTCCGGGCTATATGGTCGTTCACCCCAGCCGGTTCGACCCCTCCATCGCCCCACCGGGCAAACACTACGCCCTCCTGTGGCAATACGCCCCCTGCGAACTCAAAGGGGGAAACGAGCGGTGGGACGAGATCAAGGAGGATTACGCAGGGCGGTGCATGGACCTCTATCGCCGCTCAACGGAGAACGTAGATGAGAAGGCCGTTGTGGGACAACTGGTGTACACCCCCCTGGACATCGCCCGGGAGAACATCTCGATGGTGGGGGGAGATATGGTTTCCGGGCGGATCACACAGGACCAGATGGGCATTTTCCGGCCCTTCCACGGCTATCCGCCTTACCGGACGCCGATCGAGGGGTTGTATCTTTGCGGCCCGAGCACTCATCCCAGGGGGGGGTGCCACGGGGCCAATGGCTACAATGCAGCCGGGGCGATCGCCGAAGATTTCCGGATCGATAAGTGGTGGACCGGAACCGCGTACGACGTTCTCAAGCCGGCGGCGAGTTAAGAATTGGTCTTGAGGGGCAGGGTCCGGCCTGGAAAATTCAGGGGGCTACCCGCTCAGAGTGGAATCCCGACCGCGCCACGAACCCGCCTGAAGGGCATCTTGCCGATGTCCCCCTCCGGGGTTGCGGCTTGCCGGCGGACTCCCGCCTCAAGGCGCAAGCGGGGGGTTGCCCTTTCTGCAGAATCATCCAGTTTCGAATCCGACCTACAAGAACTCGGAACGCTCGGGCGGGCGGGCGAGGACCCTCTTTCAGCCGCCCAAGGCTTTCCGGTTTTTCCCTGTTGCCTTCATCAGCAGGTCGTAATTGATCCACCGGCCGACGGCACCGCTTGCATCTTTCTTAACGATTTTTCCTTCAAACGCGATCCTAGCGAGGGTCTTCGCTTTCTCCGCGTAAATCATATTCGTCAGCTTTGCGTGCTTGATCCCTTCTTTGAGAACCGCCACGTCCGCCCCCGTCAGGGCGCGCGCCCCCTTGACCCACTCGTCGGGGTGGGAAGAGTAGTGGTTAGTCACCTCCACGAACGCTTTCACGAGCTTCCGTGCGACGTCGGGCTTCTTCTTGAGGAATTTGGTGTTCATCGCAAGAAGGCCGTTGATGTCACCCACCGGCGTGTCCTGGACGCTGATGGGGGGGAAATAGCCAAAGCCTTCCACCACCGGCAGGTCCATCCCCGGCGACCAGATCACCAGAGCGTCCACCTGTCTTTGTTTCAGGGCGAGGCTCATCGTCGCGAAGGAGAAGCCGAAGTTCTTGAACCGGATTTTCGAGACGTCCGCGCCGTTCTGCGTCGCCGCGACCCGAAAGAGGAATTCGGCAAACGAGCCGGGGATGCGGCCGATGGTCTTCCCTTCTACGTCTTTCCAGTTGGCGATTTTCACATCCTTGTGAAAGACTACGTCCTGGCCGCCCACGAAGATGGCGCTCACCGCCTGGGCCTTGGGGCTCCCCCCGGCCACGGCCATGTGGACGAGGTTGACGTAACCGATGGCGGCGAGGTCCGATGCCCCCAGCTCCACCGTTTGCTGCATCTGTGTATAGGAGCCCATTCGCCGCATGGTCACGTTGACGCCGTGTTTTTTCGCGAAACGGCTGATGTTGAAGTAGGGAACCTGGGTGAGGGAGGGATTTCCGACGGCGAATACATCGGCCTCAGCCCCCCATCCTAAAGTTCCGCCGAGTCCCACCAATAGCGTCATGACCAATGCCAATCCTGCAGTCACCTGTTTCATCATCTTGCTCCTCCCCCTGAAAATTGTCCGGAAGTCCTCTGAATGGCGCACCAGACCCGGATTCCCGGCTGGGAGCCGCCCATTCTACGACACCCATCGGAAGGGCGGCTTTCACCGTTCGACACCGTAATTCCGCTGCCCCCGTTGATTCCCGTTCTTCTGTCGCATTCGCCGCGAAGCTACTCTCTAACCATTAATCATAACGGATCGGGGGGACGGGATCATCCCGAAATCGCGAGTGCTGAGAAGCTTTACCACACCTCTGTCAAGAGTTCGTCCGGTTCCCCGAATTGGGATGCGAGATCCCGGATAGCCGGGTCTTCCAGTGTCAACAGGTGGCCGGAATCGATGAGCCTTTCTCCGCCGCCCCTTGGGCGCAATCATCGAACGACCTCTGGGAATCGTCCGTATCTCACGCGTATTCTTGAAGCTGATAGGTGATTTTCCTCTGACTGAATGATTTCAGTCAAGGTAAAATTGAACCTAACATCGAGCGACTTGAGAAACTTCTTCGCGAAAGCCCGAGAGAGTCGCCCTTGAGAGCAAGAGCGCGAAAGAGACCCGCAAACTCATATCGAGTCGAAGGACGCCGGTCCGGGAAGAGCGGCGGCCGGAAAGACGGGCGTTTTCTTCTGGGCGTGGACATCGGTGGAACCTTCACCGATTTGTGCCTGCTGGACGATCGGGGAGAGCTTTTCACCCATAAGGCGGCGTCAACGCCGGAAAACCTCCTGAGAGGGGTTCTGGAGGGGGTTGGCCTGGCGGCGGCCGGCCAGGGTCTCCCTTCGCGGGAACTTCTGGAAAGAACCGTATATTTCGGTCACGGGACCACAATCGCCACGAACGCCCTCCTTCAACGGAATGGCTCTCCCGTGGGTCTCATCACGACCAGAGGGTTCCGGGACACCCTCTTGATCCAGCGTTCTTTGGGCATGACGGCGGGATTGACCGAGGAGGAGGTTGCCGACTACAGCCTTCGAGCATACCCGGAGCCCCTCGTTCCCCCCGGCCTGATTCGTGAGGTGAGCGAGCGGGGGGACTATAAGGGCTCGGTCGTCGTGAAGCTTAACCGGGAGGAGGCGGAGCAGGCCATAGAGGACCTCCTCGCGGCCAGGGTGGAGGCCATTGCGGTCTGCTTCCTTTGGTCTTTCCTGAACCCGGTCCATGAGCGGGCCGTCCGGGATCTGGCGAAGGCGCGCGGAGTCTACGTCACCATCTCCAGCGATCTGTTCCCCGTCATCGGTGAATATGAGCGGACGGCCTCCACGGTCCTCAACGCTTATTTGGGGCCGACCGTCCGGGACTATTTTCGCGGGATGGAGAAAAGCCTCAAGGGGGCGGGCCTTCGGATCCCCCCGCTGATCCTGCATTCCACGGGCGGCGTGATTTCGCCCAAGGAAGCTTCGGAGAACGCTCTCTCTCTCCTCCGGTCGGGTCCTGCGGGCGGAGTTATCGGCTCTCAAGCCCTGGGAAAGATCCTGGGTCACGATCACATCATCACCGCGGATATGGGGGGAACGAGCTTTGACGTCGGGCTGATCGTTGGCGGCCATCCCGTCAAGGCGGATTGGGCCGTCTATGACAAGTACCACACCCTTGTTCCCGCGATGGCCATTGAGACCCTGGGAGCGGGCGGGGGGAGCATCGCCCGGGTTGTGGATGAAAACCTCAAGGTGGGACCCGATAGCGCGGGGGCCGTACCGGGGCCCGTCTGCTACGACAAGGGCGGGCGGGAGCCCACGGTGACCGACGCCGACGTCGTCCTCGGGATCATCGACCCCGACTTTTTTCTCGGGGGCCGGATCCGTCTCGATGCCCGAAAGGCCCGCCGGGCCATCGAAGAGCAAGTGGCGAAGCCCCTGGGGCTCTCCGTCCTGCAAGCAGCGGCGGGAATCCGCCAGGTCATCGATCAGCGAATGGCCGACCTCATCCGGAGGGTCACGCTGGAGAGGGGATACGATCCCCAGGACTTTGTCCTGTACGCCTATGGGGGCGCCGGACCCACCCACTGCGCTTCTTTCGGGAAGGAACTTCACGTTTCACAAATCGTCGTCCCCCTGACTGCCAGCGCCCACTCCGCCTTCGGGGCGGTGGCGTCGGACATCCACCACTCCTTCCTCCTCTCTTACCTGATGCGGACCCCTCCCTTCTTCGACCGGGCCTCCCGCTATCTGGACCCCCGCAAGATGGAGGCTGTTTTCGGAACCTTGGAGACGAAAGGACGAAAGACCCTGTTGAAAAACGGCGTGGCGAGGCGCGACATGAAGTTTCACCGCTACGTCCAGATGCGCTACCGCCGGCAGACGCATGAGGTTCCCGTCCCGGTCACGAATGGCCGGTTTTCACGGAGCGCGGTGGAAGAATTGGTGGCGCGTTTCGAGGCCGAGTACGAGACCCGTTATGGGCCGGGTTCGCAATACCGAGAGGCCGGTCTGGAGGTGACGACTTTTCGGATCGAAGCCGTGGGCCGAAAGGCGAACCCGCACCTTTGGGCCCGAGGAACGTCGAAGGGAAAAAAGGTGAAATCTTCAGGCTCGAGGGAGGTTTACTTCTATGAGGCCGGGCGCGCGCTCTCCACGGAGGTTTATCCGGGTTCCCGGTTGCCGCCGGGCCAGGAGATCAAAGGGCCGGCGATTTTGGAGTACGCGGCGACGACCGTCCTCATCGAACCCGGCCAGCGCGTCCGCATCGACCCCTATCTCAATGTCCTGATCGAGCCCCCAAAGGCCGGCTCCGGATGATGCCTTTTTCGGATTGATGAATCCAATGGACCCCATCCTCTTTGAAGTGATCAAACACAAGCTCTTGTCCATCACGTGGGAGCAGGGAAACACGTTGAAGAAGGTCTCGGGCTCTCCCGTCGTGACCGAGGCCAACGACTTCAATACGGGTCTTTACCTCTCCGACGGCTCCATCGTCACCCTGGGCCGCCAGATGATCTGGCAGACCGGGGCCATGGCCAACGTGATTCGCTCGATCCTCTCCGACTGCTCCGAGAACCCGGGCATCGGCGAAGGCGACATGTTCATCTGCAACGACCCCTACAAGGGGGCGCTGCACGGATCGGACGTCTCCTTGGCAGCGCCGGTCTTCCATGAAGGGGAACGGGTGGCCTGGGTCGGAACGGTGGCTCACCAGATCGATATGGGGGGGATGGACGTGGGGAGCTGGTGCCCGCGCGCGACGGAACGGGTGCAGGAGTCCATGAACCTTCCCCCACTGAAGCTCGTCGAAGGGGGGCGGGTGCGTCAGGACGTCTGGAACACGGTCCTGAGCATGACGCGGCTGCCCTTTCTTCTCGGGCTTGACCTGCGGGCCATGATCGCCGCCAACAACACCGCCAAAGCGCGGCTCACCGCCCTCATCGGGCGTTATGGCTGCGAAACGGTTCTCCGGGCGATGGAAGGTCTCATCCGCCTCTCGGACCGAGAGCTGCGCAACCGCCTGAAACGCCTCCCGGACGGGATCTACCGGGCGGTGGATTTTCTCGACCACGACGGCCACGAGGACCGCACGTACAAGGTGGCTGTCTCCATCGAAAAGGCGCGCGACCGGCTCACCTTCGATTTCAGCGAATCCGCCGATCAGACGCCCGGCTTCATCAACTGCACCCGGTCGGGGTTGGTCGGGGCTGTCTGCACGGCCCTGTTCACCGTCGTCGCGTACGACATCCCCTGGACCGAGGGCCTGTTGGGGCCCGTCCGTATCCACGCGCCCGAGGGGAAGATTTGCAATGCCCGGCCCCCGGCTCCCGTCAGCATGGCCACGTGCGGCGTCATGTATGTCGTCAACACCGTCTGCACCCTGGCGCTGTCCCGGATGATGGGCACGGACGCCGCCCACCGCCCCCATCAGCAGGCGGCCACCCGCGGGGCCATCTCGATCTTTAACCTGGGCGGGCGGAACCAGTATGGCGAACACTTCGGGACGATGCTCCTGGATTCGCTGGCGGGGGGCGGCGGCGCATTTTCGTACAAGGACGGCGTCCACGCGGCGGGAAGCCATCCCATCCCCGTCCCCAACATCGCCAACGTCGAGACGACGGAGAACATCGCCCCCATTCTTTACCTCCACCGGAGCCTGATTCGGGACACCGGCGGTCCGGGCAGGCACCGGGGCGGCGTCTCCTGCGGCCTGGCCTTTACGGTCCACGACGTGGACGAGCTCTCGGGCGTTCTCGTCTCCCACGGGGCAAAGGTCCCCAACGCCCAGGGTTTGTGCGGCGGGCATCCGGCCGCCTGTACCGTCAACACCCTCATTCGGAACTCGGAGGTCCGGGATTGGTTTCAGCGCGGCCGAATCCCCCCGGACCTGGGAGAGCTTCGGGGGGAACGGATCGATCTGGGACCAAAACCGGGAAAGGTGCGGCTCACGCGCGGAGACGTCTTCGAATACACCTGGCAAGGAGGCGGAGGCTATGGCGACCCGCTCGACCGCGAGCCCCGTGAGGTCGCAAAGGACGTGAAGGCGGGCCTCGTCTCCGGGGAGGTCGGCCGGAAGGTTTACGGTGTCGCGCTCGATTCCCGGATGGACGGAGTGCGAGAGGCGGCGACCCGAAGTCTGAGGGAAAGGATGCGGCGAAGACGTCTGACCCGTCCGGTCTCCGGCGGGCGCGCGAAAACCAAAGTGGTGAGAAATCCGTTTGGAGATCGGCAGGTGGGCTCGCTTGGGGAGTTTATCCAGATCGTCCGGGAGGGGAGAAACCTCTTCAGTGTGTGTCAATGCGGCGCCGTGCTCTCCGATGCCCGGTCCAATTGGAAAGAGGGGGCTCGAAGGGTGAGGCTCTCCCCCAAAGAGGTCGGTCCGCTCATTTTCATTCACGAGGATTTGGAGGTCCACGCTTACTATTGCCCGGGATGTGGGCGCCAGCACGCCGTCGAAGTGGCCGAGAAGGGATCGCCGCCCGTGTTCGAAATCGAGTTGAGATTTTGAAGCGACGGCCTGACGCCCGCGGCGGGCTGGATGTCCGCCCCACCGGGGATATAGGGGGGTGGTTTCAGGCCCCGCCGCGAGCCAGGACTCACGACGACTCGAAGTCTGCGAGTTCCTTGGCCGCCGCTCGAAAATCCCGCACCCTGCATGTCTGTCAATCCGAGGCCTGCCCAAAATTGTTCTCCCGAGGAATCCGCGAAGCGTCCCGAGCGAATCGAGGGATCTGCCCCACCGCCCGACTTTTTAACCCCGCCGGTAGGCCGGGCGTCTCGCCCGGCAACCGCCAGCACTTCTCAAACACCCGGAAAGCCAAAAGCCAAATTTTAAGTCATAGGGATTGTCATTCCGAGGCCGGCCCAAAATTGTTCTCTCGAGGAATCTCATGCCTGCCAGAGCTTCCCAAAGACCTCTAAAACCAAAAGCCAAATTTCAACTCATTGTTTTTAAAGGAGTTTTTGGCTTTCTTTCTCTTTTTTAGCGATATTGACACACCTCATGGCCGATGCTGATAGGCGGGGGGGTGTGACTCGCTGCGCTCGTTCGCACCCTCCGGGATGCCGTGCTTGAGGGCGTTGTACCGGGATTTTTTCTTTCCTTTTTCACTCCTGGGACCCGTTGATTTCAAAGCGTTTCGCCGGTTGGCCTCGATTTTCCGCGC
>JBHIBA010000198.1:0-8694 GCA_046758845.1 Nitrospinota bacterium
TTTACCCGGGGATTGGGCCCCGACTCCATCCAGGGGGGGACCCGAAGGATCAAGTGACCCGACAGGCTGTCTTGTCGATAACGCCAGCCGCAAGAAAATCTCTCGGTGAAATTTCTACTCGTGTTGTAGCTGAGTTGCCTCGCTGGAAGCCTTAGCCGGCAGAGGGGCATTCATTCCCGCAATCACGAAAGAGAGCATTCGCTCGATGATCTCTTCCTCGCCTGCCGATGGATCGCAAACGAGGATGCTGGAGACGCCTCTGAGCCGTAAGGGATTGCTGATAGCCTGCCACACCCCGAAGGCGAGGTGGATCCTCCAGCACAACTCCTCAGGCGGCAGGTCGGGCAAGGCCCGCTTACAGACCGCGGTGAACCGACTGACTAGCTCATTGTACACCTCGGCAATGATCGCACGCAGGTCCGGCTCGGCAAGGACGCGCGCGAACAGGTGCATGACCATTTCGCCCCGGGCAGGATCCAGGGCGACGCGAAGGTAGGGACGGATGAGGGCTTCGAAGATCTTCTCCAGCGAGGGCGGTCCGTCCCCCGCCTCCGCCTCCACGGCATTTAGCCGCTCGATTCGTTCGCGGTTCATCGGGTCGATACGGCGTTCCAGGACCGCCCGGACGAGACCCTCCTTGGAGCCGAAGTGGTAGTGGACTGACGCCAGGTTGACGCCGGCTTCCGATGTGATGAACCGAATCGAACAGGCGTTGATTCCCTGTTCGGCGAACACCCTTTCCGCCGTGTCCAGGATGCGCTCCTTAGTATCCTTGGGATCCGTCGTTTCCGTCATCGCGTCCTCTCTTCCTGCCTCCCCCGCATGTTAAAACATACGTATGTTTGCAATAGCCGACCCGCTCCGATGTGTCAATGAAAAAATTGGACGAGCATGGGTCGAAAAAGCTGCAACGTTGCAGGAGAGCGGATCAAAAGGGTCGCGCGCTTATGTCGTGCACCTCATTCGTCAGGCGGCGGTTAAGAGAGTGTCAGGGCAGGTTTGATAGCTGCGCTCCGCCTGGTTTGGCAGGAAGCCCCGGCTACTCCCCGCCTCCACACCCTGCGAAAGGTTACGCATTTGGGAAGCAAAACTTCCCCATCCTCACGGCCAGGAGGGCAGGACAAGTTTCTTACTTCTCGGCCTGCAAACGGCTGAGAACTTCCAGCGTCGCCGGAGAAAGATCCGTATGGTGGTGGACAATCTTCCACGCCCCAGCTTCTCGGCGATAGATATTGGTTACGCGAATCTCCTCTTGGAGTTGATGCCCGGCCAGCTTAAAGGCCGCGTGCTCTGTGCCCAGCTCGTAGGCCACATCCCCGCCCACCTCAATGAGTTGACCTTCCAGTTTGACCCGCCCGTCTGAGGCGATCTTTGCAAATTGCTCCCACGATCCCCCGACTTCGTCCCAGCCGACCTCCCGGCCGCCGATCGGGTGCATGCTCGTCACAGCCGCGCTGTGCGACCAGGTGTCCGCCATTGGTCCGGCATCCCCGTTCAACAGGCTGTTCAACGCTGCGTAGAACTGTTCTGAGGCGTTGCGGACTTCGGCTTCTGTCGACATTGAATCTTCCCCCCTTGAGTGAATAGCTCGTGACTCGTGAGGCGTCACACCATAGTGCGCCCCCCTCAAAAAGGCACCAGTTTATCCAGTGCCCACCCTGCTGTCCAGGGAAACGGGACCCCCGCCCATTAGAAGGAGCGTGAGTGAGGCGGCCATAAGCGTCAGGGCATACTCCACGCCGTTGGGGAGAAAGAAGCCCGCCTTCGCGTGAACCGCGAAGATCGCGATGAGCATGTTGACCGAAAGGGCCGCCGCCGCGTAGCGGGTGAACATGCCTATCAGGATCGCCAGCCCCCCGAGAATTTCCACGAGGATGACGACCACCGCCCAGAAAGCGGCCCCGGGAACACCGATGCCCGCCAGGAAGCCCGCGAAGCCATCGAAACCGAAGGCGAGGAGCTTCCGCGCTCCGTTCGCCAGGAACACCGTCCCGAGGGCGGCTCGGAGAGGAAAAAGCCCCCAGGATGATGCGGAGGAAAAGATCTTGCTCAACATTTCTTGTTTCCTCCAAGCGGTTTCGTCCGGGCGCCTTTGTGAGCGCCCGGACGGTTTCGGGTTTGCTGCGATTAGTTGGCCTGAGCGATGGCCGTGTCAGCGGCCTGGCCCTCGACCGGCACGCCGATGAACGCCTCGGGCAGGAGCGCAGCCAACTCGGTGTTGCTGAGCTCGCCCGTGCTGATCGACCGGCCCTCGACCTTCACCAACCGGCTGGGAGCTTCGGTGGCCACCTCGTCCGTCACAACCGGACCGTTGGCCTGAATCAGGGCGCCCTGCAGGTAACCGTCATAAGGAATGCCGGAAACCAGTTGATCCTGGGCCAGGGCAGCGCCGGTGGTCCCAGCCACCAGCAGAGCCGAAAGAGCGATTCCCTTGAAAATTTTCGTCGCCTTCATTCTTTTCCCCTTTTGTTTGGCTTTTGGTATTCGGTTTAAACGTCTCATCGTCTATGAAACGTTCGTTTGAATTACTCGTTTATGAATATAAACGTTTGTTTGAATCTGTCAAGGGGAAAAATCGGCTTTTTCAAGAATAATTTTCCCCGCCGCGTCCGACAGAGTTAACTACTTGATTTTTAAGGTATTTCTAATCCGTCGGAGAAGGGAATGACGTGCGGATGCTGAGAGTAAAAGGCGAAAAAGGGCAATCGTCTGCCGGGATTGCCGTCTTTCGCGAAAAAAAAGTTTTTCGGCGAGTGTGGGGGGACTATGACGCACCGAGTCAGGTTGCCGCTCTGGCGCGCCGGTTAATCACCTCTGGGAAGGTGAGCGCCAAAGACGTCCGGCTAAAGCGTACGGGTCTCCAACCGCAGTTCGGCCGGCGCGCAAGCGCCCTTCCGGCCGCCGCCCATGGTAAGGGCCATGAGGGCCTCGGCCGTGTGGAGGCGATTTTCGGCCTCGTCAAAGACGACCGAATGGCCGCCGTCGATGACCTCGTCGGTCACCTCGTACCCGCGGTCCGCCGGCAGGCAGTCCATGCGCACGCTCTGGCGGTCGATCAAGAAGCGGGCGGTGGTGTCCAAGCTCGGGGAAAGGTTATTTCACACAAACTCGGTTGAGCGTGTTTTGAATATCTTCGATTTGCTACATTTGTCGCCCGATTCAACAATCGCTTGATCAAACCGGTCCCCTTTTCCGGTTGAGAGCCAAAACCCGCGGCGATGGACATCGTTCTTGGTAATTAAGTCCGTAAGAAATCGCCCTTGCCCCAATGAGCCACCGTCGGGACTTGAACCAGATTGGGTGAAGGCGCCCTCTTTCATCGCCGTCAGTTTTGGGAAAAAAGTGACCGGCCCGGGAAATATTCTCGGACGGTTTTTGTTTAAAGAATAGCCAGTAAAGGGCAGACGTGTCCGTGCGTCTTCGGTAAGAAACTTATTTTCGCGGCTTTTCGAAGTTGTAAGGGAGAAGCGGGGAAGGGTGGGGAAGCAGAACCCTGGAACAAACAGCTCGCCGTCGGCAGTCGAACAAGAGCACAATCATTGTTAGACGTGCGAAGCAGTTTGTCCCATTTTTTTTCACATGATCCCAGGATAGAAGGAGTTGGCCGAGGGATCCAAAGTCTTCCGGGCGCGCGATGTTATTGGAACGCGATCCTTTTCGGAAGAGGGAGATAGTAAAAGTGCTACGCCACAGCGTGAGGAAGTTGACGTTCTTATTCGCGGTCGCAGTCATTCTAACGGCTTGCGTCCAGATGAGCACCGCCCAACAGAAGGCGTCTACCGGAAATCCCAAGAGGGTAGCCGCCCAAGCCGCCCAAAAAGGGCGGGTCGGCGGTTTCGCAGGCGGCCTTTGGCACACCTTAGGTGTGGATTCCCCCCAAGAGTCGGCGCCGGTCGGCTTCCGGTCGTATACCATGGGCCACGCCAAGATCCAGAGTCCGCCGGACCGGCTGGGCGGCCCGCTCAAGGTGACGGTGAGTCAGACGAATGGGAGCACGCGCTTCGTCCTTCCGGGTCCGCGGATGCTCGATCCAGCCGTGTTCGGCACGCCTGATAACCCTGTGGGGTTCGATCCCGCTCCGTTCCCGCTCCTCGGGGTCCCGGTAAATTACCGCCTGACCCACAAGAGTAAATACACCATCACCAGTCACGCCACGCCCTTCTCGAACTGGCGGGAAGTGGGCGTCGGCTCGGTCCGGATGACCCTGGTGGATGCCACGGCCATCGACGGGGCGCGCACCAAGGACAAGATCGACTTCGAGGCGAACTTCAAGCTGCCGGACGGCACCCCGATTCGCGTCGTGGTGAAAAAGCCCATCCCGCACGGGATTGCCTTCCCATTCTTCGGCGGGGTGGTAACGAATCATTTCCTTCACGGCGTGTCCGGCATCGGAACGCGGCTGATGCCCACCGAGTTCACGTATGCCGCATTCTGGGGCATCGGGGACATCTACCGGAAAGGAAAACTGGTCAACAAGAATCATCTCGTCCACGCCATGCTGACCGAGGCGGTCCGGGGGGAGAACTACAGGCTGCTCTTCGACAGCGAGGTCGGCAACCCGCCCACCACCCGGACGCTTCACCTCATGGTTCCGCCGTTCAAGGTCGTGCCGGGCAAGGGGCTGGCCCTGGACCCGTTGAAGACGAAGTTCATCCCCTTCGACTACGTGGCCAAGCACATGAAAAAGACCCTGGCGCGGGTCAAGGCCATGCCGAACGGCCCGAAAAAGGCGCGCGCGCTGGCCGTTCTGAAGCAAACCAAAAAGGTGATGGGCGAGACGAAGAAGAAGGTCCAGGCGGCCGTGATGGATGGCAAGATGTTCGGCCAGCCCTTCATCCACGTCATGTTCGGGAACCTCAAAATCAGCGCATCCGGAGGCTGAGGGGCACGCCTATCCGGAGGCCCGAAGGCGATAGCCCAGGGCAGAGCGGACCTTCGCCGTGCGGCAACAACGTGCTTCCCTCGGTGTTCCCCGTTTTGGGCCCCCACGGGGAGGGATATTTTGTCTCCAGACGGCATGGGGGACCCAAATGGGCGGCACCGGCGGTCCTCTGAAGCGGAAAGAAGCGGAAGGTGGTAAGTCCAAGATTGCGATTGAGAGGGGGAGTTTGGTTGTTCTCCAAGTGGCTTCTCGCGGCGAGCGCGGGGATCCTGGGCCTAGGCTGGCCCGTCGCGGCCGCGACCCCGGCTTCGGGTCGGACCATCACCGTGGACATGGTCAACATCGAGTTCCGGCCTACCCGCATCCAGATCCAGCCTGGTGACCGCATCCGTTTCCTCAACAAGGACCCCTTCGAGCACACGGCCCTCCTCGTCAATGCCGCCAACCCGAATGACGTGGTCCTGCCCGATCACAAGGTGACGGGCAAGAGCTCCTACACCACCGAGCCGATCCAACGCGAAGGTGTTTTCATCCTCTATTGCACCATCCACGGCGGCATGAAGGCGAAGGTCTCCACGACAGGCACCTTCCAGATCACCGAGGCGATGAGGCAAGCGGCCGCGGCCGCGCTCCCGCCGGAAGTGAAGGCGGGGGAGGCCCTCTTCTGGGGAAAGGCCCAGTGTTCTCGCTGTCATAGGATCGGAAAGCGAGGCGATCAAACCCGCGGACCGAATTTGGAGGACATCGGCCTGCGCGCCAAAAGCCGCGCCCAGGAACGAGGCCTCGGCTCGGCGACCGAATATCTAATCGAGTCGATCCTGAAGCCGGGCGCCTACGTCGTTCCCGGCTACGTCGATGACATGGAAAAGGTCTACCAGCCCCCATTGGACCTGACGGAAGAAAAGCTGACCCGGCTCGTCGCCTACCTGCAAAGCCAGGCGGGAAAGGTGGACACCTGGGCGATTGACATCCCGCAGGCCGTCCTGAGCCGGCCCGTCCCGACGGCCTTTCCGGTCAAAGGCGATCCGGAGGCGGGACGCGAGGCGTTTGACGACTTCGACTGCGCCTCCTGCCACCGCATCGGTGGCAAGAGCGGCGGCCTCGGGCCGGAGCTCACCCACATCGGCGCCTATCGCAACCGGGCGTTTTTCGTCCGGGAGATCCTGGACCCGAACGCGGTCGTCGCTCCTGGTTTCCGCCCGATCGACCTGGAGATAAAATCCAAGGGCAATAAGGCGGCGAAATCCTACTCCGGAGTGCTGGTGCGAGAGACGCCGGAGGCATACGTCGTGAAACTCTCCGACGAATCCATCCGGACCTTTCCCAAAGCCGAGGTGCGGCGAGTCTCCAAACAGTCGGAGACGGTCATGCCGGATTTCACCGAGGTCATGACGGCAAAACAGCTGGCCGACCTTCTCGCCTATTTGCAAAGTCTCAAATAGAGCGAAACCCCGACCCGGGGCGTCCGCCCCCTGGGAAATCCGGCCGATTTTCAAAAAGGCCCTTCACGAAAAAGAAGGTCCATCTCCCTCCCACTTCCGGCCGCCGCCCATGGTAAGGGCCATGAGGGCCTTGGCCGTGTGGAGGCGGTTCTCGGCCTCGTCAAAGACGACCGAATGGCCGCCGTCGATGACCTCGTCGCTCACCTCGCACCCGCGGTCCGCCGGCAGGCAGTGCATGTAAAGGCTCCGCCGGTCGGTTAGCTTCATCCGGCGCTCGTCGCAGATCCAGTCCTTGTACTTCTTGCTGACCTTCAGGGCCTCCTCGGGCTCGCCGAAAAGACTTTCGATTCCCCAGCTCTTGGGATAGACGACGTGGGCCCCTTCAAAAGCGGAGTCCATGTCGTTCACCACATCGAACTTCGTCCCGTGCTCTTCGGCGTTGGCCCGGGCCTGCTTCATCACGGGGTCCATCAGGTTGTACTCGGGCGGGTGAGCCAGCGTCACGTCCAGGCCGAAGCGGGTCATCAGGAGGATCAGCCCCTGGGGCACGCTCATGGGCTTTGCGTAGCTCGGGGCGTACGCCCAGGAGACGGCGATCTTCAGTCCTCGTAAATTCATTCCGAACTTCTCGCGGATGGTCATCAGGTCCGCCAGTGTCTGGCAGGGATGATCGATGTCGTCCTGCATGCTGATGACGGGCGCCGTGGCGTGCTCGGCCACCTCGCGGATGTACTTGGCCCCCTCACCGGGGACGGTGTCGTGCCGGATGCCGATGCCGTGGCCGTAACTGGAGAGGATGATCCCCGTGTCCTTGGGGCTCTCGCCGTGGGAGATCTGCATGATTTCGGGGGTGAGGTCGTGGGCGTGGCCCCCGAGCTGCGTGATGCCCGCCTCGAAGGAGTTCCGCGTCCGGGTGGATTTGTCGAAAAAGATCATGAAGAACGTCTTGTCGGGCAGCAGCCGGTGAGGCTCTCCCAGGGCCGTCTTCAGCTTCAGATAGCTCGACGCCTGAAGGGCCGTCTCAAGCTCTTCCACCGACCAGTCCTGTGTAGAGATGTAGTCCTTTCCCGTGAGGTTGGTCTTCATGGCTCCGTCCTCATCCCCTACTCTCCGCGGACGACCCGGAGGTAAGCCCCCGGGAAGGCCGCATAAAAGGCCATGGCGCTCACCAGTTGATCGACTTCGCAGTACTCCCTGGCTGAATGGGCCACCACCTCGTTGCCCGGACCGAAGCCGACGGTGGGCACGCCGAGCCTGCCCATGCTGGACACTCCGTTCGTGCTGAACACCCACCGTCCGACCCGGGGCCTTCTGCCCAGAATTAGCCTACCCGCTTGCACGCCGGCCCGGACGAGCGGGTGGCTTTCGGGCAGGACCCACGTGGGAAAGTATTTCTCGGTCCTGACGGCCTGGCCGGTGTAGCTCCGGGTCACGTACTCCAAGACCTGCACCTTCATGCCTTTCGCCTCTTTGAGCCGTTTGATCTTAGCCACCGAGCTCTTGAGGGTCTCCCCGACCGTGAGGCGGCGGTCCAGAAAGATCGAGCACTCATCCGGCACCGCGTTCAACGAGGGCGTCTCGCACTCGATCTTCGTGACGGCCACCGTCCCTTTGCCCAGGAAGGCGTCGTCCTTCAGCTTGCTGTTGAGCTTCTCGATGGCCTTCACCACCGGCGCCATTTTGTAGACGGGGTTGGTCCCCCGATGGGGGGCGGAGGCGTGGCAGGACTTTCCGGGTGCCCGGACGAGGATCTCCATCCTCCCCCGGTGGCCGCGGTAAACGCCCATGTTCGTGGGCTCGCCGAGGCAGACGCCGTCCAGTTCGGGGAGCGACTTCTCGATGGCGAACTGGAGGCCGTAGCCGTCACAGTCCTCCTCCATCACCGTCCCGATGACGAACAGCGTGAAGTCGTCGAGCAGGCCCAGGTCTTTGACGAGGGGGGCGCCGATCACCTGAGCGGCGACGGCCCCCTTGTTGTCGCACGAGCCTCGGCCGAAGACCGCCTTGCCGTCAAACTTGCCCTTGAAGGGGTCGATGGTCCAGGCCTTGGGGTCGCCGACTCCAACCGCGTCCATGTGGGCGTCGAGAAGGAGCCTGGTCTTTCCCCGGCCGATCCGCCCGATGACGTTGCCGAGCTTGTCGATCCAGCAATCGTCGTACTTCAGGCGTTTCATCTCCTGAAGGATCCGCTTGGCCACTTTCTCCTCGCCCAGGCTGGGGCTGGGAATGGCGACGATGTCGCGCAGAAACCTGACGACGTCGTTCTTTCGGCCTGTGGCCGCGGCGAGAAGCGTCCGCCGGTCGGTCGCTTTCAGCATGCTCTCTCCTTTCCCCATCGCTTCTAACTCAGAAGAGCGGCCTGTGGATTAC
>JBHIBA010000199.1:0-8675 GCA_046758845.1 Nitrospinota bacterium
CCATGACGGCCCAAAAGGCATTTTCCATTGGCACCTCGCGAGCCTGAGCAAAGGAATCCCCGAGAACTGCGATTCGTAAAGTATCCGGAGGTTTTTCTATTGTGTGTTCACGGTCGCGCAATCCATCGCTATTAATCCGGAGATAGACTTCATTTTCTTTCCGATGCCAACCTTCGGTGCCTGAACGTAGGGCTATTCCTCGGTACTCGTCGTAGGTATAAAAGCTGTGATAGGAAATACCAGCGACGCGGAGGCCAATCTCACCTAACAGGAACCCAGCCATCAGCCCGGCCAGGATCAGCAACAATGTGCGAACCAACCGTTTCTTCATACCCAGCCTAGTTACTTCCGATTCCCGGTTTGTTTTTCGGCGGAGCTTGAGCCCTTGCCGGACCCATAAGCCAGCTCAAACTGAAGCGCCAGTCTTCATCCTCGTTCAGAGGAGGTCACTCCATCTTGTCCAGGAGGAAATTTCCCATCGCCAGGGAATCCATGTTGGCCGGAATGTACCATTCCAACTCTTCGTGGCGGTATGATCCACTTTCTTGGCAGGTTGGGCTGATTACAACCTTATCCGCCCCGGCTGTCAAGGACGTTTTGGAATGCCGTGGACTGACGCCGCGGGGCTATCCACTGGGCCGTAACGCCCACTCACCCCTTCCAGCGTGCGTTTCCAGCACGTCAACCTGCGAGAGGGCAACATCACCCCCTGTCCCCCATTCTGGCTTGGGCTGGGAACACTCCTCGGCTAGGTCCGAAGCGCAACCGGCTTAGCCGCTTCAGGATGAGGGCGAAGAGTTCCCTTGACACCGCTATCTCAGCCACAGCTGAAAGACAAGCCGCCTGGCATCATGCACTATGCGCCCGCCTATCTTGATAAGCTTCATATGGAGGCTTCGCAACGACAAGCGCTTGAGCCCCTTGGGCAGCGCCAATTTTCGCAGGAAGGTTCCAAGGTTCTAGGGCAGGATTAACAGCAGTAGCCACAATTGGCTGGCGACGAACCATTGGCACAAGAGGCGGGTCCAGTTGGGGGCGAACTTGCCTTCCTAGATCCACAGCTCGGCAGTCCCCCGCTGCTTGTAGAAGTGCACGACACCCTCAGGCAGAGCGGACAGGTTCGTCACAAAGAAGCCCACATGAGGGAAAAGCTCACCACAATGCCACTCCACTTTTGCCACCAATTGCCGAGGGCGATACTTCTACGTGAATCGGATAAGAACCGCCCGGCCCCCGCCATTAACCCCAACGCTTACTTCAGCTCCCTTTACGTCTGCAGATCAACGTCATTAGTGACCTTAGCCCCGTGGAGCCCCAGCATGCACCGGCACTTATAGTTAAGCCTCGCCGGGCTCTTTTTCAATATGCCAACGGGATCTTCCTGCCGGTAAGATTTCTCGAGAGGGAAGTGTTCTCGTTCTTCCGGGGCGGTTGAGATGGTTGCGCCAAGTGCCTGCCCGACCGCCCCAGGCGTCTGTTTCCGCCGTTCCAAGACGTTCTTGAGACCCGGTGTAGAAGGGGTCGTAAGTGGTCCAAAAGGCGGTGGGGACTGAGCCGCGCTCCATCAGGCGTTGCGATGGGAATTCTTGGCGAACTTCGACGCGCCCCTCGATCCCGCATCCCAGCGAAAGTGATTGACACAGGCGCAGTGTCTTGTTAGCGTTCGGGGAAGAACCATCCCACGTGGAAAATTTCGGCGAAGACCCTTCGGATCCAGGAGGCCCTTATGCGTTCCCTTGTCATTGCATCGATTTTCGTCGCTCTGCTAAGCGCCCCGGCCTTGGCACAAGAGATCCCCGAGATGCTCGACGATGCCAAGAAACTTTATTTAGAGGGCGAGTACCGCAAGGCGATCCGGGAGCTGAAGTTCGCCATCGGCGAAATCGAGGCGAAATTATCCGGCCTGTTCGGCGAAAAGATGCCCCCGCCCCCCGCCAACTACACGGCCGGGGAAATCGAAGAGCAGAGCATGGGCGCCCTAGGCGGGGGACAAATGATCGCCCGCAAATACACCCAGAAGGGCGGCCAAGGGTCTATCAAGGCAGAGCTGCTTTTTAACAACCCGATGGTTCAGCAGATGCTCGTTCTTCTGAATAACCCGACACTCCTTCGGATGCAGAAGGGGATGAAGAGGGTCAAGATCAAGGGCGAAGAAGGCATCCTCAAGTGGGACAAATCCAGAAAGTCGGGCGATTTGAGCGTCATCCTCGGCGGAGGTCAGCTCATGCTCAAGGCAACGGGCCGGAAATTGGGCGGGCCGGGGGAGTTGATCAAGTTCATGAAGTCCTGGGACTTCGATGCGGCCAAGAAGACCGCCGGCCTGAAATAGGGCGTCGCGCGGCATGGTCTCTGAGATTTCCCCGCTATCAAGCTGAGGATGGGTGCGGACCTATTCCGGTGAGAGGGGAGAGCCATGAGAAGGAAAGTTAGCTTCATAGCGTATTCGTCGCAATCCCGGTCCTGGGAACCGCCTTCCCGTTCACCCCGGACGCTGAGGCGCAAGGACGCAGACCGTCCGCGCCGCGACGGATCGTAATCAAACAGCTAACAACCATCCATGGCACGCCAGTGAAAAAACAGGGAGCTGGAGGAAGCAGCAAACGCCAAAAGATCTCTATCAGGATCAGGATCTCCTGGGACCCGCCCGCTGACAACGGCGGATCACCTATCACCAAATATTGGGTTCAGCGGCGGGGGAAAACGGGAACGTGGGGGACGCCATGCAGAACGCGGGAGACGGCGTGCAATAACGACCTGTGGCTACCCGGCGGCCGGTGGGAAGACTTCTTTAACCTTTTCAGAGTAAGCGCGATAAACGACTTCGGTCGGGGAGAATGGAGCCCTCCCCTCGGTTGCACGTTGACTTCACTCGCACGAACCTCCAGACCACGAACCTCCAGACGAAGCGAACCCCCACCACCCTCCACACCAAACTCCATTTGGGTCTCCGTAGGAGAAGGGCAATGGCGTGAAACCCGGCTTGCATGCAGAGTCGATTGGTGAAGATAGGGCACTCAATCACGGAACAACTCGTACTCCTCGAAACAAAACTGATGGCAGCTCTGTGCATCGGTGGATGCCGGTAGCCCTTGATGCGCCGCAGGTGCGGCTGCACCGGTATGTCTATTGCACGGCGGCCATGCCTCCCGGCAGCCGCACGATTCGGCCAGCGCGCCAGTCTTGTTACAAAAGAGAGAGGCCCCTGAAAGGGCCTCTTTCGAGAAACCAAAGTTTTCCGGGGGATTGCAGGGGGGCCGGACGCACCGCGTCAGGTTTCCACACTGCCGCGCCCAGTTAATCACCCCTTGGAAGGTGTGCGCCAAAGACGCCCGGCTTAAGCGTACGTACTTGCAACCACACTTCGGCCGGTAGGCAAGCGCCCCAAAAAGCCCCCCCTATCCCTCCGGTTCATTCGATCACTGCGGGCTTCGGGCTCTAGGATTGATGTCCCACCAAGCTCCCCAAGCCAGGAACAAGAGAAATCCTTCCTCAAGACGACGAGGTTCTCGGAATCTGAAATCACCCACAAACTTTGCACCCGCCTCGACCAACCCCCAATCGCTCAGAGGTAACTTCAGCTTCAACCCTGCCTGCGGGCTAAGCCTGTTGTTGAAGTCGAATGCCTCTGTATCGACAACGTACCGGAGCCGCACAAAAGTGTTAAAGATTATTCTGTCAGTTACCCTGAACCAATCGACGCCTTGTTCGATAGCGCCTTCTACAATCAGGTTTTCTTCTTCTCCGATTTCCACTGAACTCGGAAACTGCATGTTACCCCAAGTGTTTCCCGGAAACCCCAACGGAACTTGTGCCGTCGCATCGGTTAGCCCAACGGGGTTAAAAACGCTTACGAAAAGGATAAGAATGAACAAGCGGAGACCGGCGTCACGCAGAAAACCTTTTTGCCTATACCGCATTTCCCTTCTATACGGCGTCAGCACTTCTCAGACCCGCTCGATGATTTGGACGCGAGGGTTGAGGACATCATGGGTGACTCCTCTGGTTAAGCGACCCTTTCAATGGCCTGCCGATTGAAGTACGCCTTTGAGCTCATGCCCTTTCGTGGCAGAGCACACTTACCCGATCATCTCCGCGGATGCCCTCCAGGACAGTGCGGCTCTTCTCCTCCCCGGTGGACCTCCGACAGGTGGCCTGACGGACCGACTGCCTGATTGACCCGGCACCAAATTCACCTGGGCCTTCGCGCTTCAACTGGTCCATGGATGCCATCTCCCAGAGGTTGAAGAGCCGAATTTGACCCGCCCGATGGACGCCGGTCCTAACCGTTCGGCCACGACTCCCTGGGACTGCTGCATACCTTACGACCCATCCCATACCGAATCAGACCATCTTCACTTTTTTAACATACCACAACATGTTGAAACGCTTCAACACAAGACCGCAATATACGGATAAGTTTTGAGAGTGTCAAGCGAGAAACCTGCACGCCTTGATGCGTCCAGGCCCGGAGAAAGTAAATCTAATCTGTATCCTTTCTTCCGAACCTCAGCTTCGTCACAGGGGAAGAAAAGACACCCGGCGAGTCTATGACAAGCCCCCCGCCCACGCACCAGACCCCCGCATTCGGCGCCCCACCTCCCCGAGGCGCCCCACTGCCGCTCCCGAGGAGCCGTGTCCTGACCACTGGCAGAACGAGGCAAAGAAACGCTAATTCCTGTAACGAACCTGAAAACAAACAGTTATGAGAGACGCAAAAGGCGCAACGAACCTTCAATGGTTCCAGATTCTGCTGGCGAAGGGTTCGGGTCGAGAGGCAAATCCAGAATGGGGCGAATTGTCCGGTCGATGTTTGCAACCCCTGCACCTATGATATCCTGATTGCATAGCCGCTTGAGTAAATCGCGGCCAAGCGATGTTTCCAGGGGAGGGGCGAGGGTAGTCGGGCAGAGGCGGATGCGAATCCTTCAAGCGGCTGAGGGCGCGAATTGAAGCCTGTAGGAGCGGATTGCCAAGAAGAGGGGAGCCGGCGGGAAATCTATAGAATGACGGAAGGGAGTCCATTCGGATCATGAAAGGCCGCGGCCGAAAGATTTTTCTCTTTCTTGCACTCGCCTGGGTTTTCGGCGCTCATCCAGCGGCGGCCCAAGAGGCGGAAAAGGGGAACCCTGCCCTCGAGGCCTTTTCGCTCTGGCAGAGGGGTTACGTCTATCACCTACTGGGCCAGTATCAGCTGGCCATTGCCCATTTCCGCAAATCCATCGAGGTGCGCCCTTCCGCTGAGGGCCACACCTTCTTGGGCTGGTCCCTCAGTATGTTGGGGCGGCATGAAGAAGCCATCGCCGAGTGCAAGAAGGCCATTCCCCTGGACCCGGACTTCGGCAATCCTTACAACGACATCGGCGTGTATCTGGTGGCGCTGGGCCGATTGGACGAGGCGATCCCCTACCTGAAGAAGGCCATGCGGGCCAAGCGGTACTGTTGCTATCAATTCGCCCACTACAACATGGGACGGGTGCTTGTGTTGAAGGGCAGAGAGGGGGAGGCCATGAGTTTTTTCGAGAAGGCGCTGGAGTACGACCCCAACTACGAGCCCGCCCTGCAAGCCCTTCGGGCCCTTCGGAAAAAAGGACTCCGGACGCTCTGAGTCCCTCGCCGGGAATTTTCCGCCCACTCGAATTGGCCTTTCACCTGGTGGCTGGAAGGCTGCCGACAAACTGATTTTTCAGCGAATTTGGACGTGCCCGCCAATCCCACGGACGGCGTCTCCTCGCGCCCTCGGCGCTGAGAGATCACCGGCCGGTTTGCAGCCCTTACACCCCTATCGTCCGAGCAGGAACCCTCCTTTGTGAGTATTCGAAGATGTTGAACATCCGTCTGGTGGCCGGAGCTTTTCTCATGTGTTCCGGAGCCGCCTTGGTCACGATTTCCTCGGTGTGAAGACCTTGCGAAATCCTCCTGGCGATCCGGCCTGTCGTTGACTGAATCCGGGTCTGTTGGTTAACTTCGAGCGAACGAAAGGACGCGGGGGGTTAGCGGAAGGGTTCAGACCAGAGCAGAGCCCGCGGGATGTTGCGTCCGCCAGAGAGCTGTTCGCCGAAAGGATTTCGCCTCGGTGGAAGTCCTGCTGGGCCCGGTCCGCCTGCGAGACTCTTTCCTCGCGACATGGTCGATATTCGACAGGAGGCGTGAATGGAAATTGACCCGAGCGGACACAACGGACGCCAGAACTATCTTCTCCTGAGCGGGATGGTCGTACCCCGCCCCATCGGCTTCATTACCTCTCTCAGCGCCGACGGCCTGTTGAACGCGGCGCCCTTCGCCTACTTCAATGCCGTGGCCAACAAGCCGCCCATGGTCATCTTTTCTCCTACCTATCAGGGAGCGGAGAAGGAGGGCTACTCAGGAGAGAAAGAGAAAAAGGACTCGCTGCGCAACGTAGAGGAAACGGGCGAGTTCGTCGTCAACATCGTCACCGAAGACATCGCAGAGGCCGTCAACATCTGTGCCAGCTCGTACGAGCATGGAGTCAGCGAGCTAGAGAAGGCCGGGTTGACCCCGTTGCCCAGCCGGATTGTGAAACCGCCCCGGGTCGCCGAATCTCCGGGCTCCCTGGAGTGCCAGGTCCGACACATCATCGACCTGGGCAGCCACAACCTGATCGTCGGCCAGGTGGTCATGTTCCACCTCCGCGACGACCTCTTCGAGGACGGGACAGTCAACGTTCACAGGCTTCGCCCCATCGCCCGGCTCTCCAAGAACTACTATACCCGTTGCCAAGACATCTTCGAGATGGTTCGTCCCTCTTGACGCGCTAAGGGCGTCGCAGGGCTGAGGTTGTCCTGAGCGAAGCTGAAGGGAGGCCCCACCAGCGGGACTCGCGGCCCGTGTGGTCCGCCCCCATCTCCGCTACAGGCTGTCCCCTTCGCTCAGATAGGGGTCACGATGTGACGCGAATCTTTGAAACCAAAGATTAGCCGCTTCCGTCCACCCTCTTGTGGACTCGGCGCTATTTCCGCGTTCCACGGCCGTCCCGGAAGGTTTATGCTCAAGTTCGCACTGTTTCCTTCGTCCGCACTCTCGGCATCGCATCGGGTCGAAGGGTCCGATGCTCACCCGAAGCGGACAGTTCCTCTGGGGGAGGAAAAGCCCCCCGGGAGGGATTCCGGCTGGAGGAAGGAGAGCCATGGCGACCTCGTCAACACTTTCCCGGCGAGTGTCCGGACGCTCGGCGTCTTCTCAGAGAGAAGGGGACGGCGGGTCCTCCAAAGATTCCAAACCCCGGCGGCAAAAGGATCAACACACGGCCCTCGGGAGGGTGCTGCGTCTCATCCGGGTGGCCACGGAGATCAAAGCCAATCCCAAGACCACCCCGGAGGCCCTGAGGCGCGCGCTGGGGGTCTCCCGGTCCCAGTTCTACAAGGACCGGCGCGGGCTTGCCCTTTTGGGGTTCGAATTCCGCTACTCCCGAAAGGAACGCCTCTTCCGGGTGGTGCGCGATGCCTTTCTTCCCGCCCAGGACCTGACCTTTCCGGAGAGGTTCGCCCTGGTGCTGGCCGTCCGTCAATTCTTGACCTACGGGGACTACGCCCTGGGCGTGGACGCCCTTACCGGCATTCGGAAGTTGATCGGGCAGTCCGTAAAGGAGGAAGGCAAACTCCTGCGGGAGACGCTGGACGACGTGGTCCTGCGCCACGGGTTCGGATGTGACCCCTCCGTCCTCGAAGCCCTGCAAAAGGCGATGGCCGAGCGACGACGGATCAGCCTGCGCCAGCGGTCCATCCGGGAAGGACGCTTCAAGACCTGGACGGTCGATCCCTGCGCCCTGCTCTTTCGTCGAAGGGCCCTCTACCTGGACGCCTACGCCCTTGAGGCTCGGGAATACCGGATGTTTCGGGCCAACCGAATCGTGGACGTGCAAATCCTTCCCGTCCGGGTTCCCCCCCGGGAGGACTACTCCTTCGTCCGACGCCACGGGAGCGCCTTCCACCCTGCGGATGATGTCGTTGCCCTGGATTTCGAAGGCTACCCCTTCGGCCGGCGCCGGAACAGCGATCTCAGCGAATTCGCAGGAGAGGATCGCACCCGGGTTCGGGTACAGTTTGACCCGTCAATCTCCGCTTACGTCCGCGAGATTCTTTGGCAACCCTCCCAAAGCCTGACAGAGCTGCCCGATGGAGGGCTGATCTTGGAAGTGGAGGTCAACGAGCCGCGGGAGGTCGGATGGTGGACGCTTCAGTGGGGGGCCCGGGCGGAGATTCTGGCCCCCCGGGAGCTGTGGGAGGAATTGGCCCGGGAGATCGGCCGCCTCTACCGGCTTTACGCCGCCAGGAGGGCCGCCATCTCTAAGAAGACCGCGGAGGCGGCAGCCCCTGTTGCCGTCAAACCCGCCCCGGAGCCGCCCAATTTGACGCGGTGCCGACTGTGAGCCTCGTGGCCGATGTCGGTCACAGCCTCCACAGATTGTCCTGTTGATTCGATTCCTCTAGTGCTCGTCCCGCCCCGCCCCGTCCCGATCCCCCAGAAAGCTCACCCGCCGATAGGGTCAGGCGTTTAACACAAACGCACGCCCCCTTCACGGGGGCCACGACCGTGACTGGCTACCCCCCGGAGGTTGCGGGGCTGGCACGCAGTTTACTTGCCCGAATGCGCAAAGAAATTTTTCTTATGATCTAGTGTAATGTATAAAGAGAAACGGTCATTCCGATTAGTCCCCA
>JBHIBA010000200.1:0-8612 GCA_046758845.1 Nitrospinota bacterium
CGGGGGGGTGTGGGGGGGCGCCTTTCAAAAAGCGCCCCCCACAATAAAGCCGGCATGCCAGTGCCCAAAAAGCGCCCCCCGCACCAAACAAGAGCGAGTCTTTCATAGAATGACATGTCAACGATTAAGCGCCCCTGTTAGTCAGAGGCGCAGATGGGATTTGAGCGGCTCGAAGATTAGGCTGCTGCTCAGTGCGGGCTCGGCCATCGGGGCGCGGCCCGGCCTTTGAGGCCCGATTTCTCGACGATCTCCTTCCCCCTGGCCGTCGCGGCCCGAATCACTTCTTTTTCGTCTGAAGAAGTCTTGAGCTCCCCGGCTTCGATGACGACCCGGCCATCCACGAGGAGGGTATGGATGTCGGTCCCCTTGGCCGAATAGACGAAGTTTGAAATGGGATTGTGGGCGACCGTCGTGTGCGGCTTTCGGAGGTCGAAGACGGAGATGTCGGCCAGCTTGCCCGCCTCCAGGGAGCCGATCTCCCGATCCAGGCCCAGCGCCTTCGCGGCGTCGATCGTCGCCATCTCCAGGCACTGTTCGGGCGGCATGGCGGTCGGGTCCAGGTGCTTCGCGTTTTGAAGAAAGGAGCAGGCCTTCATCTGTTCCACCATGTCCACGGAATAGTCCACCATGGGACCGTCGGAGCCAAGCGCCACGTTGACGCCCTCTCTCACCATGGGGACGGCCGGGCCGATTCCCCCTCCGCGCACGGCTTCGCTGGTCGGGGTGTAAACGGAGGAGCAGCCGCTTTCCGCCATCAGGCGGATGTCGGTCTCCGTGGCGTTGATCCCGTGGACCAGGACGTATGTGGAGTCCAGGAGCCCAAGCTGCGTGAGGCACTGGACATCCGTCCGTCCTGTCTTGCGCAGGACCTGAAGGTAACTCTTCTCGAATGAGAGCGTCCCCCCCGAATAATGTGTCGAGATCTTCAACCCGTGCCTGTCCGCGAGTTTTTTCCCTTCCACCAGGAGGTCTTCGGAGGTGACCTGCTGGTCGATGAAGATCGAATTGCATTCCGTCACCAGAGCCATCCGGGTCAGCCCCTGATGGGCGCCATTCCATTTTGGAATCAGCTCGTCGATGTAGGCGATCTCCTCGGCCAGGTCGCGGGGGTGATTCAGGTTCCCCGGCAGGCGGCATTGAACTTCTTTTCCGACCACCTGCCGCAGGCCGAGTTCGGCGGTCGGCCCCGCTATCTTCGCCAGCGTCTTGTCGGTCGTCGGGGTCCTCAGGTGATGGAGACAACAGGTCGTCCCCGTCCGGAGCATTTCAATGCCCGACAGGTAAGACGTCAGCTCCATGTCGTCATCCGTCAGGTGGGGAAGGACGGGAAAGACGAGGGCGGGAAACCAGTCCTCGATCAGCAGGCCGTTGGCCAGGCCCTTGAAAAGGTGGTAGTAAAAATGCTGATGCGCGTTGATGAGTCCCGGCAGGACGATCATCCCCCGCGCATCCAGGATTTCTCCCTCGAAGGCTCCTTGATTCGAGTCGGTTACGGGACCGACGGCGGAGATGCGCTTGCCTTCTATCGCTACGTATCCCTCCTCAAAGACCTCTCGGGAGGGACCCATCGTTACAACGTAGCCTCCGTGGATGATGAGCTTTTCCGGCTTTGCCATCGGTGGTGCAGCCGTTCACAGGGAGGTTCGGGCGGCCTTCCGGGTCTTGGACGGTGGCGCACACCTGGACATCCGCACGGAGAGGCCAGAAGAAGTTCCCCAGGCTGAACGGGATTTCTTTCGGTCTGGGGTTCTTATTTTCCTCGCTTCGGAAAGAGTTTTGGGATGAATTCGTTCGTGTAGAGGTCCTTCAACGGCACCACGACGGGGAGTTTGCTGTACTTCGTCATGATGTCCCGGGTTCGCCTCATTTTTTCTTCGCCCATCATGCTGATGCCGATTTTCGCGGCCTCGGGGGTCAGCAGGCTGTCAATGTTGATCTCCCAGTTTTGACGGGCCAGCGCGACGTTGGTGGCGGGGTTGTACTTCTTGAGGATTTCGATGGAGCCTCCCGGGTGTTCGATGGCCCAGGCGATGCCCCTTACGGTCGCGTCGACGAACCGCCTCACCTGATCCCTATTTTTGGCGATCCTCTCATCGGTGGCGATGACGCCGAGCGAATAGATGTCTATCCCCCATTTGGCCCAAGGGATGGTCACGACCTCTTTCCCGGTTTTTTTCGCGGCCCCCTTGATGAATGGAGCGACGATCGTGAAGAAGGGGATGACATCCACCCTGCCGGTCAGCAGGCTCCCGATCTCCGCGCTCGCCGGCATGGTGATCCACTTCAGCTTCTTCGGGTCGATGCCATTGGCCCGGGCGAAGGCGGGGAAGAGGGTCTTGTGGACGTCGCCCTCGGGGCCGCCGGTCGTCCTGCCTACCAGGTCTTTGGGGGTTGTGATCCCGGACCCTTTCAGCGTGTGAAAGGCGTGCTGGGATTGGGCGGTTTCCAGGGCCAGCAACTTGACCTTTGCGCCTCTTGAGCGTGCGATCACGACGGCCCCTGCGTCACCAATCCCGTAGGGGAAGGTGCCCGCAGCCACCTTCTTGATCGCGTCGGAGGAGCCGAAGCCCCGGACGATGGTCACGTTCAGATTCACCTTCTTGTAAAAGCCCTGCTCGATGGCAGCGTAGAAAGGCGAAGTCGTTCCTTGGATCACCCACGCCTGAGAGAAGGTGACGTTCTCCTCCGCTGCCCTGACAAGTCCCGCGCCCGAAAGAAACCATGCGAAAACAGCGGCCAAAATCGCAAATCGCTTCATCTTGGACCCCTCCTTTTCAGAAACGCATCCCGGTGCCGCAGGTGTCGGCCTCGTTGAGCAGTCCGGCGTGATCAGGCGTCTTCGCCTCGAATGCGCCGTCGTGCCCCGTTTCCCTTCCAACTTCGCACATACGGAACGTATTCGAGACTACCGAAACAGATTACCTATCGTCAACTGAAAGGATTTTTTTCCGGGAGTGTCGCTGTACAGGAATTGCCCGAAAACCCGGCCGCCCTCATCGCCCTCCAGACCGCTTGGCCGCCCGCATCCCCGGGTCCAGGATGTCCCGCAGGCCGTCGCCGAAGAGGTTGAACCCCAGGACCGTCAGCATGATGGCGAGGCCCGGGAAGAACGAGAGGTGCGGCGCCTCGAAAAGACGGAGGTGTCCCTCCTTGAGAATCGTCCCCCACGAGGGGGTCGGCGGTTGCGTCCCGAGCCCCAGGAAGCTCAAGCCCGCCTCGGCCAGGATGGCGGAAGCGACCCCGAACGTCGCTTCCACCAGGACCGGCGCCAAGACGTTGGGCAACAAGTGGCGCACGATGACCCGGAGAGTTCCCCCCCCCAAGGAGCGCGCGGCGGCGATGTAGTCTTCTTCTTTGAGAGCCAGGACCTGGGCCCTCACCAGGCGCGCATAACCCACCCATCCCATGACGCAAAGCGCCAGGATCACGTTCTGAAGACCCGGACCCAAAATGGCCATCAGGGCGAAGGCCAACAGGATGCCCGGGAACGCCAGGAAGATGTCAGTCAGGCGCATCAGGGCTTCGTCCACGATGCCCCCCAAATAGCCGGAGAGCGCCCCGATCAATAGCCCCGCAGCGGCCGATATCCCCACCGTCACGAGGCCGACGGCGAGGGAGATCTGGGCTCCGTGCACAACCCGGCTCAACAGGTCCCGCCCTTTGCTGTCCCGCCCCAACCAGCCGCCCGGCCCGGGGGGCGCAAGCCTCTCCTCCAGCCGCTGATCGAATGGCCCCGCCAGGGGAAGGAACGGCGCCAAAACGGCCCCGCCCACCAGGACCGCCAGAATGAGAACGCCCGCCCACAGGTTGAGCCGCCGCATCATTCGTATCGCACCCGGGGATCGCAGACCGTGTAGACCAGGTCGGTCAGGAGGTTGAGCGTCACGTACGTCAGGGCGATGGTCAAAACACACCCTTGGACCAGGGGGTAGTCCCTGGCGGCGATGGCCTCGATTGTCAGGCGGCCGATTCCCGGCCAGGCGAAGATGGACTCGGTGATGACCGACCCGGAAAGGACGGCCCCGGTCTGCAGGCCGGCCACCGTCACCACGGGAAGCAGGGCGTTGCGAAGGCCATGACGCAGCAGGACGACCCTCTCCACGAGGCCCTTGGCCCTCGCCGTTCGGACGAACTCCTTGGGGAGCACCTCCAGGAGGCTCGCCCGGGTCATGCGCGTCAGGATGGCGGCCAGACCGGTCCCCAACGTCAGGGCGGGAAGGATGAGATGCTCCAGCCCCCCCCGTCCTGAAGGCGGCAGCCAGTTAAACCGCAGCGAGAAGAGGCTGATCAGCAGCGGGCCCAGCCAGAAGTTGGGGATCGATACGCCCAGAAGAGAGCCCAGCATGGAGCCGTGGTCGAGCCAGGAGCGGGCGCGCGCTGCGGCCAGGACGCCGAGGGGCAGGGCGATGGCGATGGCCACCCCCATCGCGGCTGCGCCCAGCTCCAGTGTGGCGGGTAGGCGCTCCAACACCAGGGCGGCCACGCCGCGCCGGTGGTGCAGGCTCTGCCCCAGGTCCCCGATGAGGAGGCCCCCCAGGAAGCGCAGGTATTGCTCCCAGATCGGGCGGTCCAGCCCCAAGGCGCGGCGGAGGCTTTCCCGGTCGGCGGGTTGGGCCTGCTCGCCCAGCATGATCTCCACCGGGTCCCCGGGAACCAGGTGAACGATGAGAAACACGGCCGTCACCACCCCGAGAACGACCGGGATCAGCAAGAACAGCCGCCGCAGGAGGTATTTCCGCATCCGTTACGGCCTCCTTTTTTCTGGGGGGGCTTCTTGGGCACTGCGTGCCGGCTGAACTGCGGTTGGAGCCCCGTCTGCTCAAGCCGACCGTCTTTGGCGCACACCTTCCGAGAGGTGATTCACCAGGCACGCAAGTGCGGAAACCTGACGCGGTGCGTCCGCCCCCCCTAGACCCCCCTTAGAACTTTTGACGGCCGAGCTTTGTGCTCGGCCTGCGTGGGTTGGGCGGTGGATGGGCTGGGCCGGTTGTCTGAGGCCCATCGATGGCTTCTTTCTTTGTCCGATTGCCCGCCTTGCTATGCAAGGCTCCGGCATTCGGCCAAGGAGCCAGGTTTCTTGCGAAAGGGGTCGGCCCCTGCAAGGGGCTGCCCCTTTCGCGAAACAAAAGTTTTGCGGGGGGGTGCGGGGGGGCGCCTTTCAAAAAGCGCCCCCCGCGAACAAACTGGCTTTCATCCTCCATCTGTATTCCCGCTTCCGGTGAGGCGGACGTCCTTCAGCGAGACCATGTCCTCGTCCGGGTACAGAAGGAAGCCTCGGACCCGCCGGTTGAGGACAGCCACGTTGGTCGCGTGCCAGAGGTTCACGTAGGGGAGCTCGCGCGCCAGAATTTCCTGTGCGCGTCCGTACATCTGGCGGCGCGCGCTCACACCCGACAGTCTGCGTCCCGCTTCCAGCCAGCGGTCGAGGCGTGCGTTTCGGTAGCGTCCCCGGTTGGCCCCGCGGGGGGGGACGTTGCTGCTGTGGAAGATGTAGTAGTAGATGTCCGGGTCCAGGGTTCCCACCCAGGTAAGCGTGTAGAGTTGAAAGTTTCCCTTGCGGATGTCGGAAAAGAAGGTTCCCCACTCGAATGACCGGATGGCCAAAGCGATGCCCACCCGGCGCAACTGTTCCTGGATCACCTCAGCGATCTCGATCCGCGTCTCGTTTTGCGAGGTCTTGAAGGACAGACGCAAGCGGGGCTCCTCCCCGTCGCCGTCGGGGTCGGGATAACCCGCCTCGTCCAGGAGCCGGCGGGCCAGGGCCGGATTATGGGCATAGCTCGGCACGTCTTTCCGGTACGCCCAGTGGGATTGTGGCAGAAGCCCCGTCGCCGGACGCGCGAGGCCGCGAAGCAGGTAACGGATGATGACTTCCCGGTCGACGGCGTGGGCGATGGCCTGTCTTACCTTCAGGCGGGACAGAATCGGGTCCTCCAGGTTGAAGCCCAGGTAGGTGAAGTTGGTTCCCGGGGCGCGCATCACCTTCAGGTTGGGCCGTCTTTCCAGCCGGGCCAGGGAGTCCGGGGAGACGGCGTTGACCACCAGGTCCACCGTTCCCTTCTGAAGCTCGAAGAGTCGGACGATGCCGTCGGGGATGATCTTGTACCGAATGCCCGCGACGGGAGGAGGACCCTCGTGATACCGGGGGTTGGCTTCCAGAACGACTTCCTGGTCCGTCGTGAAACGGACGAAGCGGAACGGGCCCGTGCCGATGGGGTGTCGGCCGAATCCATTCCCTGCGGCCGACGCGCTGGCCGGGACGATGGACGCGACCATCTGTGCCAGGAATGGGGAAAATGGGTGTTTGAGGTGGAAGACGACCGTGTGCGGGTCCGGGGTCTCGATCCCCCGAATGACCTCGTAGCCGGCGCGTTTGGGCGACGCCAAAGCCGGGTCCAGGATGGACCGGAAGGTGTAGGCCACGTCGGCCGATGTCAGCGGCGTTCCGTCGTGGAACACAGCGTCTTTCCGGAGATGGAAGACATACGTGACGGGGTCGGGATTTTGCCAGCGCAGGGCCAGATCCGGGACGATGCGCGACTTTCGGTCTTTGCGGACGAGGCGGTTGAAGACCAGTTGCGTGACGCGGGAGGAGGCGACGTCCAGGGAAATCCGCGGGTCCAGGTGAGTGGGGTTCGCTTCCAGGGCGATGGTGATGTAGCCGGGGTTCTTTGCGCCGTCCCTACCGCAAGCTGCCGCGAAAATTGTCAGGAGAGCCAGGAGCAGAGCCGAAAAAGCTCGATTCATCGTTTCCCGAACGGAAAGACTTTCCCTCACTGCATACGCAGCCATGGCAGGCTAGTATGGAGTCCGCAGGGGTTCAAAGCAAGCGGGGGACTCGCCTCCCTCCCGGGACCGCCCGTTCCCTGTCCTTTCGTTCGGAAAAGGTTATAATTCCGTGAGTCCGGCAGGGGCTGCGCGTCTTAAGGAGAGTCATTCATGAGAACAAGCATCGTTCGATGGAGTGCGGGGGGAGTGGGTTTTCTTCTTTGGCTGTTCTCGATCGTCTTCGCCACGCAGGGGCTCGCCCAAAAGGCCATCCTTACGGGGACGGAGAACGCCCCCGCCGTGGGCTCCAAGGCGCCCGCCTTTGACCTGGAAGGCTTTGACCTGAAAAAGCAGTTGGACCGCGGGCCGGTGGTCCTCGTCTTCTACAGGGGGTATTTCTGAGGCTTTTGCCGACGGCAGCTCGTGCAGCTGCAATCTCACCTGAAAGAAATCCACCAATTGAAGGGGGAGGTGGTGGCCATCAGCGCGGACGAACTTTCCACGGCCCTGTCCACCAAGTCCTCCTTGGGGATCACGTTCACCGTCCTTCCTGACCCGAGGAAAAAAATTATCCGGCTCTACGGCATCCTTCACCCGAATGAGGGGATCGCGCGGCCCTCCGTTTTCATCGTTGACCGGAAAGGTTTTGTCCGCTACCGCTACGTCGGCAAGGACGCGGCCGATCGGCCCAAGACCGCTCTGCTCGTCAACGTCCTGCGGTGGCTATGACCGACCGGCGCATTCGCTGCCTGAGCGTCGGTCTGGGGTCCATCGGAAGGGCGCTCGCCCGGGAAGCCCTCAATCGGGAGGGGCTGGAATGGGTGGGGGCCGTGGACGTGGACCCCTCCCTGGCGGACCGAGACGCCGGAGAAGTCCTGGGTCTGGATACGCCGTTGGGGATCACGGTCTATTCGGATACGCGGGAGGCGCTTTCGGCTCTGCGCCCTGACGTGGCCCTTCACACGACTTCCTCTTACCTTCCCGACATCCAGTCCCAGGTCGAAGAAATCGTCTCTGCGGGGTGCTCTGTCGTCTCCTCTGCGGAAGAGCTTTCGTTCGCGCCCCTTCATCACCGCGACGCCGCCTGGACGCTGGACCACTTGGCCAAGGAGAAAAAGGCGGTCGTCCTGGGGACCGGCGTGAATCCGGGTTACGTGATGGACCGGCTGGTCGTCGAGGCGGCCCGGAATTGCACGGAGATTGCGAAAGTGCGCGTCCGCAGGACGGTGGATGCCTCGCGCCGCCGGGAACCCCTTCAGCGGAAGATCGGCGCGGGCCTGGCGGTTGAGGCCTTCCGGGAAAGGGCGGCCAAAGGACGTTTCGGCCACGCCGGTTTGCAGGAATCCGTCGCCCTCATCGCCCACGGGTTCGGATGGGGACAAGTGGAAGTGACGGAGACGCTGGAGCCGGTCGTCGCCGGGGAGACCGTGGAGACGGAGTTCGTTCGCGTGGAGGCGGCTCAGGCGTCCGGGATCGATCAGCGGGCTTTGGGGGTTTATGCCGGGCGGGGGTTGATCGACCTGCGAATCCGGATGTACGTGGGCGCTGAGACCCCCGAAGACGCGATCGATGTCGAGGGTTCTCCCGATGTTGCGCTGAGAATCGCCGGAGGGATTTCCGGGGATAAGGCGACGCTTGGGCGGCTCTTGAGCGCGGTGAACGAGATCCGTTTCCAGCCCCCCGGCCTTCGGACCGTCGTGGGCCTCGGCGCCTTCGATTCCCCACCGGACCCCATGCCGATTCGGAAGATGTAAACGGTACCAAGCCCGCCGGTCGGCGTGATGGTTTGCATGAACCTATCTCAAAATCAGATTTTTGTTGAGACGGGAATTGTTCATGTGTAC
>JBHIBA010000201.1:0-8601 GCA_046758845.1 Nitrospinota bacterium
CCCCAACAGAGCGAATCGACACTTTAACCAGGGTTTTTCAGCAGCCTGCTAGTGCGCCCTCCGAGAAATACGTTTGCATCGCTGTTGAATTTCTTGCACGGGTGTAGCGCGAATGGCGGGCTTGAGGAAGAAAGCCCCCGGAAGGTTACATACACCAACCCACCTAACCCCACACCCAACTCAAAAGCAGGCCCGGCCATGCAATGCCGGGCCGTCAAAAGTTTTCCGGGGGGTCCAGGGGGGCCGGGACGCACAGCGTCAGGTTTTTGCACTGGCGAGCCTAGTGAATCACGTCTGGGAAGCTGTGCGCCAAAGACAGCCGGCTTAAGCGCACATACCTCCAACCGCAGCTCGGCCGGCACGCTAGTGCCCAAAAAAGGCCCCAGAGAAATTTTCTTTCAAACGCCCAGGTATTTCAATCGCGTTTCTTTGTCCTCCATCAGGTCGGACGATTTTCCCTCGTAGCGAACGATCCCCTTTTCGATGAGATAGGCCCTCTGGGTGATGCTTAGGGCTTGCTTGGTGTTCTGCTCCACCAAGACGATGGCCACCCCGTCGTTTTGTATCTGGATCAAGGAGTCGCGAATCCGCTCGACCATCTCGGGCATCAGGCCCTCCGTGGGCTCGTCCACCAGGAGGAATTTCGGCTCGGTGGCCAGGCCGCGGGCGATGGTGAGCATCTGCTGCTCGCCGCCGCTGAGGCTGCCGCCCCGGAAGTTCTTTCTTTCCTCCAGCCTGGGGAAGAGAGAAAACACCTTGTCCACGAACGGCCCCATTCTTTTCCCCTTGTCCACCGTGAGCCGCCCCATCTTGAGGTTTTCGTACACGGTGAGGTTGGTGAAGATACGCCGCTCCTCGGGGATGTAGCCGACCCCCTGGCGAAGGATCTGGTGGACCGGAAGCTCGGTCACGTCCTCTCCGTTCAACACGATCTTTCCCTGCCGGGGTTTCAGGAGGCCCATGATGGTCTTCAGCGTGGTCGTCTTTCCGGCGCCGTTGCGGCCCAGGAAGGCGACCGCTTCGCCGTCGTTGACGCGGAGCGAGACCCCGTGCAGGATGTGGCTCAGACCGTAGAAGGTGTCAATCCCTTGGACTTCCAGCATCATTCCCTCAGGTAGACGCGCTGCACTTCGTCGTTGGCGCGGACTTCATCGGGCGTGCCGGTGGCGAGGACGAAGCCGTTGTGGAAGACGGTGATCTTCTCCGAGATCCCCATGACCACTTCCATGTCGTGCTCTACCAGGACGACCGAGTGGTCCGCGGCGACTTTCTGGATCAATTCGGCCGTCTGAATCGTCTCGGCGGGACTCATCCCGGCCGTCGGCTCATCGAGCAGGAGGAGTTCGGGGTCCGTGGCCAGGGTGATTCCGATCTCAAGGTAGCGCTGTTCCCCGTGGGCCAACGTCCCCGCCGGCTCGTCCCGTTTGTCCTGCAGGCCGATGTACTCGAGGATGGAGTCGGTCTTCTCGTTCAGGTCCCAGTGGCCGCCGCCGAAGGTCCACCAGTTGTAGGTGGTCTTTCGTGACTGGGCGGAGATTCGGACGTTCTCGAAGACCGTCAGGTCCGGGAAGATGTTGGTGATCTGAAAGGATCGGCCGACGCCCAGGTGGGAAATGTGATGGGAGGACAAGTTGGAGATGTCCTGTCCTTTGAAGAGGATCGTCCCCTCCGTGGGCTCGATGTTGCCGGCCAGCATGTTGAAGAAGGTGGTTTTCCCCGCCCCGTTGGGTCCGATGACGGCCCGGAGTTCCCCCTCTCCCAGGGCGAAGTTCACCCGATTCACGGCGACCAACCCGCCGAAGCGTTTGGTCAGATTCTGCGTTTCGAGAATCGCCGCCATGGGCCTTCCTGACGAAGCGTCCCCGTCAGGCCGCTGGGGTCTCCTTCACCTTGGCAACGGAGAGCTTGCCTTCGGCGATCAGCCGCCTCTTGCGGATGTAATCTCCCGTCCGGCGTTTCAGGGTCCCCAGGATGCCGTCCGGAAGGAACAGGACGATGACGATGAAAAGGCCCCCCACCCAGGCTTCCCAGTACTCGAAGCCCACCCACCAGTTCACGAACTGGGTGCTCATCAACTGACGCAGGTACCAGTAGATGAACGACCCGATGGCCGGGCCGAGGAACGTCCCCGCTCCTCCGAAGAGCGTGATGATCACCACCTGACCCGAGTTGGACCAGTGGATGTTCTCGATGGGGACCGACTCTCCGTAAATGATGGCCAGGGCGCCTGCGATGCCGGAAAAGACCCCCGAAACGATGAAGGCGACCAGCTTGACGCGATGCGTGTCATAGCCGCACGTCCGGGCCCGCTCCTCGTTCTCGCGGACGGCGTTGAGGACGCGGCCGTAGGGAGAGCGGAGCACCTGCCAGACCAGGTACACACTGATGAACGTGACCGCTATGATGAACCAGTAGGTCGACATCACGTCTATGACGCCGATGCGCTTGCCCCCCAGGATTCCCAGATTGAGGTTGTCGAGTCCTCCCAGTCCGTCGGTTCCGCCCGTGAAGTCGTCGAAGGTTTGGGCCGCGTAGTAGAACACCTGGGACAGCGCCAGCGTGAGCATGGCGAAGTAAACCCCCAGCTTCCGCATCCCCAGATATCCGATCAGCAGCGCCACCAGAAACGTCGTGATCACCGTGGCGATCATGGAGAATTCCACCGGCGCGATGAGGAAGAAGCTCACCAGGGCCTGGGGGACGTCCTCGGCTCTTTGAAGCCAGCGGAAGAGAAGTCCGGCCGTGTATCCCCCCACTCCGAAGAAGGCGCAATGCCCCAGAGAAAGCACGCCGCCGTAGCCAAGCGTGATGTTAAAGGCCATGCCGTAGAGGGCGTAAATGATGATTTGGATGAGCAGCGGGACGTTGGGGAGAAAGTTTTGCAAGCCCTCCAAGAATGGGGCGGAGGACCATCCCTCTCTTGCGGCCTTCAGCGCGAGACTTCCGAGGTTGTTCAGCAGGAACGGCGCCAGAATGACGAGGACACCCAGGATGATAATTCCGTATTTATGAAAAAACTGGAAGCCGTTGGCCCAAAAACCCAGGCCCTTCCGGGAATCGTTTGAACGCGCCATCAATCAAAAGCGCCTTCCTTGCCGAACAGCCCACGGGGCCGAACCAGCAGGATGATGGAAAGGACGAGGAAAAGAAGGATGTCCGAAGCCTTTTCCCAAAACTCCGGGCCGATGAGGGAATACTCCAAGTTTGTCTCCACCCAGGCCAAGCGGCCGACCAGGGGCGTGAGGGCCCAGATTTGTCCCACGATGAGCCCCCCGATGACCGGCCCGATGAAGCTGCCCATCCCCCCAACGACGACCACCAGGAAGGTCTGGATGAGGATGTCGTCCCCCATGGTCGGGTCCACCGCGAACAGGGGCGCCACGACAAAGCCGGCGAAGGCCGCCAGGGCGATGCCGAGACCGAAGGTGAAGGTCCAGATCCGCGACACGTTGATCCCCAACACCTTGACCATCTCGTTGTCGTTGGTCCCCGCCCGGATGATCATTCCCAGATTCGTCCTGTACAGCAACATCCAAAGCAGCGGCACGACGACGGCCGCCAAGAGGATGATCAGACCTCGATAGAGGGAAAACTCGGCGTCCCCCACTTGGAGGAAAGACTCGGTCAGCAAAGGCGGGATGTTTACGCTCTTGCCGGGCCGTCCCCAGATCACGCGCACGAAGTCCGGCAAGAAGATGGATAGGCCGAAGGTCACGAGGACCCCCATGAAGAGCGGATTTTTGGTGGGATAGATGCGGCTGATGAGACCCCTTTCGGCCAGCACTCCGACGAAGTAGAGCACAACCGGCGTCAGGGCCAATGCGACGAAGAAGAAGGCGTTGGGAGAGCCTTTGCCGCCGAGCAGGATGGTATAGCCGATATAGGCCCCCAGCATGTAAAAGACCCCGTGGCCGAAATTGATGATCCCCATGAGTCCGAAGATGATGGACAGGCCCAGGGAGAGGAGAACGAAGATACATCCCTGTACCAGGCCGAGGTACAGGTGTTGAAGGAGCTCGGGTAACGTGACGCCCGCTTCCACGCAAGTTATCCCTTTAGCAAAATCGCGGTCAGGGCCGCCTCCCATAAGGAGGCGGCCCTGAGCCGGCGTTTCTCAGAAGATTAGCGGGAAACAGCTGGAAGGTCTAGACCAATCCTTTGGTCTTGCAGTCGAGGGCCGAGCCTTCACCCGCCACCGTGTCCACAATTTCCAAGAAGTCGAACTTGTCCTTCATGGCGGCTTTGGACTTGCCCTTAAGGACGAAGAACTCGGAGATGTTGACGTGGTCGCAAGGACGGATCTGGCTGGGCCCCTTGACGTACTGGAACTTCCGACCCTCGAGCGCGGCCTTCAGCTTGTCGGGGTTCGTGCCCTTGATCTCGTTGGACGTATCGAGGATCAAACGGACCAGCTCGTAGGCCGAGGAGGCATATCCCGAAGGGGGTCGCTTCCGCCGGGCCATGAACTTGTCATAGAAGTCCTTGGCGCCCGGGTACTTATCCTTCAGCGTCCAGTGCCAGGTCGTGCCCGCGAAAAACCCATCATACACCCCCGGCCCAGCCGCCTCGGGCATGGTGATCTCTGTGATGGAGAAGACGATCTGGACCTTTTTGTGGAGTTTCGCCTCGATGGCCTGCTTCACAAACGCCACCTGACGCTTGCCCCAGTTGGTGACGAACAGGACGTCCGGTTTGGCCTTGAGGATCTTGGGGAAGTGGGCCGAGTAGTCCTGAGAAGACGGGAAGGGCACCCAGGTGGTGGTTTTCCGCTTGTGGAATCTCGCGCTCACCTGCTTGGCGATGGCCTCATAGGCCGGGATGAACATCTTCGGCCAGATGTAGTCGTCCCCAAGGAAGTGCCAGTTTTTCCCCGGGACGTTCTTGGCCGCGTACCGGGCAACGGCCGCCGCCGTCTGGAAGGGCGTGACGTTGGCGGTGAAGAACCAGGGCGACATCTTTTTGGCGTTCTTCGGCGTGCTCAGGATGTGCTGCGGGTAGTTGGCGTAGATGATCTTCCGCTTGCGGGAGATCTCGTTCAGCCGGACCTCCTCTGGACCCACCATCGAGCCGCCGATGAAATCCACCTTGTGGTTGTCCAGCAGGTCCAGGGCGTGGGTGGTGGTCTGGTCCCACTTGAACTGGTCGTCGCGGAAGAGCAGCTCGACCTTGCGCCCCATCACGCCGCCCTTGGCGTTGACGTCGGCGATGGCGATCTCTACGCCGACTTTCTGGTCAAACGCCTCGGTGGCGTACGGGCCCGTTGTGGGCTGGATGGACCCCCACTTGATGGGAACCTCTCCCCGCCCGAAGCGGAGAAACGCCGGCGCGCCCTGAACCGCCGCCGCCCCCGCCGCAATCCCCACGCCTTTCAGAAAGGTCCTTCGTTTCATCCTTCTCATGTTTCGCGCCTCCTTCTCGCTCGCCCCTTGATGAGGGCATCTCCCCCCTGCGGCAGGAGTGATCGCAGGGTTACTCCCCTTGTGGAATCTCTCAGGCGTACCTTTTTAGCAGAAATCGCACACTTGCGCCAATTTCCCCCACATACTCTTCTCTAACCGCCTAAATTCTTTTTAATTCCCGGCTCGGGAAGCATCATTTCTTGATGGCTCCAAGGACCTTGTCCGGCGTGATGGGGAGCGTCGTCACCCGCGCGCCCACGGCATCGTAGACGGCGTTGGCGATAGCGGCCGACGTGCCGAGCTGGGCCATCTCCCCCAGCCCCTTCGCGCCCCAGGGGCCGTTGGGGTCCTCGGTCTCGATCAAGGCGATGTCGAGCTTCGGGGTGTCGAGCGTAGCGGGCAGCTTGTAGTCCACGAAGCTGGCGTTGGAGGCCTGGCCGTTTTCCACCTCCAGGCCTTCCGTCAGGGCGTACCCGACCCCCATCAGGACACCCCCTTCAAGCTGCGCGGCCGCCCCCTCGGGGTTGATGACCTTCCCCGTATCGTTGACCGCGACCACCCGAAGGACCCTCACCTGGCCGGTTTCTTCGTCCACTTCCACCTCGGCGATCTTCGTCCCGAAGGCATAAGCGCTGCTCCAGTTCCCGAAACCCGTCTCCGGGTTCGGCGTCTCGCTGGGGGCGTCGTAGTGGGCCACGCTGTAAACGGCCTGGCTGCCGTATTTGTTGTAGCGCTTGTCGTAGACCTCGGTGATGTCCAGAGACTTCTCGGGGGCGCTCTTCATGAAGATCTTCCGGTCCCGCGCCACGAGGTCCCCGGGGTCGCACTCCAGCGACTGGGAGGCGGTTTCGAAGAGCTGCTGCCGCGCCTGCAAGCAGGCCTGGTAGACCGCCATCCCGTCGATGGTCGTCGTCCGGCTGCCGCGGACCCCCCAGCCGTAGGGCGTCACGGCAGTGTCCCCGTTGACGATGCGGATGTCTTCCAGGCGGACGCCCAGCGTCTCCGCGGCGATCTGGCTCAGCGTGGTGTTGGAGCCGTTTCCCATCTCGATGGTCCCGGACATGATCTGCACGGTGCCGTCCTTGTTCATCTTGAGATAGGCCCCGCTGATCTCCGGGCCCATGGCGCGCGTGCCCGTGAAGTGAACCGCGCAGGAGAGGCCAACTCCCCGGCGCTTGCCGTCCTTGGGCGGCCTTTCCTCCTTCCAGCCGATCCGCCGCACGGCCTCGTGGACCGTTTCGCGGGCGGCGCAACTGGTGATCCGCGCGCCGATGATGGTGGTCTCCTGGGAACCGACGAGGTTCTTGAGACGAAATTCCGCCGGGTCCAGGCCGATCTCCCGCGCGCATTGGTCCATCGCGACCTCGGTCCCGAAGGAATAGGCCCCGTTCCCCACGCCCCGCATGGCGCCCCCGAAGGGGTTGTTGGTGTAGACGCAGCGGGCGAAGTGGCGGTACGCCTCCATCCGGTAGAGGGTCCCGCCCATGTGGGCGGTGATGATGGCGCAGATGGGGCCGTAATCGGAGTAGGCCCCGTTGTCCACCACCATCTCCAGGTCGCGGGCCAGAAGGGTGCCGTCCTTCTTCACCAGGTGGCGCACCGTGTGGTACTGGGGGCTTCGGAACGTGGCGAGGAGGAACTCCTCCTCCCGGGTGTAATAGAACTTGACGGGCCGTCCGGTGCGCTTGGCGGCGAGGATGCTGAGGAAGTCGATGTTGAACTTGCTGGTGGCCTTGCCCCCGAACCCCCCGCCGACGTAGTTGCTGATGACACGGATGTCGCTCTCGCGCATCTTGAGGCACTTGGCGAAGTACTGGCTGCAAAGGCTCGGGGCCTGCGTGGAGTTCCAGACCGTGAGACGGCCGTCGGGGGTCCAATCGGCGATGGAGACGTGGGTCTCAAAGGCGCAATGCGCCTGGCGCGAGGTGACCACCCGGCACTCGCTCACGTGGTCCGCTTCCTTGTAAGCCGCCTCCAAATCGCCCAGTCGGACGTTTTTGGCCACCGCCACGTTGCCCGGCTTGTCGTCGTGGATCTGGGGGGCGCCTTCCTCCAGGGCCTGCAGGGGATCGAAGACGGCCGGAAGGGGCTCGTAGTCCACGTCGATGAGGGCCACCGCCTCGGCCGCCGCATTTTCGTCCCGGGCCACGACGGCCGCCACCGCATCCCCGATGAACCTCACCCTGCCCCGGGCCAGCGGCGTCTGGTCATAGCACATCGGGTGGACGCCCCACCGGATGTGCTCCGGTATGTCGCCCGGCGTCAGGACGTCCAAGACCCCGGGTGCGGCCTTCGCCCGCGACACATCCACGTTCTTGGTAGCGGCGTGGGGCAGGGTGCTCAGCTTGAGCTTGCCGTGGGCCATCCTGGGCAAATTCAGGTCCAGGGTGTAGAGGGCCTGCCCCGTGACCTTTTCCGGGGCGTCCACACGGGGAACGCTTCGCCCGACGTAAACGGGCTCGCCTCCCGGCTCTCTCCAATCGCGAAGGAACGACGCGGTATCGGACATGGGGTCTCCCTCAGCCAGGAAGTGGTTCGGCTTGAATCAGACTCAGTGCCGGCGTCTTCGGCTCGGTCCGCCCCTCGGCGGCCGCCAGAACCGCCTGGACGATCCTCGCGTATCCGGTGCATCGGCAAAGGTTTCCCGCCAGATAGTGGCGGACCTCTTCCTCGGTGGGCGTCGGGTTTTCCGCCAAGAGCGCCCTGGCGGCGACGATCATGCCCGGTGTGCAATACCCGCATTGCGTCGCGCCGTGGGCGATGAATGCCTGCTGGAGGGGATCGAGGCCGCGCTCCAGATTTCCGATCCCTTCGACAGTGGTGATGCTCTTGCCCCGGCACCGCAAGGCAAGGGTCAGGCATCCGCTGATGAGTGCGCCGTCCATCAGGACGCTGCACGAGCCGCAAACGCCCATGTCGCAGGCCGTTTTCGTGCCCGTCATCCCGAGGTCCTCACGGAGGACCTCCGCAACGGACCTGTTCGGCTCGCACAGGACCTCGACCGCCTCTCCGTTCAGCGTGAATGTGAGCATCCGTTTCGCGGCCATGATGAAAGCTCCGCGGCACCCCCCCCACAGGATGCAACCCGGGGTCTTTGAGCCGAAAAAAGACGTGGAGAGAATAAGCAGAACCAGCTTATAACATTTAAGTATAACGATCCACAGAAATTGGACGCTGTGGCGGCTTTCATTGACATTTCTCG
>JBHIBA010000202.1:0-8548 GCA_046758845.1 Nitrospinota bacterium
ATTGTTGTATCAGGTGAATTCCAGGACACAGATCCGCTTTTGTCGGATACGAGACTAGACGAAGCGCGCGACATGGCTAAACTCTATCCCCTCTTTTATATTCTTGAGAATTCAATTAGAGAGTTCATTCGCCGGGTGATCGACGGAACGCACGGGAAAAGCTGGTGGGATACGGAAGCTCCCAGAAAAATCCGCGACAGGATTCAGGAACGCATGGCCGATGACCAGAAGCATGCATGGCATCAGAGAAGAGGAAGCCATCCGATTGACTACCTCGATCTTAACCAATTGCCAGACCTTGTAAGGAAAACCCAGGGTGACTTCATCTCAGACCTCCTCCCGTCACTAGAATGGTTCACGCAGTTCGTAGATGAGGTATATCAATCCCGTTGCGTAGTCTGCCACATGAATCCTCTCGACAAGGATAACATTCAAGCGGTGAAAGTCCGTCTTCGCCAATGGCAAAAATTAGTTTCTGAAAAAAAATCGCAATTACCGTAGATGAACAAATCTAATTGTCTATTACTTGATCTTGCGATCCACCTCACACCGGTACGACGTAGGGGTTCTCGAGGGTCTTTTTGAGCAGGGCCAGGAACTCGGCGGCGGGGGCGCCGTCTACGATGCGGTGGTCGAACGAGAGGCTCAAATACACGATGTCCCGGATGGCGATCTCCCCGTCCACGACAACGGGCGTCTTCGTGATCTTCCCGATCCCCAAAATGCAGCTGTTCGGCAAGTCAATGATGGGCGTGAACACTTGAATCCCGTAGCCGCCCAAATTGCTGATCGTAAAGGTGCTCCCGTGAAGCTCGTCCGGGCTCAACCCCCCTTCCCTCGCCCGACGGGCCAAATCCTGCGACTCGCGGGCGATCTGACCGAGGTCTTTCTGATCCACGTTGCGAATGACGGGGACGATGAGGCCCCCCTCGACGTTCACCGCCACGCCGATGTTCACGTCCGCCAGGATCTCGATCACGTCCCCGTTCAGGCGGCAATTGACGCGCGGGTAGCGGCGTATCGTCCGGGCCACCTGGTGGACGAGGATGTCGTTGTACGTCACCTTGACGCCGAAGACCTCTTCCCAGACCGCCTTGCTGGCCTCGCGCATCTCGACGATCTTCGTCGCGTCCACGTCGATGACCTCGGTGACATGCGGGGCGGACGCCCAGCTCCGGGCCATCCGTTCGGCGATGACCTTTCGCATGCCGCGGACGGGGACCGTATCGAGGATTCCACCGGGGGCCACGGGCGGGGCAGCCACCTGCTGAACAGCCACGGGCCGAACCGGCGGGGCAGCAGCGACTCCCGGCGCGGCAGGGGCCGCTCGGGCGGCCTTTAAGATGTCGTCCTTGACGATCCGCCCCCTGGGACCGCTCCCCTTGATCCTCGTGAAATCAACGCCCATCTCCCTCGCCAGCTTTCGGGCCAGGGGAGAGATGAAGATCCGCCCGTCGCCCCCCGCTTCAGGGATTGCGGGCGCCGGTGCAGCCGCCACAGGGACGGCGGGCTGGGGCGCCGCGACAGCCGGCGTTTTCGCCGGCTCAGGCGCTGGTGCCGCTGGCGCAGGTGCCACCTTTTCCCCCGCCTCTCCGATGAAGGCAATGACCTGCCCGGTGGGGATCACGTCGCCCTCGTTGGCGAAGGTCTTCAACACAGTCCCCGAAGCCGGCGCCTCCACGTCGAATTCGACCTTATCGGTCTCGATGACGAGGAGGGGTTCCCCCTTCTCGACCGACTCGCCCGCCTGCTTCTTCCAGTTCAGGACGGTTCCTTCTTCCATCGTCAAGCCAAGCTTCGGCATGGTGACTTGTGTGGCCATTTGAACTGACTCCCGTTCTTCTTATGAAAACCTAGATTTTGTCCCCGTGCGGGGGGCGCTTTTTGGGGCACTGCGTGCCAGCTTAGTCGTGGGGGGCGCCTTTCAAAAAGCGCCCCCTAGTGTGCCGTCCCGGAAATTCATTTCAAAAGTTCTTGAGGTGAAGTAGGCGCATTTTCCAGAAACCACAACGCTTTCGGTCTGAGAGACACCGTTTTTCTTATTGAACGAACTTGAGGGACGCGACACTAGGAAATCCGGCCAGCTTTCAAAACTTGTCCCGAGCGAAGCCGAGGGAAGGCCCCCCTGGCAAATGCACCCCTTTATCCTCATCTACTGCCACAGGGCGCGCACGCCCTCGACGATTCGGTCCACGCTGGGGATGACATGATCCTCGAGATTGGGCGCGAAGGGGACGGGGGTTTCCAGCGCCGCCACCCTCCGGATGGGGGCGTCCAGATAGTCCATGGCTTCCTCCGCCACCATCGCGGCGACCTCCGCGCCCCAGCCGCATCGCTTCACCGCCTCGTGGACAATGACGAGCCGGTTCGTCTTGCGGATCGAGGCCAGGATCGCCTCCTTATCCAACGGGAAGAGCGTGCGGGGGTCGACGACCTCCACTTCGACGCCTTCCTTGGAGAGGGCCTCGGCGGCCTGGAGCGAGCGGAGAACCATCCGAGAAGTGGTAACCAGCGTCGCGTCCCGGCCCTCCCGCTTGACCTCAGCCTGGCCCAGCGGGACGAGGTATTCTTCTTCGGGGACCGGGCCCCTTTCCGCGTAGAGCAGCTTGTGCTCGATGAAGAACACGGGGTCATCGTCCCGGATGGCCGACTTCAGCAGACCCTTGGCATCGTAAGGACTGGAAGGCATGACCACCTTCAGGCCGGGGATGTGAACGAACCAGGCCTCCAGGCTCTGGGCGTGCTGGGCGGCGGAGGAGCGGCCCGCGCCCCCCTGCGTCCGGATGACCAGGGAGGTCCTGGCCTTGCCTCCGAACATGTAGCGGACCTTGGCGACCTGATTGACGATCTGGTCCATGGCCACGCCCGAGAAGTCGATGTACATCAGCTCGGCCACCGGCCGCATCCCGATCAGGGCCGCCCCCAGGGCCGCGCCGACGATGGCCTGCTCGCTGATAGGGGTGTTCCGGACCCGCTCCCGGCCGAACTCCTGGAGAAGTCCCTGGGTGACCTTATAAGAGCCGCCGAACTCGGCGATGTCCTCGCCCAGGAGAAACACGTCTTTGTCCCGGGCCATCTCCTCGCGCAGGGCCTCTCTCAGGGCGTCGCGATACGTCAGCTCGCGCATGGTCTGTTTTGTTCCTTAGAAGCAAAAATCCTTCCCGAAAGCGGTGTAGTGCAGGGCGCGGGTTGGTGACCCTTAGCCTCCGCATGTATGTCAATCGTTCAACATGACTTCTTGAGCGAAGGCTGAAGCCCCCGCGCTGCAACCCCTCCCGGCAGGTCAGCTCCCGCACGTGTTCTTTCCGTTCCCCCGGAGGGCACGATCCCTTGCAATCCCTTAGAGTCTCGCGTAAACGTCGGTCAGCGCCTCCTCGTTCCCCGGCGGCGGGCTCTTCCGGGCAAACTCCACCGCTTCATGGATCTCGGAGGCGGTCCGCTCGCGGATCCTTTCCAGGTCCTTCTCGCTGGCATACTTTCCTTTCAGCAGAACCTTTCTGAACATCTCGATGGGGTCCCTCTTCTTCCACTCGCTGACCTCGTCCTGCGCGCGGTAAGCCGTGCCCGGATCGCCCACGTAATGGCCCAGAAAGCGGTAGGTCTTGGCCTCGATGAGGGTGGGGCCTTTGCCCTTGCGCGCCCGGTCCACGGCCTCCTTTGCGATCTCGTAAACCTTGAGGATGTTCTGTCCGTCCACGCTGATGCCGGGGATGTCGTACGACCTGGCCCGGTCCGAGATGTTCACAATGGATTGATGCGTCCGTTGAGGGGTGGATTCCGCGTACAGGTTGTTCTCGCACACGAACACGGCCGGAAGCCGCCACGTGGCGGCGAGGTTGATCCCCTCGTGGAAGGCGCCTTCGTTGGCGGCCCCGTCTCCGAAGAACGCCACCTGCACCTGCCGGGTCTTCTTCAACTGGAAGGCCAGGGCCGCGCCCGCCGCGATGGGGATGCCGGCCCCGACGATCCCGTTCGCCCCCAGGATGCCGAGAGACTGGTCGGCGATGTGCATCGAGCCCCCCTTGCCTTTGCAGTAGCCGGTCTTTTTGGCGTAGAGCTCGGCGAACATCGGGCCGAACTGGCACCCCTTGGCGAGGACGTGGCCGTGTCCGCGATGCGTCCCGATGATGTGGTCGTCGGGGCGCAGGGCCGAGCAGACGCCGATCGCCACCGCCTCTTCGCCGATGTAGGCGTGCAAGAAGCCCGGAAGCTCCCCCGCCTGAAAGAGCTCGATGGATTTCTCCTCAAACAGCCGGATGCGCAGCATCCCCTCGTACATGCGAAGATACAGGGATTTGTTCGAGGACTCCGACCTATTGGCCATCTGGAAAGGGCTCCCGCTCAAAAGACCGTCGCTGCGACTGCCACGGAGCTAGAGCGCGGCGGACGCGCCGACGGGTCCTCTCTCGGATTCCGTCCAAGGGGACCTCGCGGCGCCCCCCGGGACCGCCGGCCTGAGAGAAATCGCTTCAAGAAGGCGTGCGCTTATCGGCCGGGGACAGAATATCATCCCGCCGTTTGATGTCAATTACCGGCCCGGCGGCCCCGGGAACTATAACCGCCCCCTCCGTTGACAGCAGGCGCACGTGAAGCATAGAATCGCGACAAAGTAGATATCCAAGGAAATAAGTTCGCTTCGGACGGCGGCGGGGCAGAGCGCACGGTCCGCGGGGGGCCTTCGCAGTTCGGCCGGTCGTGTTTCCCGAACGAATCAGGGACGCGCCATGCGGAGAGGGGACGGATTCGCCGGCGTCTCCAATTCGGAGGTGAATACCCCCGCCTTTTCGCTGGACCTTGACGCTGTGGAGCGCAACCTCAAGCGCCCGGCGGATTCTGTCGTCAGCATAACTTCAACCTCCGGCCTGGGGACGTTCTGGAATCGATGCCCTGACACGGTTGAATCACCTTTTCCCTGCACGAGCGCCTCCGCGGAGTCCGGGGCGAGGGGGTCGAGGCAGTCCGGCCCATCGCGGCAAGAGGCCCGTTTCGTTGACCGGGAGGATCGCGAGGAGGAGAAAGAGATGACCACGCAAGCGGCGATCCCCAAGAACATGAAGGCGGTCGTCACCCACGGTTACAACGACGTCCGCGTCGAGGAGGTCCCTACCCCCGAACTCGAAGCCGGGTTCGTCCTGTGCAAGACGGGCGGGTGCGGCATCTGCGGCACGGATGCCCACATCATTCAGGGCGCTTACAAGGGCACGTGGCCCCCCTGGTTCCCCTTCATTCAGGGTCATGAATGGGCCGGAACGGTCATGGCCTGCGGGGAAGGGGCGGACTCGGTCAAGCCGGGCGACCGCGTTCTTCTCGACGACCACCGCTCCTGTCTCACCTGCCGGATGTGCCGCCGCGGCCGTTACACCCTCTGCGAGTCCATGGGAAAGCTCAAGCCCGGAGGCCACCGCCTCTACGGCCACGACGAGCAGGGAGGGTTCGCGGAGTTCCTCAAGGCGGCCCATTGGCAGCTCCACAAGATCCCCGACGACATGCCCTTCGAGGAGGCCATCATCGCGAACCAGGCGACAACAGCCTTGCACGCCGTGGAGCGGGTCCAGCTACAGGCCGGGGAAAACGTCCTGGTCGTCGGACCCGGGCTGCTGGGACTGCTCACCATGCAGATCGCCTTCGCCGTTGGCGCATTCGAGGTATACGTCGTGGGACGGGGCGCCCGCCTGGCCTTCGCCAAGAAGTTGGGAGCAAGCGAAATCATCGACTTCACGAAGGAGAACCCTGTCGAGCGCGTCTGGCAGTTGACCGGGGACCGGGGCGCGGACATCGCCTTCGACTGCGCGGGCACCATTCAGGCGATTCAGACCTGCGTCATGGGCGTCGGGCGCGGCGGGCGTGTCGCAATAACCGGCTTTAACGGCGGCATAGAGGTCCCCATTGTCACCGACCGCTTCAGCCACGATGAGGTGGACCTCTTCGGGGTGCGGTCCCATCCCAACACGTGGGAGGCGACCATTAACCTGATGGCTGCGGGGCGACTCGACGTCAAGCCCCTGGTGTCGGGGATCTACCCGATGGAGAACTTTCTCGAAGCGATGGAGGCCTTCGTCCAGCGCAAGGACGGGGCCATCCGAAACGTTATCAAGCCCTGATCGATAAACGCCCAGGGAAAGAGGGGGGAGGAGAATTCCTGCCATGAAACTTCCTCCGCTGAAACGTGACGGGCGCAGGGTGAAAAACCTGCCCAAGAACTCCGAGCCGCTCGATCTCAGCAGGGACCTGGGGGACGGGAGGGGCTTCATCGCCGGGGACAATACCGCCCTCGACCGGCCCATCGACCGCGCCTCCTGGGCGCAGGAGGTCGTTTCCTCGTGGGGGACCTACCTCAACCAGGAGATGGAGAAGACCCAGGTCGGCAAGAACAAGGTCGTGCTCTGGTGGCTGGGGGGCGCGTCCTTCGCGCTGAAGACGGCGAAGATCTTCCTCCTGATCGACAACTACTACGGCGGGTCGATGTACACCAAGCTCGACACGTGCGGCGTGTGCCATTGCACCGGGGCGGAAAGCCTGAACTGGATCCGGATCAACCCGATGATCGCCGACCCGTGGGAATTCCGCAACGTCGCCGCCCACCTCAGCACCCACCAGCACGTGGACCACTGCGACATCTACACCGTGAAGGCCCTCCTGCCCAACACGAAGGCCGTCTTCGTTGGGCCCGGAACCTGCCAGCCCAAGCTCAAAGCCTGGGGCGTCCCGAAGGGCCGGATGAAGATCGTCCGCCCGGGGGCCAGGCTCAAGTTCGGGGACGTATCGGTGGATGTCATCGAGTCCTACGACCCGGCCGCTCTGAACACGGGCCGCATCGGCGAGCAGCCGGAGACGATGGACGACACGTGCGTCATGTACCTCTTCAAGACGCCGGGGGGAAATATCCTCCACGCCGGGGACATCATTTACAACAACAAATTCGCGGGGGTGGGCCTGCGCCACAAGATCGACGTGGCGCTTCTGCCCACCGGGAGGGTCTGGCGCGGCGTGACGGACAAGATGTCCTACTTCGACTGCTACCGTATCGCCGAGGCCCTGCGCTGCAAGGTTCTCGTCCCGATGCATTACGACAACTGGACCAACAGCCAGGGCAACCCCCAGGACGTGGTGGACCTGATGGAGGAGTATGCGCCCCAGATCAAGACCATCGTGCTTCAGTGGGGGGCCAGGTTCGAGTATCCGACGGACGCCAACATCGGCCGCTACGCTTACCCCAGCCTCGAGGAGGGGATGCGGATCGATAAGTCCTGGCAGTACGGGTCCAACCGCAACTACCGCCTGTGATTCGCTCGGCCGGCAGAGCGGCCGCCCGGGTGCGGCGCCGGGACGCAACGGCTCGGGCGGTTCGAAGCAAACCTTTCAAGGGAACACAAGGAGGAAGTCATGTTGAAAGGGCATAAGAGAATTCGGTCGTCTGAACTGCGGCCCTTGAAGGCCCTCGCAGCTCTTTCATTCTGCGCCTCGATGGCCTTGTGGGGGCTCGGCGCAACGGCCGCCGCTCAAAACAAGGCGCGTCTATCGCTCGATTGGCTCCCCTCTCCCTTCCACGCGAACTTCTACGGCGGCGTCAAGAAGGGATTCTTCAAGGCCGAGGGGATCGACGTGGAGTTCATCAGCGGCCGGGGCTCGGCGGCGGCGGTCCGGAACGTCGGCGCGGGCAAGGCTGAGCTCGGCCTCGCCAGTACGATCCAGACCACGATCGGCCGGGCGCGAAAGCTTTCGGTCCTCATTGTCCAGATGAAGATGCACCGGGCCAATGAATCGATGTTCTATGTGGCCGGCGGCAAGATCCGGACCCCCAAGGACGTTGAAGGCAAGAAAGTCGGGTTCGTCGGCGGCGGCGGACTCGACAAAAACTTCTTGGCCTTCGCGAAGATCCATAACCTGAACGCTTCGACCATCAACCTCATTGCGATTTCGCCCCAGGTGATGTCTTCCCAGCTCCTGACGGGTAAGATCGACGGCTTCATCACGTATTCGACCGTCCGCGGCGCCTTCGAGGGGCCGGCCCGGGGCAAGGGCCAGAAGATCAAGTGGTTCAACTTCAGCCAGATGGGCCTTGATTTGTACGGCAACGGCGTCATCTCGACCGAGGCGGTGCTCAAGGACAACCCACGGCTGGTTCAGGGATTCGTGAAGGCCGCGCTCCGTTCGACGAAATGGTCAATCGAGAACCCGCAGGAGGCGGTGAAGCTCGTCACCGAGGCCCTCCCCGCGGTCAACCCGAACGTGGCCAAAACGGTATTCGGCGAGATGGCGATTACGTTTACCGACTCGATCACGCCCAAGAAGGGCATCGGCTGGGTGGACCCGCAAAAGATGGCGCGAACGGTCTCCTTCGTGAACGACTTCATGGAGATGCCCCGAAAAGTCAACGCGAACGAGGTCTACACGAACCGATTTGTCGAAAAGACTCCCAAAGAGTGGCGCTTCGTGAAATGATTGGCGTCCCGCCCCTTTCATCGAGGGGCGGGGATCCACCTCCGAGGGGGTTCGGGGCGCGCCCGGCCGCGATTTCCGCGTGGGTCGGTGACCCTCGCTCAAATCG
>JBHIBA010000203.1:0-8478 GCA_046758845.1 Nitrospinota bacterium
GCGAAAAGAAAGTTTTCCGGGGGGTCCAGGGGGGCCGGTTTTCAAAAAGGCCCCCATGGGATTTTCTCTTATTCCATAGGGAACGTCTCATATGCTTCTGAACCTATTCACGGCCATTCGGCTCTCAGAAGTGGCTGCAGATTCCATCAATTGAAGTGTGGCTGAGTCCGAATCCCGCGAATAGAAAACAAGGGTGCGTGCAGGTTTCCCGAGCCCAAGACGCGCAGGAAACGCGAAGGTGAACCACTACGGGTCAATTTCCGGGTATCACCGCCGTTGTTTCCACTTCCAGCTTGGCGCCCTCTTCGATGAAACCGCTGACCTCGATGACGGACATGGGCGGGTAGTGCCGTCCGATGATCTCCCGGTAAGCGGCGCCAATCTCTCTCAGAGAAGCCAGGTATTCTTCCTTGTCGGAGATGAACCACGTCATGCGGACGATGTGTTCGGGCCTGGCTCCGGCCTCGTTGAGCAGCGTGACGATGTTTTGGAAAACCTGACGCGCCTGTCCAGCGAACTCTTCTGTCTCAAACTGCTCCTGCTCATTCCAACCGACAAGGCCGGCGAGAAACACCATCTTGCCGCTAGCCACCATCCCATTGCTGTATCCCTTGGGACGCGGCCAGCCTGGGGGCTGAAGTGTCTGCACTGTGATCTCCTCGAATCTTGCGGGTTCAAACACGTCGCTCGCGGGTCTAGAAAGCCGAAGGCGGATTAGAAAAAATCTTCTTGCCAACGGGTCAAATATAGTTTATAATTAAAAATTATGAAACAGGAATTTTTAGAATTAGAATAACTGCGTGATTCATAGACGGCAAACCCTGATGTCCCGTCCGCAAACCGACACGGCAGAAACGCAGCCACTTCGCGGCCAACATGTCTTGATCACAGGCGGTTCGCGCGGAATCGGCGCGGCTTGCGCTGCGGCTCTCGCAAAGAGAGGCTCATCTGTCACCCTGCTCGGTCGAACCGAAAAGACGTTGGAAGTCCGGTCCGAGGAATTGAACCGGGCCTGCGGTGTCAGCGCTTCGTACGTGGTTTGCGACGTCACAGAAGTCAATTCCCTGTCGAGAGCAATTAGGGAAGTGCGCGAAAAACTTGGACCGATCACCCTTCTAGTGAATAACGTGGGCGGGACCCAAAGCGCCCCCTTCTCCCGCACCACGGAGGAGATTTGGAACGAGACCCTCGCCCTGAATCTGACCAGTACCTTCGTTTGCACACAGGTGGTTCTGCCCGACATGCTTTCCTGCGGGTTCGGCCGAGTGGTGAACGTGGCCTCAACGGCCGGCCTGACGGGCTACGCCTACGTCAGCGCCTACTGCGCAGCCAAGCACGGCGTCATTGGGCTGACGCGGGCGTTGGCGAAAGAATTGGCGCGGACAGGGGTCACTGTCAACGCGGTCTGCCCCGGTTACACCGATACCGACATGACAAAAGAGGCCATAGAGACCATTGTGTCCGCGACCGGACGGGACAGGGAGGAAATCCTCAAAGACCTGGAGTCGATGAACCCCCAAGGCCGCCTGATCCAACCCTACGAAGTCGCCGAGGTCGTTGCGTGGCTGTCCCTTCCATCCTCGAAATCCATCAATGGTCAATCCTTGCTCGTGGATGGAGGAGAGGTGATCTAATGGCAATCGAGATTAACAATCTCACCGACAATCAGGATCACGAATCCTCCACCACACAGGGAGATCTTTTGCAGTTACGGGTTTGGCTGCGCCTTTTGACCTGCACGACCATGATCGGGCGGCAGATCCGGGGGCGCCTGCGCCAAGGATTTGCCACAACCCTCTCCCGGTACGACGCGCTGGCCCAGTTGGAGCGCGCGCCCGACGGGCTGACCATGGGCCAGCTCTCACGCCGTATGATGGTCAGCAACGGCAATGTAACGGGCGTCGTTGATTGCCTGGTGGAGGAGGGCTTCGCGGAGCGCGTCGCAGTGCCCGGAGACCGACGAGCCAGTTTTGTGCGCATGACCCAAAGAGGGCGGGAGGAGTTCAACAAGATCACGCCGGTCCACCATTCCTGGATTCGCGAAATGTTCCACGATATGGACCGGGGGGACCTCGATCGGCTACTCAACATACTCGGCGATCTGAAATCCTCGATTCTGAATTCTCTGGAAAAGCAAAGCAAAACAGCGATCCGGAGGCAAAGTAGATGAAAGAATTGAAAGGCGCCGAATTCTCTCCCGAAAACTTCCGCTGGGAGATCAAGGACCGGGTCGCCCTCATCACGCTAAACCGGCCCGAGCGCAAGAACCCATTGACCTTCGAGAGCTATGCGGAGCTGCGCGATACCTTCCGCGCCCTGCCGTACGTCGGCGACGTGAAGGCCGTGGTGATCACCGGGGAGGGCGGCAACTTCTGCTCCGGGGGCGACGTCCACGACATCATCGGGCCGCTCACCAAGATGAATATGGGGGGATTGGTCGACTTCACCCGAATGACCGGCGATCTGGTTAAGGCCATGCGGGCTTGCCCTCAACCGATACTTTCTGCCATCGACGGAGTTTGCGCGGGCGCTGGGGCGTGCGTCAGCATGGCCAGCGATCTGCGTTACGGCACGCCGACGAGCAAGGTCGGTTTCCTGTTCGCTCGGGTCGGTCTCGCGGGTTGCGACATGGGGGCGTGCAACATTCTTCCCCGCATCATTGGGGCCGGAAGGGCCGCCGAGCTGCTTTTTTCGGGGCGCTTGATGGGAGGCGAAGAGGCGTTTCGGATCGGCTATTACAACGGACTGTGCGAACCCGATGAAGTGCTGGCCAAGGCCTTGGAGACGGCTTCGGAATTGGCCCACGGCCCCACCTTCGCACACGCCATGACCAAGCGCATGATCCATAATGGATGGGACATGGGCGTCGATCAAGCCATCGAGTCCGAAGCCCAGGCGCAGGCCATCTGCATGCAAACCCAAGATTTCAGACGCGCTTACGAAGCCTTCGTCGCGCGTGAAAGGCCGCAATTCGAAGGTGACTGATGGCGGATCGCAGCTTCCTTGCCTGGCCGTTCTTCGAAGATGCCCATCGCGCTCTTGCCGAAGAACTGGAGCGCTTCGCCAAGTCTGAGATCCTGCCTCTGAGTCATCGCGGGGGCGACGATGCGAGCGTGGACGCTTTGTCTCAAAAATTCGTCCGGCTTTTGGGCGAAAATGGGTTCCTGCGTTATTGCGTCCCCAAAGCCTATGGCGGGCGGAAGGAGGGACTGGACGTGCGCAGTCTCTGCCTTTGCCGGGAGATCTTGGCCCGCCATTCCGGGCTGGCCGATTTCGCTTTCGCCATGCAGGGGCTGGGCAGCGCGCCGATTTCGCTCTTCGGGTCCGACGAGTTGAAGGAAAGGTATTTGCCCGGGGTGGCGGGGGGCGGGCGCATCGCCGCCTTCGCAATCTCCGAATCGGATTCCGGTTCCGACGTCGGGGCCATGAAGACGACCGCAACCAAAGAGGGCCGGGATTATATCCTCAACGGGTCGAAGACGTGGATCTCCAATGCGGGAATCGCCGATCAATACGTCGTTTTCGCCCGCACCGGCGAGGGGCCCGGCACCAAGGGAATTTCCGCGTTCGTGGTGAATGCGGACAACCCCGGCTTGCGGACCGGCGAGCGGATCTCGGTGATCGCACCCCATCCACTGGGGACACTGGAGTTCACGGCCTGCCGGGTGCCTGAGTCCGACATGCTCGGCCGGCCGGGAGAAGGTTTCAAGGTGGGCATGGCCACCCTGGACGTCTTCCGTTCCACTGTCGGCGCGGCGGCGTTGGGACTCGCTCGTCGTGCGCTGGATGAGGCGCTGGCGAGGGTTGGAGTTCGGGAGGTCTTCGGCCGGAAGCTTTCCCAGTTCCAACTGACCCAGGCCAAGATCGCCGACATGGCCGTCTCCGTGGACGCCTCGGCCCTGCTGGTCTACCGCGCCGCTTGGACGAAGGACATCCTCGGAACTCGCGTGTCACGCGAAGCCGCCATGGCCAAGCTTTATGCGACGGAGTCCGCCCAGCAGGTGATCGATCAGGCCGTGCAGCTGTTCGGCGGTCTTGGGGTGGTCTCGGGTGTCCCCGTTGAGGAACTGTATCGGGAAATCCGCGCATTGAGAATTTACGAAGGAACCAGCGAAGTGATGAAGCTTGTCATCGCTTCGAATGAGTTAAACGAAACCTGATTTGGGGCAAACGAAAATAAAAGGGTGAGCGATATGTCAGTGCCAGGCGGAGTTCCATCGGCTCAGCAAGACAATTTTGTCCGTTCGCTTTTGCCACCGAAAGATTTGTGGCCGATCATGGATTATGAGGGGGTCGATGAACTCCGCCACTATCCGAACGTATTGAATGCGGCGGTCGAGCTGCTCGACAAAATGGTCGAAACAGGGCACGAGAGCCGTCCGGCTTTGCACTTCATGGGAGAGAGTTGGACCTATGGAGAGCTCTTAGACCGCGCCAACCGTATCGCAAGGGTCCTGGTCGAGGACTTAGGATTTTCGCCGGGCGCTCGGGCCCTGTTGCGGGGTCCCAACAACCCGATGATGGTGGCCTGCTGGTTCGCCGTGTTGAAGGCGGGCGGCGTTTGCGTCACCACCATGCCTTTGCTCAGAGCCAAGGAACTCACCTACATCATCGACAGGGCCAAAATCCAGTACGCGTTTTGTGATGCTGGACTCGCAGAGGAGATGGAAAAGGCGAGGAGGCAGTGCGCAATGCTGGAACATCTCCTGTATTTCAGCGCCTTGGGCAATGGGGACAATCCGGCCGCGTCGTTGGATGCCGCATGGTCCGCCAAACTTTCCGGTTTCGATGACGTAGATACGGTGGCTGATGACCCGGGCATCATTGCGTTTACCTCGGGGACAACGGGCCAACCCAAAGGGACCGTGCACTTCCATCGCGACCTGCTGGCTTGCACGGATTGCTTCCCCCGATATGTTTACAAGATCGAACCGAGCGATATTTATTGCGGTTCCCCGCCGTTGGGCTTCACCTTCGGGTTGGGCGCCTTTGTCCTCTTCCCAATGCGCTTTGGCGCCTCCTCCGTCATGATTGAGAAGCCGTCGCCGGACGCGATCTTCGAGGCGATCGCAACCTACCGGGTCACCGGCCTTTACACCGCGCCGACGATGTATCGGGTATTGGCCGGTAGGGTGAAGGACCATGACATCTCCAGTCTCAAAAGCTGTGTCAGCGCCGGCGAGCACCTGCCCAAACCCACCTGGGAGGCTTGGTACGAGGCAACCGGGATCAAGATCGTCGACGGAATCGGCTCCACCGAAATGCTGCACATCTTCATCTCCTCTTCGGGCGATGACATCCGCCCCGGTTCCACCGGCAAAGCGATCCCCGGCTATCAGGCCAAGATCGTGGATGAGAACGGCGATGCGGCGCCCAGGGGCCAGCAGGGCCACCTGGCCGTGATCGGGCCGACCGGATGCCGTTACCTGGATGACATCGAGCGGCAGCGGACCTATGTGCAAAAGGGCTGGAACCTGACCGGAGACATCTATACCCAGGATGAGGGCGGCTATTTCTGGTACGTGGCGCGCGGCGACGACATGATCATCTCGGGCGGTTACAACATCTCCGGCCCGGAGGTGGAAAGCTGCCTGCTGGAACACGCCAAGGTGAAGGAATGCGCAGTCGTTGCCTCCCCCGACGCCGAGCGCGGAAACATCGTGAAGGCTTTTGTCGTCTTGCACGATAGAGCGCAGGGGACGCCGGAGACCGTCAAGGAACTGCAGGATTTCGTGAAGAGCGAAATCGCGCCCTACAAGTATCCCCGGTCCGTCGAATTCATCGACGACCTCCCAAAAACGCAGACCGGAAAGTTACAGCGATTCAAGCTGCGTGAATCCCGATGAATCGAAGCCGGTAGGAAAAGAGCAATGAAGGTTGCATGTATCGGCGGCGGCCCCGCGTCCCTTTATTTCTCTATCCTCGCCAAGAAGTCCAACCCCGAATGGGACATTGAAGTTTACGAACGCAACCCGGCCAATGTCACTTGGGGGTTCGGCGTCGTTTTTTCCGACGAAACGTTGGAAGGGTTCGGGGAAGCCGATCCCGAAACCCAGAAGGTCATCATGGACAGCTTCGTCCAGTGGAGCGATATCGACATCCATTTCAAAGGCCAAGTGATCACCTCAAGAGGGCACGGGTTTGCAGGGATGCCGCGCCTGAAGCTCTTACAAATACTGGAAGCTCGCGCGATCCGCCTGGGCGTACCCGTCCGTCACAATACGGAAATTACCGGCCTCGAACGGTTCGCCGACGCCGACCTGATTATAGCGGGCGACGGCGTTACCTCCTTTGTTCGCTCCCAGTTTGAGGAAGAGTTCGAAACAGAGATTGTCATGCGGCCCAACCGATTTGTCTGGATGGCGACCGACAAAGACTTCGACGCGTTTACCTTTTATTTCAACGAAAACGAACACGGCCTGTGGCGGGCGCACTGCTACCGGTACATCCCGGGGGCCTCCACCTTTATCGTCGAGTGCACGGAAGAATCCTGGCGAAAGGCCGGCCTCGAAAACGCCGCGGAGAAAGAGACTGTCGCCCACTGCCGCAAGGTCTTCGAGAAAGAGCTGTGCGGGCACCGACTGATGACGAACAAATCCATCTGGCGCTCCTTCCCCCGGGTCAAGAACGGCAAATACTTTTACAAGAACATCGTCCTATTGGGCGACGCCCTGCACACGGCTCATTTCTCCGTCGGGTCCGGCACCAAACTGGCCATGGAAGACGCCGTTGCACTCAACGACGCGCTCAACAAATACCGCCGCCTCGAAGACGCCCAGCAGGCCTTTCAGGAAGAACGCCAGCCGACCGTGGAGAGCTTGCAGCGCGCGGCCCAGGCGAGCATGGAATGGTTCGAAAACACAGAGCGTTATTACCACGCCATGGAGCCCATTCAGTTTGCCTTCAGCCTGCTGACCCGTTCCCTGCGCATCACGCACACCAACCTGAAGCTCCGCGATCCGGACCTCGTTGCAAGGGTGGATGACTGGGTGGCGAATCAGGCGGGGTTGCAAAGTGGCACGCCACGCAATACAAGATTGCCGCCGCCGATTTTCACACCCTTCCGCCTGCGCGACATGGTACTGGAGAACCGCGTCGCCGTGTCGCCCATGTGTATGTATTCGGCGAACGACGGCACCGTCGGCGATTGGCATCTGGTTCACCTCGGCTGCCGGGCGATGGGGGGGGCCGGGCTGGTCATGACTGAAGGGACGGGGATCAGTCGCGAAGGGCGAATCTCGCCGGGATGCGCTGGCATGTACAAGGATGAGCACGTGGCGGCCTGGAAGAGAATCGTTGACTTCGTGCATGAGAACACGGGGGCGAAGATCGGGATGCAGCTCTGTCACGCGGGACGCAAGGCTTCGACCAAGGTTCTTTGGGAGGGCGAGGATGACCCGCTGGATGAGGACAACTGGCCGATTATCGCTCCATCCTCCATTCCTTACAAGGAAATCAGCCAGGCGCCGAGGGAGATGACCCGCGAGGATATGGATGCAGTCAAGGCAGACTTCGTGGCGGCCGCCGAACGGGCGAACGCCGCCGAGTTCGATCTGATCGAATTGCACGCGGCCCATGGTTATTTGATCTCCACGTTCCTTTCACCGCGCACCAACCGGCGCACGGATGAATACGGAGGCGCCATTGAAAGTCGCTTGCGTTACCCGCTGGAGGTCTTCAAAGCCATGCGTGCGGCCTTCCCGGCCCACAAACCGATGTCCGTGCGGATCTCGGCCACCGATTGGGTTGCCGACGGATTTACGCCGGAGGAGGCAGTCGTTGTGGCCAAGGCCCTCAAGAGAGAGGGGTGCGACATCCTGGACGTCTCGGCGGGGCAGGTCGTGACCGACCAAGATCCGATCTATGGCCGCTTGTTCCAAACGCCGTTTTCCGAGAGGGTGCGACTGGAAGCTGACATGCCGACCATGACCGTGGGCAACATCCAGTCCTTCGCCGATGCCAACAGCATCATCGCCGGCGGCCGCGCCGACATTTGCGTCATTGCCCGCATGCACCTGTTCGACCCCTACTGGACCCGTCACGCGGCGAATGAGTTTGGCTACCCTCTGCCGATGCCCAAGCAATACAAAGCGGTGGAGGTCTATACGCCTCGGTGGGTGTGACGGCCATGCCGGAAACGGGCTCGCCCCGATGAGTCCCCCGCGCTTCGGACACCACCCGTTACATTCCCTTTGGAAGAATCCAAGTGAACAGGTTCAGAAGCATATGGGACGTTCCCTGTGGAATGAAAGAAAATCCCAGGGGGCCTTTTTGGGGGCAACGTGCCCCCGCGTATTCGCGGTGCCTCGGGTCAATGACCCGTCGGCACCGCAGCCGGGCTGGAAGCCCGGCGAAAACGCAGCAGGCCGGGCCTGCCCCCCCTGGACCCCCCGGAAAACTTTCTTTTCGCGAAAGAGTGCGGTCCTGCAGGGCCGCACTCTTTCGCCTAAAACTGGCCCATTGGCCGAATGCGAGAGC
>JBHIBA010000204.1:0-8325 GCA_046758845.1 Nitrospinota bacterium
AGTTTTCCGGGGGGTCCAGGGGGGCGGTTTACAAAAAGCGCCCCCTGGCAAATCCGGCCGGTTTTCAAAACCTGTCCCGACTGAAGCCGAGGGAAGGCCCCCCAGAGAGAAAGTCTCTGCGGACTGTGATTTTTTCATGAAAAACTTTCCATTATCTTGCTCTTTTCTTGTTCTTCGGGGTTGAAGGAATCGGCGGCAGCCCCAACGCCTTGTGGACCTTCAGGAGGTCTTCCCAGACGACGCGCTTCTGGGAGTCATTACGCAGCAGGTAGGCCGGGTGATACGTGGGCATCACGGGGATTCCCTGGTACTCGCGAAATCGCCCCCGCAGGCTGGAGATGCGCTCCTCCGTATTGAGCAGGGTCTGGGCGGCGAATTTCCCCATGGCCAGGATCACCTTGGGGCGCAGCGACTTGAGCTGGCGGATCAGGAAAGGCTCACACGAGGCCACCTCGTCGGGCAGTGGATTGCGGTTCTCAGGCGGTCTGCATTTGATGACGTTGCAGATGTACACGTCCTCGCGCGAGAGGCCGATGGCCGCGAGCATGCGGGTGAGAAGCTGGCCGGCCCGGCCCACGAAGGGTTCCCCCTGAACGTCTTCATCCCGTCCCGGCGCTTCGCCCACGATCACCAGATCGGCGTTGGGACTGCCAACCCCGAATACGATGGTCTTTCTTCCATTCCAGAGCCGGCAGCGGCGGCAATCGCCCAGATCCGCCCGGATCTCCTCCAGCGTCTCAATGGGGACAGACGGGGCTCTGGTTCCAGGCTTGGCCGGCCCGAGGGGGGGGGATGCCGTTTGCACCCGCTCCCGCGTCGCCCCCTTGGAGGATTGAGACCCGGGCCTTCCGGGTGGCTTGCGCAAAGAGGAAGCAGCCCTGCCGGTCGGGGTGGCGGCGAGAAGTGCCGGATCCATTTCAACCTCGGTGATCCCCTCAGCCGCATCGTTCTCCAGATAGGCCCTCAGGTCTTCGAGAGCCTCTCCCAGCCGTCTCCGGGGGTCCCTCATCACATCACCCCTCCACGCAGCCTCTTGACCCTCCCTTCATTCTCCGCGAGCAGTTCCCGTACCCGGTCCAGGATGACTTCGGCCAAGGCCCGTTTGGTGAGGCGGCCGGTCTCGATTTCCCTGCCCGTCCGGTCGATGAGAACGGCTTCGGAGATGTCGGCGCCCATCGAGCCTTCCCTTTCCCCCACCCAATTGGCCACGATGAGGTCCAGTTTCTTTTTCTGAAGTTTGGCTTTCGCGTTCGCCGCCAGGTTCTCGCTCTCGGCGGCGAACCCCACCAGGAGCGGGGCTCCCTTCCTACGGCCGCGGCCGCCCTTCCTGCCGATCGCTTCAAGAATATCCGGCGTAGGCTCGAGCCTCAGCGTCCGGACTCCCCCGGTCTTCTTTAATTTGCCCTCTTCCGTCTGAAGGGGGCGGTAGTCGGAGACGGCCGCCGCCTTGATCACGACGGCCGTCCCGTCCAGCGCTTCCATCACGCGGCTACGCATCTCCTCGGCGGACTCGACCCGAACGAGATTGACCCCCGGCGGCGAGTTCAGGGAAGTGGGGCCGCTCACGAGGAGGACCTCCGCTCCCCGGCGTCGGGCGGCAAGCGCCAGAGCGTATCCCATTTTGCCGCTGGATCGATTCGACAGGAATCGGATTGCGTCCCACCTCTCGCGCGTGGGGCCTGCCGTCACCAGGACCTTCTTGCCGGCCAGGTCGCCCGAGCGGACGAGAAGGGCCGAGACGGCCTCTACAATGGTTTCCGGCTCGGCCAGCCGGCCGGGGCCTTCCGCTTCTTCGGGAGAGGCCAGGGCGCCGCTTTCGGCTTCCACGAGAGTTACCCCGCGCTCAGCCAGACGCTTCAGGTTGTCCTGTACGGCCGGGTGATGGAGCATCCAGGTGTTCATGGCGGGTGCGACCAGGACGGGGCAGGGGGCGGCCAGCAGGGCGGTGGTGAGAAAGTCGTCAGCGATTCCCCGGGCGTACTTTCCCAGGAAGTTCGCCGTGGCGGGCGCGACGATCGCCAGATCCGGCGCCCTTTCCCGGTCGCCCCGGCCCTGCACGGCCCAGAGGTGCTCCAGGGGTTCCAGGGGCGGATGGGGGAAAAGTTCGGTCAGCACTGGCCTGCCCGATAGGGTATGAAACGTGAGCGGATCGACGAACTCGGTGGCGTTGCGGGTCATAATGACCCGGACCTGGGCGCCTTCTTTGACGAGGAGCCGAAGGACTTCAACCGCTTTGTACGCGGCGATGCCGCCCGTCACGCCCAGGACGATCCGCCGTCCCGAGAACGGCTCGAAACGGTTCTTGGCTTCGCTCACAGGGGATTGCCCTTAGGCTGGATGCGGGTCGCGGTGGCGCCGGGCCCGGCGGCGCTCGGACATGATGATGGCCTTCAGGTCCTCGACGGCCTTGTCCAGCCGGTCGTTTACGATGATGTATTCGTAATGATCATTCCAATCCATTTCGCTGCGGGCCAGTTCGAGACGGTTCTGGATGACCTCTTCGGGGTCCGAGCTTCGTTCCCTGAGTCTTTGTTCGAGGAGTTCCAAAGATGGGGGCTGCAAGAAAATGGTGATGGCTTCCGGATATTTTCGGCGGACGCTCCGGGCGCCTTGGATCTCGATGGCCAGAATCGTGTCCACCCCGCGCGCGCGGTTTCGTCCGATTGGCTCTTTGGGCGTGCCGTACAAGTTCCCGTAGACCTCGGCCCATTCCAGGAAGTGATCTTCGGCGATGCGCCGCTCAAACTCCGCCCGATTCAGGAAGATGTAGTCCACATGGTCCCTCTCCCTGGCCCTGGGGGGACGGGTGGTGCACGAAATTGAGCGGGTCAGATTGGACAGGGATTCCACGGCCTGATTGACGAGCGAGGTTTTTCCTCCTCCGGAGGGAGAGGAGACCACGAAGAGCAATCCCTGCCTCTTGCTACCCGCCACGGCCCAGTCAGCCCTCCTTGCGGGGGAATTCCCCGGTTCCGCTTCACCCGCTTCTCTTGATAAACGGCCGCGGAATCCGGCTTCAAGGATGCTCCACTGTAAGGGTTTCCGCTCTCTCCATCAACCGTCTCTTTCCCCCCCCGCCGCCCGCCCGGAGCGCTCACTCGAGGTTTTGAGCCTGCTCTCGAATCCTTTCCAGCTCTCCCTTAAGGTCGATGACCAGTGCGGACACCCGGGCATCCAGAGATTTCGAGCCCACGGTGTTCACCTCCCGGTGCATTTCCTGCAGAAGGAAATCCAATTTTCGGCCGGCCGGGCTGCCCTTCGCCAGTTGTTCCCGGAATTGGTCGATGTGGCTCTCCAGGCGCGTGATTTCTTCTGAGGTGTCGCTCCGTTGAGTGAGGAGAACGATCTCCTGCTCTAAGCGTCCGGGGTCGAGCGCAACCTCCCCGTTCACCAGCTCGGCGAGGCGGCCCCTCAAGCGTTCCCGGTATAGCTCAACCGTCGCGGGGACGGTTTCCTTGAGGCGGTTCAGCAGGTTGGAAACCTCCGCCAGGCGATTGGAGATGTCCTCCGCCAGGGCCTTGCCTTCGGTGCGTCGCATGACCTCCAGGGAGTCCAGAGCCTGTGTCAGGCAGGGCTGTAGGATTTCCGGACCGAGCTCCGGCCCGCCCCCATTTTCCTCCGTGAAGAAGATCTCCCGCATCCGGGCGAGCGTTTCCACAGTGATCTCACCCGGCAAGTTGAGGTCTTCTTTCAGACCTTTGAGACCCGCAAGGTATTGCTCCGCCGCGGCCCGATCCAACCGAATTTCCCGCGATAGCAAAGAATCCCCGGAGACCGCCACCAGAACGTCGAATTTCCCCCTGTCGAAACGACTGCGCACGTTGTCCCGAATGAAAGGCTCCAGGGGAGAAAGCGATCGGGAGGTTTTAACGGAAACTTCAAAAAATCGGTGGTTTACGGAACGGACTTCAACGGTGATGGTCTGCCCGTCCTTTTCCGACACACCCTTACCCCAACCTGTCATGCTGCGCCACATAGATGAGCTCCGCCGGCCCCTTTGATGGCTTAGGAGCCGATTAGAGGTTTAAAAACAAATACATAACAGGGCTCACGTGAACTGTCAAACTCTAAAAGGGCATTGAACAGAATCTGTTAACCCGATATATTCGGTGTGAAAGGAGATGAGGCCTGATGGATTCCTTTGTTCTGAAAGCCATAGCCGGGGAGCTGGACACCTTCTTGCGCGGGGCTACCGTGCAGAAAATCCTCCAGCCCAACAAGGCGACGATCGTTTTGGAGATCAATCCTCCTCCCTCGGCTCGGTCATCGGGAGGGATCTTCGACTCGCTGCCGAGGTCCCCGAAGAAAGCCAATTTTCGTCTTCTGATTTCCGTGGATCACAACCTGCCCAGGGTTCACCTGACGAGCGCGGAGCTGGAGACTTCGAAGACGCCCCCGCCTTTTTGCATGCTTCTGCGAAAGCACCTGACAGGGGCGCGGATGGTGAAGGTGACCCTTCGGGGGATCGAGAGGATCTTAAACCTGAACTTCGAAAAGCGGGACCCGGTCGGTAGAATCCTGCGCTACACCCTCGTGGCCGAGATCATGGGGCGGCACAGCAACCTTTTCCTGGTAGATTCCCGGACCGGGGTCATCCTCGACGCCCTCAAGATGGTTCCGCCGGGGAAAAGCTCCAAGCGTCCCATTCGGCGCAATGTCCCCTACGAGCTACCGCCCGCACAGGAAAAGCTCGATCCCCTCACCGTCGGCGAGGAAGCATTTCTCTCCTTGGCCGAGGGCGCTGAGAAAAACTCAAGAGGGGGGAAGCTTTCATCAAGGTGGCTGGTGGAGTCCTTTGCGGGAATCAGCCCGGACTTGGCGAGCTACGTTTTCGGGACGGCGAAGGGATCCGGGTTGTGGGAGGCGCTCCGAGACACCCGCGACCGTTTTCTGACGGGGGAATTCTCCCCGGGCATCCTGACTGTGGAGGAGGGGGATGAAGGGACGGTCTGGGTCCTGCCGCCCCCGGCGGGCAAGCGGTTCGTTTCCTTTCCGAGCGCCAATACCGCTGCGGACGAGCTCTACGGCCGCTCTTGGGGGACACGCCGTCTGGACGCCAAACGAAGCGCGGTTCAAAAAGAACTCGATGCTCTACTCAGGCGCAAGCGCCGGACTGCCGAACAAGTGCGACAGGATCTGACCCGCACGGCAGACGCGGACGGCCAGCAGCGGAAAGGGGAAATCCTTTTGGCCAACCTGGGTTCCATTCCCAAGGGCGCTGAATCCATGCGTCTGCGCGACCCCGCCACCGACGCGGAGGTGGACATCGCCCTGGACAGGAAACTGACTCCGCCGCGGAATGCCCAGCGTTATTTCTCCAGGGCGAAGAAGCTTCGGCGGATGGCGGTCCTGGGCGGAAAGCGCCTGAAGGAGATAGAAGGCCAAGTCAGCCGGTTGGAAGCCCTGGCGGGTGATGTGAAGTCTGCGGCGCAAATCAAAGCCCTGGAAGGAATCGAAGCCAAGCTGAGTGTTATTTCCGCCAAGGCGGCCGCGGCCCCGGTGGGTGGAAGAACGGCAAACGGCCGCGGAAGACCTGCGCCTCCTCCGGCGCGCAAGCGAGAGGGGGAAGTGAAGGCCGCAAAGACGCAGCGGGCCAAGAAGGCGGAAAAGAGGGAAAAAATTTCGGGGGTCGCCGCCGAGTCCGGAGCTGGAAGGCAAAGGACGCGCTCGTCCGGAGCCAACCAGCGCCCGAGGGGCAAGCCATCAACTCCCAAGACTGCTTCCAAGGCGAGGGAGGCCGCGTCCCGTGCGGCGACGGAGAAGCCCGCGGCAAACCGTCCGACGGCTTTGTCGCAAAGGAGGAAGTCGAGCGACTACCGGTGCTTTCTGTTGGAGAGCGGGTGGGAAATCCTGGTGGGCAAACATGACAAGGGCAATGACCGCCTGCTCCGCCGCGTCGCCGGGGCGGAGGATGTGTGGCTTCACGCCCAGGGGGTTCCGGGATCACACGTCATCATTCACCATCCCGAACGAGGGAAAGAAGTACCCCTTCGCGTTCTGGAGGAAGCGGCGAAGCTCGCCGCCTTTTACAGCAAGGGGAAGGGAGCGGCGAAGGTCCCGGTGGATTACACCGTTGTGAAGCACTTGCGCCGCCCCAAGGGAGGCAAGTCGGGCCAGGTGACCTACAAGGGACAGCGCACCATCCTTGTCCCGCCGGAGTCTCCCGAAGGCTTGCATGAGGCCGATTCACTCCAAGAGAATGAGGCGAAAAAAGGGGTCGTCTGACGGGCCCGCCGAGTAACCTCCTAAGACGAATTTAAGATTCATCTCGCCGCCGATTTGATTCACCGGAGGGTTGCGGAGTGTTCACGTCTGCCCCGGTCCTGGCTCTCATCACGGCTCTTTGCATCGGGTCGGCTGACTTCTCGTCGCACTATGCGCTGCGCCATGTCCGGGCCCTGCCGGGCACGTTCTTTTCCATCAGTTTCCAGCTTTTCACACTTCTGGTCATCTTGTTGATTCGGGGTAAATGGGATGTGGGGGACTGGCGGGGCCCTGCCTTTTTCATCTTGGTGGGGATCCTGCACCCCGGGATCTTCTTTCTCTTCCTCCTGATGGCGATTGACCGCCTGGGTCCGGCCCGGGCCATTACCTTGAAAGGAACCTCCCCTTTCTTCGGCGTCGCAATTGCCATCATCTTCCTGGGAGAGCGGCCGAATTTCCCCATCTATCTGGGGCTTTTTCTGGTGGCCGGGGGGGTGATGTATCTGACGTCCGAGCGGGGGAGCGGAATCAGACTGAGCAGGAACTTGGCCTTGCCGCTGATCGCAGCGTTTTTCGGGGGACTCGCGCCCAATTTGGCTAAGGTGGCCTTGGGTTACATGAACGACGCCCCGATGGGGGCCGCCTGTGTCGTATTCGGGGGGCTGGTCGCCATGTTTCTGTGTAACACCCTTTTGGCTGGAAAAGTGGACGGCAAATTTTGGTTGCGGGCGACTGCGTCAAGAGCCGTTTTCTTGTTTGCGCCCATGGGTATGTTAGGGGCCTTCGGATTCATCACCTATTTCACGGCCCTCAAGTTCGGCTCGGTGGCCGTGGTTATCCCGCTGGTTCAAACGGCTCCTTTCGTGGCGGTTTTGCTTTCTCGGGTATTGATTCAGGAGCAGGAGCGCGTGAACCTTCAGCTGCTCGTCTCGGTGGTCTCCATCGTTCTGGGAGCGGTTCTGATTACAATGGGACGGGCATGAGGCGCGGAATCCGGGATTCAAGAGCCCGAGCCTTCCCCGTCATGGGGCTCGCGTCCTAAGAATCTCGAAGCGGCGGGCCGTTTTCGACATGGGGAGGAAACGCTATGAGCTTTACGTTGGCCCTCGTCCAGCCGGTGAGCCACCCTCCACCCGGCGATGAGAAAAACGTCACCGATGCGGTGGGGTACGTCGAGGAAGCGGCGGCCCGGGGGGCTGAGTTCGTCGCCTTTCCCGAGTCCTACCCCGGTCCCTGGAGAATGCCGGCGTCTTTCGATCCGACCGAAGTCATGGTCGAGGCGGCTGCACGGTGCGGCGTCTACGTGCAGTTCGGGACGCTTGAGCCGATCGACGAGGAGAAGAGAGCGGCCCATAACCTCGCTCTGCTCGCCCGGCCGAGCGGGGGGCCTCCCGGCAAATACCGCCGCACTCACCCGCCGGGTCCTTGGATCTATACAGGGGGAAAATACTGGGACTTCCACTACGTCCCCGGGGGCGAGTTTCCCGTCTTCGAAACCGAGCACGGCCAGGTCGGGCTAGCCATGTGCAGTGAGGTCTACATGCCCGAGGTGACCCGGGCCCTGTCGCTGCGGGGCGCGGAGATCGTTTTCCTGCCGGCGGGTGTGGACAAGCAGGCCCTGTGGGCGACCTGGCGGAACCTGATCTGGTCCCGCGCCATCGAAAACCTCGCCGTTGTCGTGACGACGCAGAATCTTTTCCACCGCGGACAGCGGGGGCTCGCCATGGTCGCAACGCCCGAGGAGGTGGTCTTTGAGACCACGAAGGCGGGGATGTTCCTCGTCGAGGTGGATCTGGAGAGGATTCAAGACCTCAGAGAGCAAAGGGACGAGGTCGAATCGATTGCCCGGAACGCGGCCAAGGCGGGGGTGCTGAGTCAATGGCAGCGTCCCGAGCTGTACGACAAGTTTTTCCCTTGATGGTCCGCGTCGGGATCTTCTGCTCCGGTAGATGGGGATGAAGGCCCGGATTCCCAGGGGGGCCTTTTTGAAAACCGGCCAGATTTCCCAGGGGGCGCTTTTTGGGCACTCGCGTGCCGGCCGAGCTGCGGTTGTAGGTATGTGCGCGTAAGCCGGACGTCTTTGGCGCGCACCTTCCGAGAGGTAATTGACCCGGCACGCCA
>JBHIBA010000205.1:0-8288 GCA_046758845.1 Nitrospinota bacterium
CGAGTGCGAGGATTTTTTCGCGCGAGGAATCTCGCAGTTTGACGTATCTGCAGATTGATAAGCAGCGTTCAGCAGTGGGGTATCCAGCGAGATCCTTCGCTCCGCTCAGGATGACAGCCGCTCCGCTCAGGATGACAGCGATTGTGAGGAACGGGAAATTTCAGGCCTGGGTAGAGCCCGTCGAGGCGCTCGGCTGCCACCGGCGGACCAGCCGCCAGTGCTATCTCGGCAGATTGGCCTTTGAACGGCTGCCCCAAGCGGTTTTTCTTACGTCTTGCTCAGCATCTCGATGGCCTCATCGGCGGGGACGGCAGCGTACGTCTCCGTTGTGAGGAGCCCTGACGCTGCGCGGGATGCGGCAAAAGCCATGGCCTTTTTATCATCGAGCCCCTCAACGATAATGAGGGCGTCTTTTGGTCCCAGAAGTAAGTACGCCGCCACGGCCTTCCCCCCAAGCTCCTCGATCTTCTTGAGACCTTGCTTCCGAAGTTCGGCAATTTTGGCCGGGTTCTTCGCCCCCTCGGGGGTCAGACGGAACATGAAGACGTGTGCGCTCATGGTCTTTCCTCCTTTCACAGTGGCCGTGCGGAGAGAATCGTTTCAGCCCCCTCTGCACCGTTCGTTCGGTGAGGACATCATACAGCCAATAGAGGTGGTCTGAAAGATGAAACAGGGGTGGGCGGGCACTGGCGGACAAGCCGCCAGTGGCACCCAAGCGTTTCCCCTGCCCAGGAAGACCGGCCACCTTCATTCCATTACATTGAATCTAAAACCGTTCCGTCTTTGGCTTTGTTTCGTACTTTTTAATGGTCTCGCCCTCCCCCGCACTGGCCGGTGAGACGCCCCCGGCACTCAAGACAGCGCACCCCATCTGTCTGTCATTCCGAGTGCGAGGATTTTTTCGCGCGAGGAATCTCGCAGTTTGACGTATCTGCAGATCGATATGCAGCGTCCAGCGGTGGGGTATCCGGCGAGATCCTTCGCTTTGCTCAGGATGACAGCGATTGCCTGGACTCAGAAACCTTCGGGCCTGGACCGAGTTCCCGAAGCCTCTGACTGAAAGCAGACGCACTAGCAGACAAGCCGCCAGTGGATTTATGCACAAGAGGGCGGCCATGGCCGCCCTCTGGCGCGAAACAAAAGTTTTCCGGGGGGTCTGGGGGGCCGGCTTTCAAAAAGGCCCCACAGAGAGACTCACCCACACCCGCTGGTCTCGCCGCAGTTCAGGCAACGGTAGCACGAGCCGCTTCGCACCATCGTGCTGCCGCAGGCGTAGCAGGGCGGGGCGTCGGCCTGGGCTTGGTAGATGGCCTTCTCCGCCTCCTCCAACGTCGCCGCCTGGCTCTTCGTCAGGTCCGCCAGCGAAGGCGCGGCCCCACCCGCCTCCCCTTCCACGGCGGGAGAAATTTCCTTCTCGGACTCTTCCACCTTGAGCCCGCCGCTCGGGGAGCCCTCCTCTTTCAGGAACTTCTGCCCCAACCAACGGAAGATGTAATCCATCAGACTCTTGGCGTAACGGATCTCCGGGTTGTTGGTGTAGCCGGCGGGCTCAAAGCGCGTGTGGCTGAACTTGTCCACCAGCACCCGGAGGGGCACGCCGTACTGAAGGGCGATGGAGGTGGCGGTGGCGATGGTGTCCATCAGGCCGGAGATGACCGAGCCCTCTTTCGCCATCGTGATGAAGATCTCCCCGGGCGTCTCGTCGTCGTAAACGCCGACCGCGATGTACCCTTCGTGCCCGCCGACGCTGAACTTGTGGATAAGCGCCTTGCGCTCGTCGGGCAGGCGGCGGCGCACGGGACCGCGTTCTTCTTTGCGGGGCTCGGCGGCCGTCTTCTTGGCCTCCCCGGCGTCCTCCCGGCGGGTGGCAAGCGGCTGCGTCCGCTTGCAGCCGTCACGGTAAACGGCGATGGCCTTGAGCCCCAGCTTCCAGGAGTCGATATAGGTCCGGGCGATGTCTTCGGCCGTCGCGTCGTTGGGCATGTTGACCGTCTTGCTGATGGCGCCGGAGATGAAGGGTTGCACGGCCCCCATCATTCGGACGTGGCCCATGTAATGAATGGACCGCGCGCCCTTGGCCGGCTTGAAGGCGCAGTCGAAGACGGGCAGGTGCTCTTCTTTCAGCCCGGGCGCCCCCTCGATGGTGCCGTTCTCGTCGATGTAGGCCACGATCCGGTTGACCCGGTCTTCCGAGTAACCCAGCTTGCGAAGGGCCTCGGGCACCGTTCGGTTCACGATCTTGAACAGCCCGCCGCCCACCAGCCTCTTATACTTGACCAGGGCGATGTCGGGCTCGATCCCCGTCGTATCGCAGTCCATCAGGAAGGCGATGGTCCCCGTCGGGGCGATCACCGTAGCCTGCGCGTTGCGGTAGCCGTTCACCTCCCCCAGCGTCACCGCTTCACTCCACACCCTTCGAGCGGCCGCCGAGATTTCCGGGGGCAGATAGTCGTGTTCGGTGTCCTCCACCGCGGCCTGGTGCTTCCTCATCACCCGGAGCATGGCCTTGGCGTTCTTGGGATAGCCGGCGAACGGCCCCTTGTGGCCTGCGATCTCCGCCGACATCCGGTACGCCTCGCCCGTCATGATGGCGGCGAGGGCGCCCGCCCAGGCCCGGCCTGACGGGCTGTCGTAGGGGATGCCCCGGGACATCAACAGGGCTCCCAGGTTGGCGTAGCCCAGGCCCAGCGGGCGGTAATCGTGGCTGTTTTGCTCGATGGCGGGCGTGGGGTAGCTGGCCCGGTCCACGATGACTTCCTGGGCTGTGATCATGACCCGGACGGCCTGAAGGTAAGCGTCCAGATCGAAATGGCCTTTCGCGTCCCGGAACTTCATCAGATTCAGGGAGGCCAGGTTGCAGGCCGAGTCATCCAGGAACATGTACTCGCTGCAAGGGTTGCTGGCGTAGATGCGGTCCGTTTCGGGACACGTGTGCCAGTCGTTGACCGTGGTGTCGAACTGGAGTCCCGGGTCGCCGCAGACCCAGGCGGCCTCGGCGACTTGGTCCATCAGGTCGCGGGCCCGGTGGGTGTCCACGACGCGGTCCGGATCGGTGACCGCGCGAGTCTGCCAGGCGCCGTCCTCCAGGACCGCCCGCATGAACTCATCGGTCACTCGCACGCTGTCGTTGCTGTTCTGGAAGAAGATAGAGTTGTAGGCCTCGCCGTTGAAGGACCCATCGTAGCCGGCGTCGATCAGGGCCCAGGCCTTCCGCTCCTCATCGGCCTTGCAATGGATGAACTCCTCGATGTCCGGGTGACTGATGTCCAGGATGACCATCTTGGCGGCCCGGCGCGTCTTTCCCCCGGACTTGATGACGCCCGCAAAGGCATCGTAGCCCCGCATGAAGGAGACGGGCCCCGAGGCCTCCCCCCCGTTGGAAAGCAACTCCTTGGAGGAGCGAATGGTGGAGAGGTTCGTGCCGGTGCCGGAGCCGTACTTGAAGAGCATCCCCTCGGTGTGGGCCAGCTTCAGGATGGAACCCATGCTGTCTTCCACCGAGTTGATGAAGCAGGCTGAGCACTGCGGCCTGGGCTCGATGCCCACGTTGAACCACACCGGGCTGTTGAAGGCCGCCATCTGGTTCACGAGGATGTGCGTCAGCTCGGCCTCGAAGCTATCCGCGTCTTCGGGCGAAGCGAAGTAGCCGTCCTCGCGACTCCAGTCGGAGATCGTCTTGGCCACCCGGCCGATCATCTGCCGGACACTCTTCTCCCGTTCCTCTGGATTTTTCGACTTCTTGAAGTACTTGGAGACAACTACGTTGAGCGCCAGTTCCGACCAGGAGTTGGGGACCTCGATGTCCTCCTGCTTGAAGATCTCGTTGCCCTTTTCGTCATAAATGACGGCGGTCCGGTATCCCCAGCCTCCCTCAATGGCGTCATAAGGGTGGATAGAGGGATGGGTGAAGAAGCGGGAAAACTTCAAACCCCTCCCCTTTTCAGGCGTGGAGACGCGCTCAGCCTCTTCCGCTTTTCGAGTTTGATCCGCCATTGGCCTGTTACCGTCTACCATGAAATATAACCCCTCCCGTTGTTCCGTTCTGTTTTTGTCATCGTATGGCTGAAAATCACGCCAACCACGCTCCCCGTATCCTGTGCCGAAAAACGTCTACCCCCTTCGCGACTGGCCGGTGAATGGGACCCCTTGGATATCTCCCCTTTTACTACATCCTGTGGCAGGTGAAGCTTGATTCCACAACATGTTGTATCTTCTGTCAAGAAAAAAATCCAGATTTTGTGGCTGTGACTCCGATTCCTGTTCGGGAAAGGTCGCCGTTCCGCAGTCTGATATGCCCCTTTCCGGCCGATTTCACGGCAACTATAGCCTATTTTACCGAATATAATACGAAAGTCAATCAAAATTTAGGTAGTGGTCAGGTTTGTGTTGAGTAGACAGCCGCTTTCTTCTCCGGCTCGGACGTTCCCGGAACGGGGTAGCGCCGATCTGAGCGAGGCCCTTGGGCCGAGCGGAGATCGGGGCGAAGGCCGCGATTTCCGCTTGGGAGCCTTCGCCCTCGCGTTCAAATCGCGGCTACACCTAAAAATCAAACTGACCCACTACCAAAATTTATACAAAAATTGAATCGCACGCTCCTCCTGTGGGCAACTTCAGCGGTTCAAGAGCAAAAACAGGAGTACCCTTCGATGGTCAAACGGCTTGGAGAGATTTTCCTTAGGGGCGATTTTCTCTGCTGATTGAAAGGATTTCAGGCCTTCCGAGACCTGCGATTTCCAAAACAAAATGGCCGTGGCGTGAACAACGATTCTCTCAGCTCCTGCGGAAAATGGAAAACGCGGCGACAACGATGATGATAAACATGACCACCGCCATGGCTACGGTTCCAGCGGTGAACAAGAAATCCATATCAATCACAGAATCCCCTCCTCCCCCGAGGTCGGGCGATAAATTCGGGAAGATTCCTAGACTGCCATATCAAATATATGACCTATTCGGCACAATCCGGCAAGAACCCAGGGCTGGTTTTACCGAGCACCCCGGTTCACCGACGACGAGGGAGCGCCGGGGCGCGGCCTTACCCCGGGATTCGGACTAACCCGTATAGGGTTTGTATTTCTTGGCGGACTCCTCGGCCAGCCTGGCCGATTCGGGCTGCTTCACTTCCAGGATATAGGGGCGCTCCTGGGAGGTCGCCTTTAACTGCTCCAACAGGGCCCGGTCTTCCTTCGGGCTCTTTTCCCACGCCCCTTTCTCCAGCTTGACGAAAACGGGGGTCCCATCTCCGAAGAACAAGGTCGGCACCCCGAACATCCCGTATTTTCTCACGGCCTCCTCGTGTTCTTTCGCCACTTCCTTGATGCCGACCCCGTTGCGCATGTCTTCGCCGAACTTTTCGAGGTCGAGACCCGCTTCCCGGGCCACGTCCAGGAGGAGCAACTGGTTGGTGATGTCGAGGTCCTTTTCGTGCCTGGCCCGGAAGAGGAGTTGGTTGAATTTCAGGAAGGACTCCTCGCCCTGACGCGCGGCGCACTTGGCGGCGAGAAGGGGCGGCATGTCCCGGCTGGGGAAGCTTTTGTCTTTCCAGATTTTCCAGCCCGGCTCGTGGCGGTGGGCGAAGTTCGCCTGCTCCAGGACGAAAGACTTGTAGATCACATTGAGGTTGTTGTTTCTGCCTTTCTTCAGCCTTTCCAGCCACTCCATGGCCCGGTAGGCATAGGGTCAGACGTAGCAGACGTAGCAAGTGACATCGAGTTTTTCGGCCATTGAAGATTCTCCCCTCTCAAGCTCCGCGCGGATGTGTCAAGAGCAGATCCATCGGAAAAGAAGGCCCTGTCCCAAGGCTTCACCCCAAAGTATGCCCGGCCGGTTCGTCAACCGCAAGCAAAGGTCGGGGTGGACGTGACAAACGACCATAACAACCGGGACAGGAGCATATTCCCATGACCGCCCGGCCCCCCTTCTTGAATCTCTGGGGTCAGGCCGGAAACCGACGCGCCGGGGGACGCATACCCTCGGGAAGTAACGGCGTTGGGCGTGGATCCCGCCGGAAGGCCCGAAAAATTTGTTATTCTATCGCGGCTCGGGGCGCATTGGGCGGGGGAAAGGAGGCCGCCAATTCGCGTTCGAGGGAAACGAATCGCCTGACGGGGGCGAAGACGCGGCCAAGGGCAACGCGCCTTCGCGGCGCCGACGAGGGGAGATCAGCCCGATGGTCCTCGACATCGTTTTTGGGCCCTTCGCCACCCTGGGACCCCTGATCATCCGCCTCGCCCTCGCCTGGGTCTTCATCGTCCACGGGTACGCCAAGCTCTTCACCGACAAACCCGGAGTCAGGAATTTCTCTCAGAGGCTGAGGAGCCTGGGGGTGCCCGCCCCCTTCTTCTTCGCATTGACGGCCGGGGTGGTGGAGTTCTTCGGTGGGATCGCCCTGCTCGTCGGGGTCCTCAGCCGGTGGGCCGCACTCTTCCTGGCCGTCCACATGATCGTGGCCATCTACAAGGCGGGTTACAGCAAGGGATTCACGAGGGGGGCGGAAGAGGCGGGCTATGAGTTTTGCGTTGTTCTTCTGGCGGGCGCCCTGGCCGTGCTGGTGGCGGGTCCGGGGATCATCTCCGTGGACTGGCTCCTGGGTTCCCCCTGAGACTTCTGGAAGAACTTACTAATGTGGCGTCCGCGAAATTCGTTGAGTATGTCCTGCGCCCCTCGGCTCAGTGGCACCCGGCGCTGGGACAGAGGGAAGAGTTTCTGGGGGGACATTTTGAAAGCTGTCCCCCCACGCCCCCCTCGAAAACTTTCCACGGCCGAGCTTAGCGCTCGGCCTGCACGCGAGTGAGAGTCAGACTTCGTATCGATCGTCTTTGGAGCACGGCCTTAGCACCCGGCCAACGATCGAGTCTTAGGCGAAAGTTTTGCTGGGGGGTGGGGGGGGCGGACGCACCGCGTCAGGTTTCTGCACTGGCGTGCCTGGTAAATCACTTCTCGGAAGGTGCGCGGCAAAGACTATCAGCTTAAGCCTACTCGCCGCCAGCCGCAGTTCGGCCGGCACGCAAGTGCCCAAAAAGCGCCCCCTGGGAAATCTGGCCGGCTTTCAAAGCTTGTCCTGAGCGAAGCCGAAGGAAGGCCCCCCTGAGCGTTCTCACCCCGCCATGACCTCGGCGATCTCGACGGCGCGGCCTTCCTCCGCCGACCGGATGGCCGCCACGACGACGGCCAGGGCGTCGATTCCCTCCTTGCCTCCCGTCTCCGGCTGCGCTCCGTTGCGCAAACAGTGGGCGAAGTGCTCCAGCTCGTCCTGGAGGATGTCTACGTTGTCGTAGGGAACGGGCCCGCGGGGCTCGTCGCTCACCTTGTGGTACAGGCCGTCGAACCGGTCGTAGTAGAGGTTCCCCTCGGTGCCGTACACGTTGACGAAGAAAGTCCACCGGGCGCTGGCAAAGTTGCTCCCAACGTAACCCTGAACGCCGGACTCGAACTCCAGCAGCGTGCTGGTCACGTCGGGAATCTCGGCGCGCGTCTTTTTCCGTCCCAAGAACGCCGAGACGCGCTTCACCGGCCCGCCCAGGTAAAGGAAGGTGTCCACGTGGTGGACGCCGAGCTGCGTCAGGGCGCCGGCCGGACTTTCCTTTTTGTACCAGAGCCAGGCCCCCTCGGCCACGGCCATCCCTGTGGTGTTGGAGATGTTGCCGTCGATCATGACCACCTCGCCCAGCTTGCCGCCTTCGATCCACTCCTTCTGGACCCGGTGCCCACCCAGGCGTCTTGACCCGTGACCGACCATCAGCGTGACGCCCGCCTTTTCGCACGCCGCCACGACCTGCCGGGCTTCGGGGATGTGGTTGGTGATGGGCTTTTCCACGAAGACGTGCTTGCCCGCCTCAGCGGCGCGGATGCAGAGTTCCGTGTGGGCGTTGTTGGGGGCGGAGATGACCACCCCCTCGATGTCCTCGCGCCCCAGGAGATCTTCGTAAGAAGACTCCGTTTCCATCCCATACTTCTCGGCGTACGCCTTGCGCTTTTCCTCCGACCGGCTGAACCCCGCAGCGAACTGGATCTTCTGGCTTTTGGAAGCGGCCGTGGCGAGCTGATTGCCCCACTTGCCGAGTCCCACTTGTCCCACGCGGACGACACCGTCTTTGCTGGCCATGAATGTCTCTCCTTAACAAAACCTGGGTTGTTCCAGGGAGCGCTTTTTGGGCACTTGCGTCCCGGCTTTTTTGTGGGGGGCGCGTTTTCTTCGCAGGGGGGCCTTTTTGAAAACCGGCCCCCCTGGACCCCCCGGAAAACTTTTGACGGCCCGGCACTGCGTGGCCGGGCCTGCTTTGGGTTGG
>JBHIBA010000206.1:0-8260 GCA_046758845.1 Nitrospinota bacterium
CCCACCACCTCGCCCCGCGCCGGTGCGCGGCGGGGGGGGGGGGGGGGGGCCTTGTCCGCGCGTTGGAGAGTTTGTGTGATTCGGCCATGGCGGCGGTCCGGGCGGGCAAGACGATTCTGATCCTCAGCGACCGGGGCGTGGGCGCATATCTGGCGCCGATTCCCATGTTGTTGGCCGTCGGCGCGGTCCACCACTACCTCATCCGGGAGGGTTGCCGGTTGAGGGCCAGTCTGGTCGCAGATTCGGGGGAACCTCGGGACGTGCACCACTTCGCCGTTCTCTTGGGTCATGGAGCGAGCGCCATCCACCCTTACTTGGCGCTTGAGACGGTGCGGGAATTGGCGCGGAAATCCCGCGACCGGATCTCAGGCGAAGAGGCCGTACAGGCGTTCATCCGGGTCGCGGAAAAAGGATTGCTCAAGGTGTTGTCCAAGATGGGCATTTCCTGCCTCAGCAGCTACCACGGGGCGCAAATCTTCGAGGCCCTGGGGTTGGGAGATGAGGTGATCGACCGGTGCATGCATGGCACCCCCTCTCAGTTCGGCGGCCTGGGTTTTGACGAGGTCGCCCAAGAAGTCCTCGCCCGACACCGGGAGGCCTACCAAGAGGGCGGCGGATCGAAGCTGAAACAGGGGGGAAGCTACCGGTACCGAAAGGTCGGGGAGTATCACGCCTTCAACCCGGACGTCGTAAAGGCCCTCCACAAGGCAGTTCAAGAGAAAGACCGGGGCGCGTACATGAAATACGCGGAACTCGTCAATCGGCGGACCCCTACGTCACCGCGTGACCTTTTTCAGTTGCGGGAGGTCGATGAATCTCGCCGGGTCGCGCTGGAGGAACTCGAGCCGGTGGAGGACATCTGGAGACGGTTCGGGACCTCGGGCATGTCTTTGGGGGCTTTGGGTCCGGAAGCCCACGAGACGCTGGCGATAGCCATGAACCGGATAGGCGGCCGAAGCAACTCGGGCGAAGGAGGGGAAGACCCCGCCCGGTTCGTTCCCCGAGAGAACGGAGATTCGGCCAACAGCCGGGTCAAGCAGGTGGCCTCGGCCCGATTTGGCGTGACGCCGGCCTATCTGGCCGCGGCCGATGAGCTTCAGATCAAAGTCTCGCAGGGGTCCAAGCCCGGCGAAGGGGGGCAGCTCCCCGGACACAAGGTGGCCGCCCACATTGCTGCCATCCGCCACTCGGTCCCGGGTGTGACGCTCATCTCACCGCCGCCGCACCACGACATTTACAGCATTGAGGACCTATCGCAACTTATCTACGACCTCAAACAGGCGAATCCGCGCGCCTTTGTGAGCGTCAAGCTGGTCGCCGAAGCCGGCGTTGGGACCGTCGCGGCGGGGGTCGCCAAGGCTTACGCCGACGTGGTCCACATCAGCGGCCACGACGGGGGGACGGGGGCCTCTCCTTGGAGCTCCATCAAGAACGCCGGCTCCCCCTGGGAGTTGGGACTGGCGGAGACACAGCAGACTCTGGTCCTCAACGAGCTTCGGGGAAGGGTACGCCTGCGGGTGGACGGAGGGCTCAAGACCGGCCGGGACGTTGTTCTGGCCGCCCTTTTAGGCGCCGAGGAGTTCGACTTTGGGACCGCGGCTGTCGTGGCAGAGGGCTGCATCATGGCTCGCCAGTGCCACCTGAACACCTGTCCCGTTGGTGTGGCCACCCAGAACCCGCAACTGCGCTCGAAATTCAAAGGGACCCCGGAGGACGTGATCACCTTCTTCCGGGGAGTTGCCGAAGAGGTGCGCGAGATCCTGGCGTCACTGGGTCTCAGGTCGTTGGATGAAGCCGTGGGGCGGTCTGACCTGATACAGTTGGCGCTCCCGGAGGACCATCCGAAGGCGGCCACTTTGGATTCCTCGAAAATCCTCGGAAACCCCGATCCGAGCGGAAGGCTGCCCCGAAAATGCACGGTGGAAAGAAACGAGCGACCCGGCACGTCCCTGGATGAGGAAATCCTCGGAGGGTGTCGGGGTGCTTTCGAGGGGCAGATAGTAGAGTTCAACCGTAAGGTCCGTAACGTGGACCGAACCCTCGGGGCAAGGGTTTCCGGAGAAATCGCGAAACTCTTTGGAAACGAAGGACTTAATGAAGGTCTAATAAGTTATAACCTTAAAGGCTCCGCCGGACAGAGTCTGGGAGCGTTCCTCGTTCGGGGAGTGGAAATCCACGTGGAGGGGGAAGCCAACGATTACGTCGGAAAGGGAATGGGGGGCGGCCTCATCTCCATCCGTCCGGCGGAGGCTTCTCGGTTTCCGTCCCACGAAAGTTCTATCATCGGCAACGCTGTCTTGTACGGCGCAACGGGGGGTGAGCTCTTCGCGGCCGGCAGGGCAGGGGAGCGCTTCGCCGTCCGAAACAGTGGGGCCCACGCCGTCGTGGAAGGGGTGGGGGACCACGGGTGTGAGTACATGACCAACGGGCGCGCGGTGATCCTCGGCCCTACGGGTCGAAACTTCGCTGCCGGCATGTCGGGGGGGATTGCCTACGTGATGGACCCGGAAGGCCACTTCCCTGACCGACTGAACAAGGAAATGGTCAATTTGGAGCATTTGACGGGCCGGCGGGATGAGGAATTCCTGAAAGAGATCATCGAGCGGCATCGAAAGCTCACGGGCAGCCGCCACGCGGCCAACATCCTCACCCGGTGGGACCACTACCGGCGGATCTTCTGGAAAGTCATCCCAAACCCGCCCGAGGCACTGGCCTTCCGGGAGATGGAGGCCGAAACAGAAGAGACCTTCCTCATTCCGTCCGGGTTCTAACCAAGGGGAGGCCTGATTCTACGAGTCGGGGTCCGTTCGATGATCCTCAGCTGGCCGGAGCCTTCCGATGGACGGCGGGGCCGACCGGCCGCATCCGGCTTGCGGTCCGGTCTTACCTGAGGGGACGTTCGCCTCTTCTTTCATTCGGCCTTCCCTGGACTCCCTTGCAATTTTCTCTCCCACCAATTCCACAGGGTCCAAGGCAGATAAGCGACCAGGGCAATCACACCTACCCCGGTGGCCATGGCTGCAACAACAGCCCAGGGCAGCCCTCCAGCCAAGAGGACGAGCCAGAGGCTCATGCTCGGCGTCCGCGGAAAATCGAACCAGACGGCCAGCCAGACAGCGCAGAAGGCGCTGTCCAGAAGCCACCATCCCCACCATGGCCACCGCCGACACGCCGAAATTCCCCTTTCCGATGGTCTGAGGCCGGCCTCTCGCGCCGACCGACGAAGCCTCGTCTTTTCGGCCCCCGCCAGACCGTCATCCAGTTTTCTGAGCAGTTCCGTGAGTCGCTGCGCGAAGGCCTTCAATTTTGGATCGGCGACCCCAATCGCAGCAAGGGAAGTGCTCTCAGCCCCCGCCCCCTTGGAAGCCTCCTCAAACCTTGGCAAAAGGTGAATTACCGATGAATCGGCCTCCGCATACTTTCCGGAAAACCTCTTGTGCATCAAATAGAAGCTGCACCCAAAGAGGCCGGCTTTTTGCCCGTTGGGGGAAAGACTTGGTTTTCGCTTCTTCCTGCGGTGAGATCGCATGCCCGCGCGTCCTTTCCTCCCCCCGGCGGAAAGGGGAGTACGGCCTTATCCTTCCTCGGCGAGCCCCCGTTGGGAGGACTGAGCGTCCTTCAGATTCGGGCCGCGCCGACTCGGGCGCTGCCTGAATCTTCATCGGGGTTTATCGTCGCCGTTCGCACTCGATGTCAGCTCGCCCGACCCCTGGTCGTCTTATCGGCCCTCTCACGGCTGGCGTTTGCAGGGGCATCCATGCAACGGGTGAGGCAGGGCAGGGGCGAAGTCATTTCAGCGAACGGTCACCCCGCTTCATTTAGCGTTCGATTGAGCCCTTTGTAATCTTCCCTTCCACAGTGCCCGCGGCACATAAACAGCCAGGGCGATCACGCCTACCCCGGTGCCCACGGCTGCAACGGCGACCCAGGGCAGCCCTCCAGCCAAGAGGACGAACCAAAGGCTCATGGCGGGTGTCTTCGGGAAATCGAAGTAGACGGCCAGCCAGACAGCGCAGAAGGCGCTGTCCAGAAGCCACCATCCCCACCATGGCCACCGCCGACACCCCAGAATCCCCCTTTCCGATGGTCTCAGGCCAGCCTCCACCTCCCGCCGGCGGATCCTCACCCTTTCCTTCAGCCTTTCGCTGCCCCCGGCCAGTCGGTTATCCAGGTTTCTGAGAAACGCTGTGACTTGTTGTGCGAAGGCTTGCACTTTGAATACCACCGCCCCGACCTGGGAATTTCCCGTGAAACGGGGACGGACCCAGGGCAGATGAAACGTGTGCTCGCCGATGGTCCGGATAGCGAGGGAGACATGAGAAGGAATCGACGGCAGATTAAACGTGTAGCCGCCGATGGTCCGGGCAGAGAATGCGGAGGCATTTGTTTTCCCCTTCCTTCGAAACGGCCATTTGTAGCGCGCGACTCGCCGAAGACGCATTTGCAGAGCGGAATTGAGGATCTCAGCGTCGGTCATTCCTTCTTCCTGAGCCTCCGGCTCTCCTTCCGCGGCCTGCGGTGCGTGCTCGACTTCCGTCTCCTTTTCCGAATTCCCCCTTAGATATCCGGTCGCCCGCCGGGTGAGGGCTTTGGCGTGTTTCTGGCCGATGCCGGAGATCGAGGTCAATTTCTCCTCCGATGTCCTCGCCAGCTCTTCGACGGTGTGGATGTTGATCTTGTGCAGGGCCTTTATCGTCCTTGGACCGAGACCCTTGATCTCGGCCAGAGGAGCCCCTGTGCGCCCCTTGCTACCCTGGTTTGATTGTCTCTTTCCCCGAAATGCAAAACTTGAGGTCATTCGCCTTTCTCTCCCTCGTTAGGATGGGTCAGTTCAACCTTCCTCTCAAACTCCCCCTGAGCTCTTCGGTCGTCCGTCGAACGCGCAACCGTGCGACAGTAGATGTCTTCGAGCCTGGATAATTCGCTTTTCCTGACAGCCATAGCTCAAGCTCCCTAAAAAGCTCCATCCAGTGGCCGTACGCCCCCAGGGTCTGGGAGTGAACCCGTTCAGCGCACAGCCATCAGGAAGGCAACTGTTGTGCCAAAAAGGGATGTATTCTTGCATCCTATTGTTTTTAAAGGATGTTATTTCTGGGGGCGGTTATTTCCCGGAAGGATAGGGGGCGCTGGCTAGCTGAGTTCCTGTCTCAGGGTGTCTCACGCGGTTGTCGCATGAGACACAGAAACGAAGTCCAGAATGGAAAGGAATCCGGCTCATTTGACACCGGGCCTGCTGTGGTATATCTTTTGCTATTTGTGGGACTGGTTCGACGAGGGCGAGAGTGTGAGATGGGAAAGGTCGCCAGCATGAAGACGATGATCGTCGGTCACGATTTCGACATGCTCGTCTTTCTGGAGAAGATTCTCCGGTCCCGGGGTCACCAGGTGAGCGCCTGCATGAGGGGCGAGGAGGCCCTGGAGGCCTACGAGAGGGAGCCCCACCCGCTTGTCGTCCTGGACTTGGAACTGGAGGATGTGGACGGCTTAGACCTCTGCCGCCAGATCCGCGCGCTGCCTCAGGGGGATCAAAGCGTCATCCTGGTGGTCACCGCGCGCAATCAACCGGGAGACCTCGAGCCGGTGCTCGAAGCGGGCGCCGATGACTACCTGAACAAGCCAGTGGAGCCTGGATTTCTCAACGTACGCCTTGCGATTGCAGAAGAGCGGGTTTGCGATTTAGTCGGCAAGAAGCAGGCGGAGGGGAAACTGCAAAAAAGCCACGACGACATGTTAGCGCTCCTCAACCAGCTCCGGGTGGGGACGGCCATGACGGACGAGAACGGGTGTCTCAGCTTCCTGAGCCAGGCCGGCCAGCGCCTGTTCGGGGTCAGCCAGGAAGAGGTCTTGGGGAGACATTGGGAGGAGGTGTGTCCTTTCCAGGAAGAGGACAGGGAAAGCCTCAAGGACATGTTCGCGCGTCCGGCGAATCTGCGAACCAAGTTCCCCATCCATTTGGAGACTCCCGGAGGCCGCCACAACTGGGTGGAAATTGAGGTCCAGGAGGACCCTCGCAGTCCGCAAAGGAAAATTTTCTTCTTATACGACATATCGGAAGTCTACGACCTGCGTAATCTGCTGAGCAAAAAGACCCAATTTCGCGATTTGGTGGGAAAGAGCAAGGCCATGCGGGTTGTCTACCAGCAGATACAGGAGGTCTCGCGAGTAGACTCCACGGTTCTCATCGAAGGGAAGACGGGGACAGGCAAGGAAATGGTGGCGCGGGCGATTCATTTCACCAGCCACCGGAAAGACGGCCCCTTCATCATCATCAACTGCGCCGGGTTGAGCGAGTCATTGCTCGAAAGTCAGTTGTTCGGCCATAAGAAAGGCGCGTTTACCGGCGCCATGGAAGACCATAAGGGGCTGTTTGAAACCGCGGACCACGGAACCATCTTTCTGGACGAGATCGGGGACATCCCGATGAACGTTCAGACCCGTCTGTTGCGGGTCCTCCAGGAAAGGGAAATCACACGCCTCGGCGAGTCCAGGCCGCGCAAGATTGACGTCCGCGTTCTCGCCGCCACGCACCAGGACCTGGATCAAGAGGTGGAAAAGGGGAGCTTCCGCCTCGATCTCCTCTACCGAATCCGGGTGGCCAGGATCCATCTTCCGCCCCTGCGGGAGCGCCAAGAGGATATCCCCCTCCTTGTGAGCCTGTTCTTGCGCCAGTGCAGGGCGGCCACTTCAAAGCCGGTTCAGGACATAAGCCCGGACGCCATGGAGCTGCTGCTGGAATACTCGTGGCCAGGTAACGTCCGTGAGCTGCAAAATGCCATAGAGTCTGCCGTTATCCGGGCAAAAGGATCTGCCCTACAACTCGACGACCTACCGCCGGAGATCGTCGATGCGACTCCTCCTCAGTTGCCAACCGACGCCACGCCAGAGGATGAGAAGGAACAGCTGATGACCGCTCTTGAGCGCGCGAGAGGAAACCGGAGCGTTGCCGCTCGGAAGCTGGGCATCAGTAGGGCCACGCTTTACCGCCGTCTGGCCACAATCGATAAAGGGGTGGGCTGACCGCCACCCTCTCCCTTGCTGCACCCAAATGAGATGCCGGCGACGCCTTAAAGGACCCTCCGCGTCCCTTGCGGTTGGCTCATATACTGCTCCCCTTTAAGACAGGGGTTGGTTTAAGGGAGTAAGATCGGGGCTGACCGGGGGAGGGCCTTTTTCCGGGAATCGGTGTCTTTTCGGATGAACCCCGTTGGCCGAATCTTCCTGGCGAATGTCGGGGCCAACCGGTCGCATCCGGTCCGCAGCCCGCTCTTTACGGACGGGACGTTCGAGTTCATCCCCATCCCCGAGTCGGAGGATTTCCAGTTCCCGCCCGTTCCCCGGTATTGCGACCTGAGTTGCTTTAACCGGGAAAAGCCCCTGTCGGACTACCTCCCCGAACGCTACGCCCGGTTCCACGCCCACCGGGACCCGGACTTCGAGCAACTGACCTACGGTGACCTTTGTCACTCCGCGCCCAGGGCCGCCGGGCTGAAGAAGATCCGGGAAGGGGACCTCCTTTTCTTCCTGTCCCGGCTTGTTCCTTTCCGGGAGGGCCGGTTTGAGGACAGGACAGCCGGTTTTTTCCTGGTCGGCGTGCTGGAGATCGAGGAAGTTTTTGCCGACATTCGGGGGGAGCCCTCCGGCCGCGCGCAAAGACGCATCGGGCGGAACGCCCACGTCCTGCGGGGTCTTGTTGACCCTTCCCGCTTCGACGGCTTCTGGGTCTTTGCCGGGGGAAAGAACTCGCTTAGGTTTCGCAGGCCCGTGTCCGTGAACCGGAAGCTCGCCGAGGAGATTTTCCGAGATTCTCGGGGCATTCACTGGAATTGGTCGCGACGCTCCGAGCTTCAGGTCATCGGCTCTTACACGCGAAGCTGCCGGATGGTCATCGACCCGCGAAGCCGAGAGGGCGCAAGGGCGGCTTCGAAGCTTTTTTCTGCGGTTCAACGGAAGAATCCGGAATTTCCGTGGTAGCTTTGTAAATGTAGTGTCTAGGCCGCTTAATGTAACTATTTGAATAGACTGCTTTATTTGTCATATTGATTTGATCTCTTAGGGGCTCCCCTGAAAGGGATGCGGGAAAGGCTCTTCCACTATTCAATTGGTCCAAATCCGAAAATACGGCCTAAGAGAGCGGGCATTACTCCCGGCCGTTTCGTGACGAAGGTCCCCGATGAACAGGTTCAGAAGCATATGGGACGTTCCCTGTGGAATAAGAGAAAATCCCAGGGGGACCTTTTTGGGCACTTGCGTGCCGGCCGGA
>JBHIBA010000207.1:0-8253 GCA_046758845.1 Nitrospinota bacterium
GACCTCCTCCATTGGTGGCCGCCGGTCCGGGAAACCGGCGGCCCCTTGAGCCGGGCGGCTCCCTTAGGCGATCAGACCTTCACCCATTTCCCGTCCTTGGCCATGAGGACGAAGATGTCCCTGAGGGCGTCACCGTCCTCATTGAAGCCGAGCCGTCCGGCGAGTCCCGCGTAGTCCCGCGTCGCCGAGAGTCCTTTCATGAGCTTCTCCCGGTCGCCCGCCAAGTCCTTGGGGTTGTTCGTGATGCCCGCCTTGGAGATCAGGTGGGCGATCAGCATCATCTCGTCGTAGATGTTCACGTCCATCACGACGGGGTCGGGGGGCAACTTCTTGGCGGCGGCGCGCTTTCGATAGGCTGCGACGAACTCCGCCACGCCCGGCCTCGGCATCGAAGGCCAGAAAGTGGCGGGGGCGATGGTGCCGTTCACATCTTTCCCGCCGGTCACCGGGAAATCCTCCTTGATGAGGGGCGAGCCGCCCACGATGGGCTGACCGACACCCATGCGGCGGGCCTGCTTGAGGAAGGTGACGGCGTCCACCGCCACACCGCCGAAGAGGATCCCGTCGAACTTCATGCCCCGGAGCTTGGTCACCTGGGCGCTGAAGTCGAAGTCGCGGGTGTGGTACTTGATGAAATCGCCCGGGTTGACGATGCGGATGCCCACCTTCTTGGCGACGCCCGGAAGCACCCTCTCGCCCAGCACGCGCGTGACCGCTTCCTTCACGTCATAGACGACGGCCGCCGTCTTGATGTTGTGGACCTCCCGGAACTTGGGAACGGCGCGGAGCGCCTGGCGGAACTCGTCCACGTTCGTCCGGAAGCTGTAGGGCCGGTTGGCCTTGGAGACGCCGGGCTTGGAGGAAGCCTGAGACAGCATGGGCGTTGCCATCTTGACCCCGATGGGAAAAGCCACCTCACAGGAGGAGCTGGAGAAGGGGCCCAGGACCGCCAGGACCTTTTCGTCCTCGATGAGCTTGCGGACGACGTTGGCCGCTTCGGCCGGCTTGCTGCCAGTGTCTTCGAGGAACAGCTTGACCGGCACTCCGCCGATCCCCCCGGCGTCGTTGATCTTCTTTACGGCCAGCTCCAGGGCGATCAGGTTCTTCTTCGCCCAGAAGGAAAACACCCCGGTCCTCGGCTGCGCCACGCCGATCCGGATGTAAGGCCCTGTGACCTTTTGGGCCCACGCCCTCTTCGGCCGAAAGAGGCCGGGCAACAGCGACGCGCCCAACACGCCCCCGCCGACTCCTGCGGTGGCTCGCAAGAACGTTCGGCGGTTCATCCCCTTGGCTTTCCCGCCGTTCCGGAAACGCTTCTCATTCTCTTTTGACATGATCCCACCCTCCATGGAATGCCCCTTGCGGCGCGGTGAACGACCGGACTCCGTTGCTTCTCCCTTTTACTTTCCTCCCCCCAGATAAGCCGACCGAAGGCCCTCGCTCTCCATCAGGGCGGCCGCGTCGTCGTGGATGACGATCCGCCCGGTCTCCAATACGTATCCCCGGTCGGCCAGGCGCAGGGCCTCCTGGGCGTTTTGCTCCACCAGGAGGATGGTGATCCCGGCGCTTCGCAGGCCGGCGATCAGCGCGAACACCTGGCTCACCGCCTTCGGCGCCAGGCCCAGGGAAGGTTCGTCGAACATCAGGAACCTCGGCCGGGCCATCAGCGCCCGTGCGATGGATAACATCTGCTGCTCCCCGCCCGAGAGGACCCCGGCGCTGAAGTTCCGGCGTTCTTCCAGGAGGGGAAAGCGGCGGAACATCTCCTCCACATCCGTCCGAACGCCGCCGTCCCGCCGGGTGTAAGCCCCCATGAGGAGATTTTCCTGCACCGACATTTGGGTCAGGATGGCCCTTCCCTCTGGGACCAGCGTCAGACCCCGGCGGACGCGCTCCGAGGACGGAAGCCTCTCGATCGACTTCCCGCAGAACCGGATGGAGCCCCCCGAAGGCGCGAGCACCCCGCAAAGGGTCTTGAGAAGCGAGGACTTTCCCGCCCCGTTGGCGCCCAGGATGGCGACGAGCTCCCCCTCCCCGACTTCCAGTGACACGCCGGACACCGCTTCGATGGAACCGTATCTCGTCGAGAGGTTTTCGACCCGGAGCATTACGATACCCCCAGGTAGGCCTGAAGCGCCAGTTCGCTCGACTGCACTTCAGACGGCTTTCCTTCGACGATCAACTCGCCGAAGTTCAGGAGGTAGATATAATCGCAGATGTCCATGACCACCCGCATGTCGTGCTCGATGAGGAACAGGGCCGTTCCCCGCGCCCGCAACAGCCGGAAGAGCCCCAGCAAATCCTGCGACTCCCCCGCGGTCATTCCCGCCGTCGGCTCGTCCAGAAGAAGGAGGCGGGGCCGCGTCCCGAGGGCCCGGGCGATCTCGAGCCGCCGCTGCGCGCCGTAGGGGAGCGTCGTGGCCCGCCGGCCTCGGTCCCCCCAAAGGCCCACAAACTCCAAGAGGTGTCTGGCCTCCTGCGCCTGGCGCCGGACGCCGGGACTTTTGAGCATTTTCCCCACCCCCCGGCCGGCGAGGTGCGTCTGCGCCACCTGGACGGTTTGCAAAACGGTCATGCTCTCAAACAGTCGGATGTTCTGGAAGGTCCGGGCGATGCCCCGGCGGACGATGCGGTGAGGCCGCTCGTTCGTGATGTCCTCGCCGTAGAACCGGAAGACGCCGCCGCTGACGGAGTAGACTCCGGTCACCAGGTTGAACACGGTGGTCTTGCCGGCGCCGTTCGGCCCGATGAGGCCAATGATCCGGCCGACGGGGACCCGGAGGGAGAGGTCGCGGATCGCCTGAACGCCGCCGAAGTTCTTGGAGACGCCCTCCAGGGACAGCCCGGAATCCCTTTCGCCCCTTTCGCCGTCAGCAGACACGGCTCTCCTCTCTCAGTTTGTCCGCGATGACTTGCCGGAGGACCGAACGCCTGACTTTCCGCGTCGGGGTCATGGGGAGCTTTCCCACGATCTCCAGACGCTCCGGCCACTTGTTCTTGGCGATGCCGCCGCGCTCCACGTGGGCCACAACCTCCTCCAGCGACGGGCTCTCCCCCGGCGCCGGAATCACAAACAGGCAATTCCGCTCGCCCAGCCTCGGATCGGGCATGCCCACCATCGCGGCCCGGGAGATCTTCGGGTGGCAGACCAGGAGTCCCTCGACGTCCGCCGGGTTGAACTTGACGCCGCCCCGGTTGATGAGGTCGTTCTTCCGGCCGGTGAGGCGGTAGTTGCCGCCGGCGTCCCCGACCGCCAGGTCTCCCGTCCGGTACCAGCCCTGCGCTGTGAAGCTTTCCGCCGTCGCCTCCGGGTTCAGGTAGTATCCGGCGAAGAGACTCGGGCCGCGGACGCAGAGCTCCCCTTCGCGCCCTGCCGAAACGCCCCGCCCCTCCTCATCCAGGAGCGTGATTTCCACGCCGGGGTTCGGGCGGCCGATGGTGTGGCGGTAGACCTCCGGGGGATCCCCCGGACGGGTGTAGAAGCCGACCTGCGTCTCCGTCGTTCCCCAGAGGAGGACGGGCGTGCAGTCCATCCGCTCCCGGATCTCCGATGCCACCTGCGGCGGGCAGACGCTGCCGGAGAGGACGATCTTCCGCAGGGACCGAATATCTCTCCTTGGAAGATCCGGGCAGTCCAGGATCGAAATCGCGTGTGCGGGGGCGCCGAACACCATCGAGACCCGCTCGGCCTCGACGCGCTCCAAAAACCCTTCCGGGGAAAACGTCGGAAACGCGACCGTCCTCGCTCCGCAGCTCATGGCCATCATGTGCGAGCAGACGCCGAACATGTGGCTGAGAGGCGATAGGGAGAGACAGACCTCCCCGGCGTCCATTTGCAGCTCCCGGGCGGCGTTGGCGGCGTTCGCCAGGCGAATGTTGGCCGTGTGGAGCACGGCCTTCGGCCCCGCTGTGGTCCCCGAGGTGAACAGCAGCAGAAAGGGATCGTCCGGATCGGGGTCGAAGTCCGGCGGGCCATGGCCCGTGACCAGTTCGCCGTAAGAGCGGGCGCCCGGTCTTTGTGCGCCGATGACGATGATGTTCTCCAGGGACGGGAGGTTCGGCTTCAGACCTTCGATCATCTCCAGCCGGGAAGCGTCCCCTCCCTGAGTCGGGACCGCCATCGCCCGCGCGCCGGAGAAGCTCAGCATGGAGAGAAGTTCGGCCTCCCGGTAGGGCATGTGAAGCGGCATGAAAACGGCGCCGATCTTGGTCGCGGCGTAGAGAAGAACGAGCCATTCCGCGCAGTTGGGGAGCTGGGCGCCCAGAACGTCGCCCGGAAGCAGACCCAGGTTCGAGAGCCCCCCGGCCAGGCGGTCGGATTCCGCGTCCAGTTCGGTGAATGACAGCCTTCGCGCGGGGCCGGAGACGGCGGCGGCCTCAGGCCGTTCTCTCGCCCAATTCTTGAGCCAGTCCACAAGCGTGAGGTTCAGCCACTCGCGGCTTTGCCGGTAGGAGGCGGTCTTGTCCGCGGAGAAGACTTCGTCCTCAAAAGGACACCGGTGTCGCTCCTTGGCGCGAACCGTCATCGCTTCACTCCACGAGCGTCAAGTCCTTGTCCACGACCTTGAGGCGATCCGCCCTGCTCTTGGTTGAATAGTAGAGCCATTCTACCTTCGGTTTCGGCTTCTTACCGTAGAGCCGGTCGTCCACCCAAAGAAGCAGACGCCTGGCCCAGTCTCCCAACGTGGCCATCCGGAGGGTGATCTCATGGTACCAGCCGGAGCGCATGTTCCAGGGACAAACACTGATGCACCGCGCGCAGTCGTTCCACTTCTGCCGGTTGGCCGTCCAGTAGGTCATGCACTTATCGTTGTCGATCACCCAGCGCTCCACACCCCGAAAGACCGTCTTCTCGCCGTAAGGGATGCACTGGGCCGGGCAGTTGGCCGCGCACTTGTCGCAAATGCGGCAGTATTCCTGCACGCCGATGCTGACCGGCCGGTCCGCCGCGAGGGGGAGGTCCGTCGTCACCGTGGAGAGGCGGAGCCGGGGTCCGAACTTCTGCGTGATGAGGGAGTTGTTGCGGGCCAGCTCTCCCAGGCCCGCCTTGACGGCGATGGGGATGTGCAGGACCTCCTCGGACATGTGGAAATGCGCCTTGGCCGGGTATCCCAGCTCCCGGATGTAGCAGGCCAGGCAGACGGCGACTTTGGCGGTTTCCAGGTACAGGCGGCCCACCTCGGCCCCGTCGATGAAGCTGGGCGAGGTGTGGAGCCTGTCGAAATCCATGGGGATCCCCAGAGAGACGGCGTACTTGTGGGTCAGCGCGATGGGTTCTCCGGCCCGCCCCTTGGCATAGTCGATGCGCAGGCCCCGGTGGGTGTAGATGAGGGCCGGCTCAAGCTCGCAGACGCCCACCAGCTCGGCCCCAAAGAACCGGGCGGCCCCCTTGATGACCTCCGACATCTTCTCGGGGCTCCGGACCTCGATGGCTTCCGGGTTCACCGGCCCGTCGGCGATGGGCAGCCAGGACCGCATCGGCACATTCATCGGCCGGGTCTCGGGAAAGAAGATCCTGCGGAAGGGGTCCACCGATTCCGAAGTCCAGCGTTCCTTGACGCGCTCTCCCAACTCGCCGGTGGCCGCCCTGCTATGGTGCTGCTCCCGCTGGTCCCACCGGCCCAACTCGCCGCCGATGCGCGTCGTGGGCGAGTCGACTCTCTTGGCCAGTCCGTACAGCATGCCCCCTCCTTTCAAGCGGCTTCTCGCTGCCGCCGGAAGGCGAATTGATGACGCTTCAGCAGTCCCGAGGGTCGGACAATCATCAGAAGGATGATGATTCCCCCGAAGACGATGCCGCGCCAATCCTTCATAAAGCGGAGCGCCTCGGGCAGCACGGTGAACAACCCCGCCCCGAGGAGGGCCCCCCAGAAAGTCGTCATCCCACCCAGGATGACGAACAGAACGATCATGATGGATTCCATGAAGCCGAAATTGCCGGGCTCGATGTAGAGGTAGAAATGGGCGAAGAGTCCGCCCGCCACGCCGGCGATGAAGGCCCCCAGGGCGAATGCGCCCACCTTGAGCCAGGTGACCCTGAGGCCCACGAGCTCCGCTACCGTCTCGTCGTCGCGCACGGCATCGAAGGCCAGGGCGAGGCGGGATCGGGATATCACCCAGAACAGGCCGGTGAAGACGGCCACCCAGATCCAGATGATCCACCACTCAACGCCCGTGAAGCCCCGAAAGCCCTGGGCGCTGCCCGTGTACTCCAAGTTCAGGAAGAAGGTCCTGATGATCTCCCCGAATCCCAAGGTGGCCATAGCCAGGTAGATGCCGTGGAGCCGGAGGGCGGGAAATCCAACCATCATTCCCACGATCCCGGCCATCACCGCGCCCGCCAGAAGCGCGGGCTGCATCGGCCAGCCGAGTTTGACCGTGAGGATGCCCGAAACGTAGGCCCCAATGGCCATGAACCCCGCGTTGCCCACCGAGAGCTGCCCCGTCGCCAGCGGGCTGTAGGCGCTGTAGGCCAGCAAGACGTTGATCCCGAACAGGGCCAGTACGCTCGCCTCGTAGCTGCTCATCTCACACCCGCCTGCGCGCGACGGCCGGCCCGCCCAAGACCCCCTGGGGCCTCCAAATCAGCGCCGCGAAGAGCAGGCTGTAGATAAAGACGTCGCGATAGGAGGCGCTGAGATAGGCGACGCTCATGATTTCCGTCAGCCCCAGGATGAGACCGCCCACGATGGCCCCCCGGACGTTTCCCAGTCCCCCGATGACCATGGCCGCGATCCCCTTCAGGGCGGTGTCGATGCTCATCTGAGGCCAGATGAGGAAGAACCGCAGGGCGAAGAGGATCCCGCTCGCTCCCGCCAGGACGCCGGAAATGAAAAAGCTGGCGACGATGACCCGGTTGGAATCCACGCCTAAAATGCCCGCCGTCTCCTGGTTTTCCGCAACGGCCCGCATTCCCCGGCCCATGCGCGTCCGCTGGATGAAAAGGTCCAGCAGGACTATCAGGAGAACCGACAATCCCAGGATGAAAAACTGGACCGAGGTGACGAAGACGGAGCCGAACTCGAACGTCCGGATCTCGAAGGTCTCGGGGAAGGGGATCTTCTCGGAACTCCAGAGGTTCTCCGCGACGTTCTGAAAAAGGATGGAAAAACCGATGGTGCTGACCAGCGGGATCAATGGCGGCGCGTTCCGAAGGGGCCGGAAGGAGAATCTCTCCACCACGAGGTTCAACAGGCCCGCGCACAAAACGCCCAAAAGCATCGCCGCCCAGAGGGGGAGACCCGACACGATGAACGTCATGCTCAAATAAGCCCCGAGCATGAACACCTCGCCGACGGCGAAGTTCAGCTTGTCCAGGATCCCCATGATGAGCGTGTAGGAGATGGCGATGAGGGCGTAGGTGCTCCCCAACATGATCCCGTTGACGATCTGCTGCGTGAGCAACGCCTTTATCCCCTCGACGAGCGGCCGGGCAGGCTCAGGCGGCCTGCGAATCGACGCGAGAAAAAAAGAGACGCCGGCCCGCGAAGCCCCTTTCAGCCCCCATCCAGCTCAAGGGTTTCCTGGAACAGGTTGTGAAAATAACGGTCCGCCAGCCGGGCGAACTCCTGCCTTTCCTCCAGGCTGAAGCCTTCGAAGGACTTGGCGTTCCATTCGTCTCGCACGGGGAGGATTTCTTTCACAAACCGACGTCCTTTCGGGGTCAGGCAGGCGTAGACGACGCGGCGGTCATCGGGGTTCGGCTTTCGGTACACGTAGCCGTCCCGCTCGAGCCGGTCGATCATCCCCGTCATGACGGATTTGTTCACCAGGAGGCTTCGGCCCAAGGAGGAGAGGTTCGTCGGCAGTCCGTCCCGGTGATACATGAGTTCCAGCAAAAGCCACTGCTGGAGGGTCAGCCCCCAGCGGCCCGCCAACTTCGGGCTCGCCCCGAGCCGGACCATCAGGTTGGAGATGCGGATGAGTTGTCCGAGGATGTGGACGTGCAGGTCGGTTTCGTTTCCCGGAATGGGGGGTGGGTTTCCCATCACCGCTTTTCCTTCTTGGTTCGGGACTGGAACATTAGTATCCATGTGAACTTTTGATTTGTCAACTAACATTCCGCCGTGAGCTTCCAGCAAAAGATGACGTAGATGGGGATGAAAGCCCACATTTCCAGGGGGGCCTTCCTTCGGCTTCGCTCAGGACAGGCTTTGAAAACCGGCCAGATTTCCCAGATGGGGATGAAAGGCCGGATTGCCAGATGGGGATGTAAGCCCGTTGCTCGGGCTGGTATAAGACCAGCGGGTCTGC
>JBHIBA010000208.1:0-8222 GCA_046758845.1 Nitrospinota bacterium
CGCCATGGTCTGGGTCAATATAGACATGAGAACTTACCTGTTCCATCGTAACCTCTCCTTTACTCGAAAAGCCCTTTTTCCATTCTAACCCCTCAATCAATGATAATCAATTTGGATCGGAATTTTTTACTATTTTTGCGCGCCTGTCGGGGTAATCCCGTGGAGGTCGGTGGCCGCCCCGAATTGGCCTTCGGGAAGATGGTGCCGGATGGCTTCCAGGTGGTCGCTCGCCCAGTCGAAGCGGATCTGAAAGGAGCTGACCCTCACGGGTCCCAGGCGTCCCCGCTCCAGGCCGAGCTCACGAGCCCTCCCCTTTCAGGAAGGGTTTGTCGCACCTGCCCTTCCCCCTCGACAACCAGACGCCTCTTGCGCTGTCTATCCTGCCAGCCGTTCCCACATCCAGTCGGAAACGAGGGCCCAGACCTCGCGGGAGAAGTTATGGCAGACGTGGTTCCCCTCTTCCATTTCCACAAACAATCCCGCCCCCGCGCACGGCTCTAGGATGCGCTGGGCTTGCTCTCGGGGCACCCCGCTGTCCTTCGCCCCGTGCACGACGAGGACCGGGCAGGCGATTCGACATCCCGCGAGGGTGAACTGTCGGGCGACTGTCTGGGTTTGTTCCAACGTCTTCGTGCCACAGATGAACCGGAACCGGATTCTGCGGAGGGGCTCCTCCCAGCGGTAGAACGTGGTGTCGAAATACCCTCCCATCGAGACGCAGGCTTTGATCCGGGGATCGGCGGCTGCAGAACGGGGAGCCAGGTGCCCGCCGAAGCTCCTGCCCACGAGGCCGATCCTGGACGCATCCACTTCCTCCTGTTCCGTGAGGAAGTCGACCACCGCCTCCGTCGCCTTCTCGTAATCCGGCCGCATCTTCATCCGGTACCATGTCTCACCCTGGCCCGGACCATCAAAAGCGAAGGTGGCTATGCCCCTTGCCAGGAACTCGTTCCCGAAGGAGACCGATTCCTCCTTTGTCGAGTCCGTCCCTTCGATGAGGATGACGCAGGGGAACCGCTTGCGGTCCCCCCTGCGCCCATCCGGCCGGCGGAAATACGCGGGAAGGAAGATTTTTTCGAAAGGCACCTCGACCCGCTCGGCGGGGGGGATCAAAAGAGGAAGCGCCTTTTGAAAAAGGGCAATCTTTCGCTCCTGGCGACGGCGCTTCTCCTCTAGGTCATCAAAAGAGAGAAACTGCGCGATGTGATGGCAGAGGGAAGCCCTCCGAAAGGATTCGCCCGATGAAAGGCGGGCGCCCCTCGCGAGCTGCTCCTCGGCCATTTTGGCATGACGCTCTCCTGACGAAGACCATTCACGGGACCAATCCGAGGAAGATTTGATTCGCGCGAGTGTGCATTCAATGTCCCCAACGTCCAGCCCCTGGGCCACAAAGCGGGGTGTAATCTCCCCCGCCTGCACGAGGCCCGCGAGGTCCAGCGATGTCTGGCTCATTCCTGGTCCCTCCGACCCTCCCTCAAATTGTAGCTCCTTTTGGAGGCAGAATACCTTGTCGAAGCCCGTAAGGCAACTTCGTTACCGCAGCGCTTATATCGATGTCTCGGAAGCCTTATCGTGTACAGAGCTGATGGGCTCGTCTGGGACTGAAACGTCAGCTCCCGGAAGCCGGAGAAGATGAAGCGTTCCCTCACCCAATTGGCTAAGAAAAGGACTATGCCTTTGGCGGCTTATGGTCCGAATCAGAAACAAAAGGAAATGGACCGCGAAATGGACTGCATCGAGTATTCATGATGAGCTGAAATACACCCGCCTCTCGATTGTGGCGTATTCCGGTGATAAGAGCCGTGAAAGCGGTATAACGGGTAGAACAGCGGAGTCAAGGTAGGGAATGAAAGGGGTTTGCCATTCGTCACCCGAGGTTCCATGAGAAGGTTCGAAGTGGCTCACATACGCGCGCCCATCTTCGACGGTAATCTGTCCTCCCCCAGGGATGTCTATCGCCCCACGCGGAGAACGTTCTTCGCAGTTCCGTAAATGTGAGCGTACTTCAGCATGGAATCCCGGCTGCTTGTTCGAAAACCAAAAATTCGGTCATCCAGAAATAATTGGCCCACAACAACTTTTGCGACCGCTTCGCTCAGAAGCCAACTTTAACCTCGTCGAAAAGGGGAGGATCCCCCGGCAGTGCCACCTCGACATCCAGTGAGCGGCCACACCGCGGGCAGAGATATTGCCTCATTTGGAATCTCCCGCTCCCAGACCTCCAGGGACCGGAGCGGGTCAGAAGCGATCCGACGACGACAGCGTGGTCTTTCCAGTGTTCTTCAATTCGCGACAACTGATGGCCGCATTTTGCACAGTGAACCTGAACCCCACTCACAGTCTTCACAACCTTCAGGTTTTCACTCAGATTGTTGCCGCCTAAGTCGTCCTGAGGGTCCGCCGCCGGTTCCGCGGTCAAGGGCTCATTATCTCCAGTGAAGGAATCGCCAGAGCTCTCTCCCCAACCTCTAAGCCTCAGCCGGGTCATCTCCTCTCTCAAACGATGTGTTCCATCCGCGTCGACCTCCATCCCGTCGCGCAAAACCACCCCATAGATGTCGTGGGCGCACTTGAGCGAGACTAACCCACGAAGGACGTCGGCCTCTACGAGGTCTGGCTCTCTTTCTAGAGGGTCTCCATATCCGCCTCCGCCCATAACCCATTTGTGAAGCATGTCCCCTTCTTTCAGCTCGTAGATCCCCCAAGATGCGGGTTCCTGTACCCCGCCGATCTCCTCCACCTGTTCAGGGAGACCTGCGTTGCGGAGCAGCCCGTATACATCGCATCCACGGAAGCGGGTGTAACCACAGTTACTGCCCGGATAGCCTCCGAAAAGCCCAAGAGACTGCGTAAACTCTGTGCCTGTTCCATAAAGCACCGCATCCACCTTCCCGTCGTCGGTGCCGTGGGCCGTGATGGCGTACTCCACTGTCATTCCGCCCCTGAATCGGCCCGGACCCCCAGAGTCCCGTAAGAGCCGACGGAAAAGGTATAAAATGGGAAGGTTCAGCTCCTCAGACTCAATATTCGGCGTTCTGGAAACAGGGTTCACAATTGCCCCGCCGTAATCCGCCCCGTCTTTAAAGGTACGCGCGCCTCCGCTCCCCCCAAACTCCTGGCCGAGGATTCCCACCAGGTATCTCTGGTCTCGGTAGCCACAAACGGTCATGTGGGAGCGGGCGCCCTGCCAGACTGCGGTCGCATCTTTGCGATACTTATCATTTGCCGCCAGCATCTTCGAGATGGCTTCCAGGGAGACGTTGTTCACCATCACGATTCCGGTGATGGTGGCTAGGCAGTTCGGCGCAGGACGCGTGCAATTGATGAGACTCCCCTGCGGAGCAATCATCGTCATCGGCTTCAGGAGTCCGTCGTTCCAAACCATGTCGTAAGCCAGGAGAGGAAACAAAGGGGCAATGAGGGCGCCGAAAGTTCCCCAATAGGTGGAATTAAATCCAACGGGGGCTTGGGCGCTGGTGCCAGTTAAGTCGAAGGTGAGGGAGTCGCCCTTCTTTGTCATCGCCAGGTTGACGGCATAGACATCATCCTTGGTGTCCAGGTACTGCCTCGCCCTCCACGTCCCATCGGGGAGCTCGCAAAGCCTCCGCCGAAGAAGGAACTCGGATTCCTCGATGAGGCCCTGCCCCACCTCGTTTACAGCCTCCAGGCCGTACTTTGTGATGAGTTCAAACATCCGCTCTTTGGCCGTAATGTTGGCAGCTATCTGCGAGTGAAGATCCAGAGCCACGATCTCGGGAGTTCTCACCATGTTCAGGAGTGTTTTCCAGACGTCCTTCCGAAGGTTTCCCCTTTCGACGAGCTTGATCCCCGGGCACATGATCCCCTCGTGATAGATCTCCCTGGAATCCGGGGCAAACCCTCCGGGGTTGATGGCCCCAACGTCTCGCAGATGGATAAAGTTGGCGCTCCAGGCGACCAGTTTTCTCTCATAGAAGATCGGAGAGATCACATAGGTGTCCGAGCTGTGCAAGGCGGCAACGTAGGGGTCGTTCAACAGGAACACGTCCCCGTCGTAAATGCCGGGGTTCTCGGAGTATTCCCGGATGATGTGACGGCAGGCCTCACCCGCTCCAGGGAGGGCATGGAGAAAACCCACGACCCCCATCAGCAGGCTCCCGTCGGCCCGGTAGAGAGCTACGATGAGGTCGTGCCCCTCCGTAGTCGTTGAGGACCCGGAGATGTGTTTCAGCGTGATGACCGCCTCGTCCACGACCCGTGAGAGCTTGTGCCGGATGATCTCGAAGGTGAAAGGGTCGACGTTCACGGCTGGGTCTTGATTTCCTCGGCGATCTGTTCCAGTCCAGACCCGATTGGGAGCAACCTTCGGCCTTGCCTACTGGTCAGCCCCGGTCAGGGCTTTTTGGGGAACAGACGCGGAAGAAACTCGTTCGTGTACAGATCATCCACCGAAATCTGGCCCTTAAGTTTTCGGGCCTGGGTAATGATAGCCCGCGTGTACTCCATCTTGGCCCGATTGATGAAACCGATCCCCTTTTCTCTGGCGACAGGCGTCAGCAAGTGGTCCACTGCTATGTCCCAGTGGCGTGCGGCGATGGCGCGGTTCACAGCGGGGTGTTGGGAAACGAAATAATCCACCGCTTTGTCAGGGTTCTCAACCGCCCAGGTAACGCCCTTGTATATTGCCTGCGTGAATCGGCGGACAAGGTCCGGGTTTGTTTTGATCCTTTGGTCGGTTGTTGCTAGCCCGTTTGCATAGAGGTCCACGCCATGTTCCGCGTACGTCAACTGTTGAAGTTCTTTCCCCGCCTGTGCGGCCCCTTTCTCGTAGCTTGGGATCTCAGTGATGTAGCCTGTTATCGCATTGACCTTGCCCGCGATCAGACTGGCCCCTTTGGCTCCCGGGTTCATGTGAATCCATTTCACGGTGTTAGGATCGAGGCCATTCTTGTGGGCCAAAGCGGGGAAGACCACGGGCACAGCGCTCCAAGGCGCATCTCCCAGAGTCTTGCCGGCCAAATCGGAAATGCGGGAGATCCCCGACCCCTTGAGAAAAATGACGGTCATCATTGACTTGTCATGGTAGATTCCAAGGAGTTTCACCTTAGCGCCCTTGGACCGAGCCACGACCAGAGTCCCGGCGTCGGGGACACCGAAATGGGCGTTGCCGACTGCCAAGCGCTTGATGGAGTCAGAGGAGCCTTTGCCTTTCAGAAAGCTCACGGACAGGTTAGCCCCCCGGAAGTAGCCTTCCCTCTCAGCGGCAAAAAACCCCACGTCTCGGCCATAAGGGACCCAATCAAGTGTGAAGATCACCTTCTCTTGGGCAAAACCGAGGCTCCACGCTGAGAGAATGAACGAGAGAACAAAGATGACGGCAAGAGAGCATGGTTTCTTGGACATAGCCTTTTCCTCCCTGGCGGGAAAAGTGGGTGCCTTCTCCTGGGTGAACCCAGAATTTCCCAAGAATTCCGTTGTGTGGTGACATTCCTGGCTTATTGAATATCAACTTACCACAAGAGTTGATTTCTCCGAAGAACAAGATGCCGGGACGGCCTCCCCCCCCTGATGGCCGATACGAGGCGTTGCTCCCTAGCCTCAACTACTAAGCGTTCGCGTCGATCCCCCTACGGCGATTTGAACGGAATTCCCAACCTCCCCGCAGGCGCTTAAGGGCTTTTTCCACGGCAGTCTGAAGAAAGGGGAACGGTCCTCCTGTGGGCGATGAAATAGATCACTCCCCGGCGCAACAGTGGGTGTAGGGCCTGTCTTTAACTTTCCTTAATGTTTTCCCGCCGCCTTCTTCCGGTCCCACTCCCGGGAGAGCCTCACAAACCGGTCTGCATACCGGTTGATCCGGTCGATGACTTCCTCCTCGTCCACTGTGGTCACGCGCCCTTCTTCCACGAGGACCTTACCGTCCACAAGGACCGTCTCCACACAGTGCCCGGCCGCCGCATAGATGAGGTTGGGGATCAGGGTCTCCGGGTGCAGGGGAACAAACTCGGTCCGGCGGAGGTTGAGGATGGCGATGTCCGCCCGTTTCCCCTTCTCCAGGGACCCGATTCGGTCCTCCCACCCCACTGACCGGGCGCCGTTGAGGGTCGCCCATTCCAGAACCTTCTCCGGGGGAATGATGCAGGGGTCCAGCCGGGCTTCCTTATGACCCACGGCCGCCAGATACATCACCCGGAACATGTCCTGAAAATTGCTGGCAGCCGGGCCGTCGGAACCCAGGGCGACGTTGGCCCCTGCAGCCTCAAGCTCGGGGAATTTGCCGTGGCTCAGGCAGCCGTACGCCCCTTTCATGCTGGCGCTCGGGCAGTGGGAGATGTTGGACCGGGATTTAACCAGCAGTTTCACCTCGTTCTCCGTCAGCCACCCCATGTGGGTGGCGATGAGGCGCGGGCTCAAAACCCCCAAGCGGTGGAACCGCTCGATCGGGGTGTAGTGGAACCGCTCCCAGCAGAGTTCCACGTCCGCCTTGTCCACCGCGGCGTGAGTCACGAAACCCGAGTCATATTTCTCGGCCAGGCGGATGGACCCCCGACACAGGTCATCGGAAATGCATGACACCTGAATGGGGCAAAACCAGGCCTGGACCCTGCCGTCGGCCGCCCCGTGATAGTCCCCGACGAACCGCTCCGTGTCCCGGAGGTTATCCCGTGTGGACTGACTTCGCCTGTAGAGATGGCTGGACAGGGCCTCAGTGACGTCCGCCATCGTCCGTCCCAGGATGGCCTTCGTCCCGAGCTCCTCGATAGCCCGGACGGCCCCGGCCTCCAGTCGCTGCACGGTCCCGCAATCCACATAGCAGGTGGTGCCCGTCTTCAGCATCTCGATACCGAGGAGGAGCGTGCTCAGATAGAAGGACTTTTCGTCCAGCCCCTTCGTCGTGAGGTAGAACTTCTTCTGGACCCAGGGCGTGAAGGAGAGGTCGTTGACCAGGCCGCGGCACAAGGCGCCAAACATGTGGTTGTGGGTGTTGATCAGTCCGGGGAGCAAAAGTTTTTGATGCGCGTCAACTTCACGCCTGCCCTCGTACTTCCGGGTCAGTGTGCGCGTGGAACCGACATCGACAATGTTTTTCCCGCGAATGGCAACGGCCCCATCCCAGAGGACGTCCCTCTTCTTGTTCATCGTGATGACGACCGCGTTCTTGAACAGCAGATCCACTCGGCTTTTCGGCATGAAGGCATCCTCCATGAACGAAAGGGCCCCGGCAGATGCTTCTCTAAGACGTCCCGCGCGCCATGAACCCTGATTTTACCCTTTTAGTCAATCGGCCCTCAGAATGGGAAGTAGGACCCCGGGGAATCTTGGCTTTCAAGCCAGAAGCCAAAGCTGATCTCTAGAACTGTCGCGGAAAATTTGGGTTTGTTTCGCACTTTTTTATATAGAGAAAGTGCGAAGTCCCGCCTATGAAGACGGGGAGTCGCGAACCCTATCGGGCGAAGCCCCTGATCACCGATCGGCCCGCAGAGTCCACGGGCAGCTGGCCCGCCCGAGCTCTGACCGTGGCATCTCATGCCATAGCCTCTCACGCACTGCGATTTCAGCAAGAGTCTGTGACCCTGGGTCTGTAGTGACCCCCGCTCAAAGGACGGCTGCCCTCATGGGGCGAGCCCGCTCAAAAGGGGGTCACCCTCGCCTGGTTTCCTTATCACTCAATGAGCGGATGAGAAGTGAGAAAAGGGGAACTGGCTGGCAAGGCGGGATGGTTCACCCTTGATAAGTTGGCCGCATGGAAGCCCGTATCGGCGGAAACCCGCGCTGCGGCCCGTCAAGATGCACATGGGCACCTCCAATCAACCGGATCCATTCCCTACGTCTTCCGCGGATCGCTCGAGGTCGACATCTTCCACGTACGCAGATTCGATCTTGGTCTCCTCGATTTCCACCTCGTGGCCGGGGTAGAGGCGCTCCAAGTCCCATCCAGTGATCCACCTCTTTACGTACTGGCGCATCCGGGCAGAAAGAAGTTTTTCCTCCTCCGGCCCTGCGGGTGGCTCCCACCCGTGCGCCTCGGAGTATAGCCTCCGCACCTTCTCGCGCGTCGCATCAATCGTTGCGTCATCGGGGCGCTCCAATACCAGGATTTCCTGTATCGTCCTCATCCCGCGCTCGGCTCGCTCCGCGAGCAGGATGTCCCGCTCGGAGCCCCTGCTTCTCAATCTATTGGGAACCTTCTCCAAGTCGTTTCTCCCCGGAGGCTGGTCCAAGACTTCCAGTTTGAAATCCGG
>JBHIBA010000209.1:0-8143 GCA_046758845.1 Nitrospinota bacterium
GTTCACTTCAAACAGGAGGGAAGACCATGAAGCGGCTCAAAGCGGTTCTAATTAGTTCCTTTGTTTTTGCCCTCGCATTTGCAAGCTTCCTCGGGGCGGAGAGCGGGCAGGCGCAGGACAAGAGGCTGAAGGTCGCCGCGATTTACTCCACGCCTATCGAGGAGCCCTGGATTCAGGTCATCCACCGGGCGTACGAGAAGATCAAGAAGGAGTTCAATATTCAGTATGAATACACCGAGAAGGTGTCGGCGCCCGACTATGAGCGGGTTGTCCGGGAGTACATCGCCCGCGGCTTCGACGTCATCTCCGGCGAATCGTTTATCAACGAAGGCGCAGCCCGCCGCGTGGCCAAAGAGTTCCCGAAGGTGAAGTTCCTGATGGGTTCGGGACTCGGACCGGCGGAACCCAACTTTGCGGTCTTCGACAACTGGCTGCATGAAGCCTCCTACCTGGCCGGGATGCTGGCCGGCAAGATGACCAAGACCAACGTCCTGGGCGTCGTCGGCGGTTATGCCGTAGGCGAGGTCAACCGCCTCGTCAACGCGTTCAAGGTGGGGGCGAAGGAAGTCAATCCCAACGTCAAGGTGAAGATCACCTTCATCGGTTCGTGGTTCAATCCGCCCAAGGCCAAAGAAGCGGCTATCGCCCAGATTGAAGCCGGGGCGGACTTCTTGTATGCCGAACGCCACGGCGTGATCGAGGCGGCCAAAGAGCGCGGCAAGCTGGCCATCGGCAATCTCCTGGACCAGAACGAGGAGGCCCCCGGGACCGTCATCACCAGCGTCACGTGGAACATGGAGCCCGCTCTCCGGGCCGCTTTCAGCGCCATCCGCGGGGGATACTTCAGGGGCATTGACTACGCCGAGTACACCATGCTCCGCAAGGGCGGCGCGGCCCTGGCCCCGTGGCACGGATGGGAGAAGAAGCTGTCCCCCGAAATCTCGCAAATGCTCAGTAAGCGGAAAAAGGAGATCCTGGCCGGTACGTTCCGGGTTCCGGTCAACGAAGCCGTTCCCAGGTCTGACTGAGGAGGAATCCTGTCCCGGGCGGAACCGTTCGGTTTCGCTCGGCGGGTGAATCCCGAAGGGAAAATGATGGAGGGAGGATCCGTCTATCCGCAAAGGGAGGCCAGACGAACCGTCAGTGAGGCGGGGGTGGACCGAGCGACCATTCCTGAGCCGCTGGGCCGGCCGCTCGTCAGGATGCAGGGCATCGTCAAGCGGTTCGGACACGTTGTGGCCAACGATGAGGTTGACTTCGATTTATACGCCGGAGAGGTGGTCGCTCTTCTTGGGGAAAATGGCGCGGGCAAGACCACCTTGATGAACGTGCTGTACGGGTTCCAACAGCCCGACGCAGGGGAGATCGAGGTCCGCGGCGAAAGGGTTCGGTTCCGATCCCCCAAGGACGCCATCGCCCGGGGGATCGGGATGGTCCACCAGCACCTCACGCTGGTTCCACCCCACACGGTTTTGGAAAACATCATCGTCGGCCTGCCTTCCGGCAAGGGATGGCTCCTGGACCGTCGAAGATCCCGCCAGAGGATCCTGCAGTTCGCGGACCGATACGGTCTTCGGGTCGATCCCGATGTCTCCGTCTGGCAGCTCTCGGTCGGCGAACGCCAGCGTATCGAGGTCCTCAAGGCCCTTTATCGGGGCGCCGAGATCTTGATCCTGGACGAGCCGACCTCGGTCCTGACCCCACAGGAAAGCCACGAGCTCGCCTCCGCCTTGCGCGCCCTGGCCCAGACCGGCCACGCCATCGTCTACATCTCGCACAAGCTCAAGGAAGTTTTCGAAGTCAGCGACCGCGTCGTCGTCCTGCGGCGGGGGAAAGTGGTCGCCGAGCGGCGAACCGCCGAGGTGAACCAGGCCGAGCTGGCCCGTCTGATGGTGGGACGGGAGGTTCTGGAGCGGCTGGAACGGCCTAAGACTCGGCTGGGAAAGCCGATTCTCGAAGTTCAAGACCTCCGCGCCCTGAACGACAAGGGGTTTCCGGCCCTCCGGGGCGTTTCGTTCAGCATTCGGGAGGGGGAGGTCCTGGGCCTTGCCGGCGTGTCGGGGAACGGCCAGCGGGAGCTGGCCGACGTGATCTCCGGTATCCGTGCCGCGACGGGGGGATCCATCCGGATAGACGGGGTGGAGATCATCAACAAATCCCCGGGGGAGATCGTTGCACGCGGCGTCGGCCGCATCCCAGAAGACCGGATGTCGAAGGGACTGCTTCTCGATCTGCCCCTCGTGGATAACGCCGTTCTGGCGAGTTACCGGGAGCGCCCTTTTTCCAAAGGTGGAATCCTGAATGGGGCCGCCATTCACTCTTACTCTGAACGAATCGTCAAAGAGTTTGACGTGCGAACTCCCTCCGTGGGGGTTCCCGCCGTGACGCTCTCGGGCGGAAATCTCCAAAAGCTCCTTTTGGCGCGGGAGCTTTCCCTGAACGTGAAAGTTCTGATCGCTTCCCAACCCACCCGCGGGCTGGATGTGGGCGCCATGGAATACATCCACAATAAGCTCCTGGAGCAGAAGGCTCGCGGGTTGGCGATTTTCCTGATCTCCGAAGACCTGGATGAGATTCTGCTCATGAGCGACCGGATTGCAGTCCTGTATAACGGCGAGATCATGGATATCGTGGATCCGCAGAACGCCGAAATCGGCCGGATTGGCCTGCTGATGGCGGGGGTCCGCGACGCGCCCGAGGGCCGGTGAATGGCCCTTTCCTTCCGGTTGGAGCGCCTCCAGGAGGTGTCCGCCTGGAAGCGGGTGGCGGCGCCTTTCCTGGCCCTATTGGTCGCGCTGTTGATTTCTTCCGGTTTCATTCGGATGGCCGGAGGGAACGTCTTCGAGGCGTATGGGGCCATGGTCCAGGGGGCGCTGGGCACCCGGTTCGCCTTTTGGGAGACCATCGTGAGGATGTCCCCTTTGATTCTCACGGGTCTCGCGGCGGCGGTGGCCTTCAAGGGACGCTTTTGGAACATCGGAGGAGAGGGACAGCTTTACGCCGGGGCCATGGGGGCCACCTGGATCGGCATCACGTTCACCCAGGCGCCTGCCTCGGTCTTGCTCCCGTCCGTTTTGATCGCGGGGGCCGGGGCCGGGGCCCTTTGGGCCATCGGGCCCGCCTTCCTCAAGGCCCGTTTTCGGGTGGACGACGTCGTGACGACCCTTCTGCTCAACTACGTCATCATCCTGATCGTGGGGGCGCTTTTGGACGGCCCTTGGAGGAATCCCGTCTCGAGCTGGCCCCAATCTCCCGACCTCGCGGAAGGGGCGCGGCTTCCCCGGGTGATCGCCGGGACGCGCGTCCACCTGGGGACGCCCATCGCCTTTGGGTTGGCTTTCCTCACCTTCTTTCTGATGCGGAGCACGACCTTCGGCTATGAGTTGCGGGTCCTCGGGTCCAACCCCGAGGCCGCCCACTTCGGCGGTCTCCCCACGACCTCCATCCTGATTCGGACGGGCATTGTGAGCGGCGGGCTTGCGGGTCTGGCGGGAGTGGGGGAGGTGGCGGGGCTTCACTACTCCTTGCTGACGGAGATCTCTCCGCGCGATGCGGGAATCGGATATACCGGCATCGTCATCGCGACCCTCGGGGGCCTTCACGCCATCGGCGTGGTCTTGGCGTCTTTCTTCTTCGCCATCGTGAACAACGGGGCCGGGATGATGAGCCGGGTGACCGGCGTTCCCTCTTACATCACACAGGTCATCCAGGGTGTCACCCTTCTGTGCATGCTGGGCGCCCTTGTGCTGACCCGCTATCGGCTGAGGCGGATGGAGCGGAAATGAGCCTCCTGGAGATGGCCAGTATCGTCGGGCTGCTTGCCTCCACGGTTCGTCTGTTCACGCCTTTGATCTTCACCGCCATGGGCGAGTTGCTCTGCGAGCGTTCGGGCGTCCTGAATCTCGGGATCGAGGGGACGATGCTCATGGGCGCGGTCGCCGGGTTCATGGGGGCCTATGCCTCCGGAAACCTCTACGTGGGTCTGCTCGCCGCCATCCTCACCGGGGCCGCCCTGGGACTGGTCATGGCCTTCATGACGGTTTCCCTCGGGGCCAGCCAGCACGTGAGCGGCCTGGGGATCTTCTTCTTCGGATTGGGGTTCAGCATCTTTTCCTACCGCGTGATCATCGGCTCGCCTAAAACGCTGGCGAGCATCAAGCCTTTTCCCGTCGTCCCGATCCCCGGACTCGCCGACATTCCCATCCTGGGTCCCATTCTGTTTTCGCATCCCTGGCTCGTTTATGTGGGGCTCGTTCTGGCGCCGATCGTCCACTTCTTCCTTTTCCACACCACGGCCGGCCTGAGACTCCGCACCGTCGGGGAAAATCCGCACGCCGCCGACGCGGCCGGCGTCAACGTCTATCGCACGCGCTATCTGGCCCTGATGGTGGGGAGCTCTCTCATGGCCCTGGGCGGTGCCTATCTCTCCATCGCGGCGAACAGCGTCTTCCTGGACGGCATGACGGACGGGCGGGGGTGGGTCTGCATCGCCCTGGTCGTGTTCGGGAACTGGCGTCCGACGAAGATCATGGCAGGAGCTTTTCTGTTCGGCTTCATCGACGCCCTTCAGCTTCGCCTCCAGGCTGTCGGTTTTCAGATCCCCTATCAGTTTTTCCTCCTGCTCCCGTACCTTCTCACCATCATCGTTTTGATCGGCGTGGCCCGGCGGGCCACGTATCCGGCGGCCTTGCTCCTTCCGTATAAGCGCGGCGAGCATTAAAAGGCGGTTTCCGCGTCGTCCGCCCCACCTTAGTCTTCGAAGATGGCCACCGCCCGGCACCAAGCGCCGCTCGCCCGCTCGATGAGGACGGGAAAGCAGGCGACCTGGAAGCCGTGGGGACGGGGGAGCTTGTCGAGGTTGGCCAGCTTTTCGATCTGGAAGTACTCTTTCTCCTTGCCCGCGAAGTGCGACTGCCAAAAGGTCCCCTGGATTCCCTCTTTCAGTTCTCTGGCCATCGCGGAGAAGGGGATGTCCAGGCCCCAGGCGTCGATGCCGATGACCTTGACGCCCCGGTCCACCAGGTAAAACACGGATTCGCGCGTGAGGCCGGGCTGGATGTCCAGGAACTTCGGGCTGTTGTAATACCGGGTTGCCCCGGTGTGGATAAGGGCGATGTCCCCCGCCTTGACGGTGTACTGGATCGTCTTCAGGGCCTTCTCGATCTCGGAGGGGGAGATCCGCTGGGCGGGTTTCCTGTGGGTGAAGTCGAGACAGAAGGCGTCCGAGAAGAAATGCTTGAGCTCCAGCATGTCGATCGTCCGGGCGGGTTTCCCCTCGCTGTTCGTGGGGGCATAGTGATAGGGTGCGTCGATGTGGGTGCCGCAGTGGCTCATGAGGGTGATCTTCTCCGAAGATGAGCCGTGTCCATACGGGAGGTCGGAAACCTCGACACCGAATCTTTTGGCCCAGCGTCGCCCGTTTTCCTCGTGCGCGATGTACTGGATATCGAGCGCCATATCGTCAAAGGTCCCGTTGTGAAGGGGCACACTGAGGTCGATCATTTCCCGTGGCATGTCCGACTCCTTGGTATGGGATGCGCGAGCTACGCAGTGAGTGATGCAATGGGTGATCTTATGAAATTTGTACCAATGGGGTCTATGGGAGATACGTTCGTCTCAATCGCAATCCGGGTCTCTGACGGTTGCAAGGTCCGCCGGTCGGCGCCACCGAAAAGAGTGAGGTGAACCCCGCCGGGGAGTTCCGGCTATTTTCCTTCCCCGGCGCGGACCCTGGGCAAACGCGATCAGGTGAAACCGTGAGCGAGTCGGTCCCGAAGAAAAAAGTCGTCATCATCGGTGGAGGGATCACCGGACTTGCCGCCTGTTACCGGATTCTCGACGAGGCCCGCAGGGGGGACCTCCGACTCGAGGTGTCTCTCCTGGAAGCGTCTGAGCGATTCGGCGGCACCATCGAAACCTCTCGGCAGGCCGGCTGTCTCTTGGAGCACGGCCCAGACTGTTTCCTGTCCACCAAGCCGGCGGGTCTCTCTCTCTGCAAAGAGCTCGGCCTGGCGGAAAGCCTGATCGGCACGAACCCGCAATGTCGGAAGAGTTTCATCCTCAGGGGAAATTCACTCCTTCCGGTCCCGCAGGGCTTTTACCTGTTGGCGCCGTCCTCTTTCCTCCCGTTCTTGGCGACGCCTCTCTTCAGTCCCTTTGGAAAACTCAGGATGACGCTGGAACTGTTGATCCCGCGCCGCAGGGCCGAGGGCGACGAAACGCTCGCCTCGTTCGTTCGGCGAAGGTTCGGCCGGGAGGCCCTGGAGCGGATGGCCCAGCCCTTGGCGGCGGGCATTTATTCCGCCGATCCGGAAGAGCTGAGCCTCGAAGCGACGTTCCCGCAATTCCTCGATATGGAGCGCGAGCGCCGGAGCATCATCCTGGCCCTGCGCAACAAGATGAGGAAAGGGGGGGCGGGGGAGACCGCCAGGGGACCGCGCTACGGCCTGTTCGTCTCCTTGCGGGAGGGGTTGGGGGGCCTGGTCAACGCCCTTTTGGAGCGCATACCGGGTCGAACTCTGCGGCCGGGATGCCGGGTGATTTCTGTGCGCCGAGAAGCGGGCCGGTGGCGGGTCAGGCTTCAGGGAGGGGAAGAGATGGAGGCGGACGCCCTCTGTCTCGCTCTGCCCGCGGCGGCGGCTTCGGCAATTGTGCGCGATGCGGCCCCCCGGATGGCTGAAGCCCTGGGGGGAATTCCTTACGGTTCCGTCGGCACGCTCAACCTCGTCTTCGGGGCGGGGCAGGTGAGCCACCCCTTGGACGGGATGGGCTTCGTGGTCCCCGCCGTTGAAGGACATGCGCTTTTGGCCTGCTCCTTTTCCAGCAGGAAGTTTGAAGGGCGCGCGCCGGAAGGGAAAGTCTTGCTGCGGGCGTTCTTCACCGGGACGGAGACGAACGGGGCGTTCGCGCTGCCGGATGACGCCGTCATTGAGCGGCTGGTCGGGGAGGTGCGGGCCGTCCTCGGAATTGAGGACGATCCGGAGGCGACTCTTCTCAGACGCTATCCTCGTTCGATGCCCCAGTACGGCCTCGGACACCTGGATCGGGTGAGGGCCATTGAGCAGGAGGCGGAGAGGCTGCCGGGGCTCACCGTTGCCGGGAGCGCCTTGCGGGGAGTGGGAATTCCGGACTGCGTGGCCGGCGCAAACGAAGCGGCCGCACGCCTCTTGAAGTATCTTCGCGCCGGGTGAAAGGGCGGCGCGGCCTGCTGATGTTGTGGCCAATAGAAAGCGGGTGGAGTTTGTGATGGTGGTTCAGAGATAACTCATTGATTTGACGGGCATTGCGATTACATGCCAACTTGGACTTCGGAATTCAGCAGGGTCCGTCTATGCTTCATTGGCACTTTAAATACGGGGAGTTAGGATGCGAGTCCTGATCCCATCCCTGCATGACGTTTTCTTTATGCGTTGAATATGGCCAAAGGGCGCCGACCCGCAGAGTTGTGTCCTCTTGCCCCGGGAACGGGCGCTCGGGGTCGTTTACGGGCCTCAAAAAACACTTGTCAGCCTCAGCCGAGGGGGTGAAATTGTTTTCATCGGCCAAGAGGAGCGGGGAGGTCCCGCGTTCGCGTTGAAACGGGAAATTCCGGGAAAAGACGGCCAAGTGTGTTATGCAGAAGCCATATATCACCCCACGCCATCCGCGCATTTGTCATACTGGGCAGTATTCGAAGGACTTATAGCAATTCCGGCCTTGTGTGTTCTACCTTACCCATGCGACGAAGGGTGTTATAGAGAAGCCATATAATCATTGTTAGGCGTCTTACGTCGCGCGCTCGCAACCGATATGAATGTCCTGATTGTCTGTTGTGGAAACACCTGTCGGAGTCCGATGGCTGAAGCGATTGCTCAAAAGCTACTCGGAGATACTGCCACGGTTCAAAGTGCTGGCACGGAAACAACCGAAGGGTTATCCGCCACGAGAGAAGCAATCACTGTCATGCACGAAATGGGATTTGATATTCGCAACCACCGTTCCCGCGACATCGAGCATCTTGATTTGGCCGAATTTAGTCGGATCATTGCGATGACACCGGCGATCGCATCGCGACTTCGGACGTTGGGTGTTGAATCCCAGAGATATCACCGAGCTAGCTTCTAAAGGTGTGTAAAAAGGGAAAAGGCGGTGTACCCTTCCTGGT
>JBHIBA010000210.1:0-8125 GCA_046758845.1 Nitrospinota bacterium
CACGTGTCGCGTCTTCCTGGCTCCTGATAGCCGGGCTGGATCGTAGAAGCACCTAAGAGGGGCGGGACCGCAATGTTCCGCCCCTCAACTTTCTTCACAGCCTGAAATTAGGGCACTTCCAAGTTCCTTGACAGCAGAAAGGCCCGGGGATTAGGATATTTTGTGTTTTTTTTCGCGTTTATCCCACCCTTTCATCGTTTAGCGCAAGGATCCCGTCCCTACCTATGACTGGTGCGTGAGGGGACGGGAAGGGGCTCGACCAGATGGAGCGAATCGGATTTTCGACCGGCTATTATCCCGACAAGGATGTCCGGGAGATGACAGGTTGGATGAAACAGGCGGACGAACGCGGATACGAAGTCGGGTTTTTTGTGGAAACCATCGAAACCATGCGGGATTCCGTCTCCGCTCTTGCGGCCTTCGCCCTCGCCACCAAGAGGTTGATGATAGGGTGCACTCAGATCGTCCGCCTCCGTAGTCCCGTGATCATGGCCCAGACGCTGGCCACCCTGGACGAGCTCTCCGAGGGCAGAATTTTCTTGGCGCCCGGCGCCTGCACGCCCTCTCACGCCGCTCGGAACTCGCTGGAGCCGGCCGACCCGGTCGTTTCTCTGAAAGAGTACGTCACGGCGCTCAGGAAGGTCCTAACGGGCGAGGAGGTCAATTACGAGGGAGAGAGCATTCACCTGGACCGGGTCGTCCTCGCCTGGAAACCCTTCAGAACGCAGGTGCCCATGTGGATAGCGGCCACCAGCAGGACCGGTCTGCGGATCGCCGGCCAAATCGGCGACGGCGTGTTGCTGAATTCCAACGCATCTCCCGAGTACGCGAAGAACGCTATCCGGATCGTCAAGGAGGCGTGCGAGGAAGCCGGAAGGGATTTCAGCCAGTTCGAGATCGCCCAGATCGTCGTGGCGTCGGTGGAGGATCATCGCGACAAGGCCATCGATGCGGTCAGATACGAGGTTGCCAACAAATTCGATCGCATCCAGTTGCCCTTCAACGCGGGACCCCGCATGAGGGTGGGCGAGCCGTATATCAGGAAGGAGGACCTGCCGAAATTTGAAGAGGCGGAGAGAAGGGGCGGAAAAGAAGCCTTGATGAAGGCGATGCCCGTGTCCTACATAGAAGGACTGACGGCGAGCGGCACTCCCCCAGAGGTCAGAGACAAGGTGGAAAAGTACCGAGAGGCGGGGGTGAAGTTGCCGATTATCAGACCCGCGCTATCGCGCCAGGTACAGAAGGCGCTGGACCTCTTCGCCTCGAATTAGGGTCCTTTGAGCAAAGCATCCTGGTGACCGAGACGGGAACAGAAGTCTTGAGCGAGTTCATCCCCTTCGAAATGATCGTCTACCCCTATCGAGGAGACTGAAGAACGACATGAAAGCAGCCATCGCGTTTCAGGGGGGGGCCATTCACCCGTCCGACGGGGAATACGGCGAGGCGGCCCTCCGCCACCTCCAGGTGGGGGTGGACATTCTCAAAAAAGGCGGGCCCGCCCTGGACGCCGTTGTGGAGGTCATCGTCTCCGCCGAGGACGACCCCATATTCCATGCGGGCACCGGGGCCCGGCTTAATCTCAAAGGCCAGATCGAGTTCGACGCCAGCCTCATGGACGGCGAGACGTTCGGCGCGGGCGCCGTCGGGGGCGTCCAGCGCATCAAAAACCCCATCCGGCTGGCCAAGGCATTCATGGAGGAGACCGACCACGTCCTGCTGGTGGGAACCGAGGCGGAGGAGATCGCCCGGAAGCTGGGCTTCGAGGAGCACAACCCCGAACTCCCCCACCGCCGCCAGGAGTGGGAGGAGCTGCGGGCCAGGCTCAGGCGGGGCGAGGAGCTGGAGGGGATCTACGCCTACTTGAAGAAGATCCGCCGGTGGGCGGACACCGTCGGGGCCTGCGCCGTGGACAACAAGGGAAACTTCGCGGCCGGAACCTCCAGCGGCGGGTTTCCCTTAAAGATGCCCGGGCGGGTCGGCGACGTGGGCGTCATCGGCGCGGCCACGTACGCGGAGAACGCAGCCGGCTCCATCACCATCACTGGCGCCGGCGAGGTCGTCATCAAGACCTGTCTCGGGTTTTCGGTCGTCCAGAGCATGAAGGCGGGAAAAAGCGCCCAAGCCACCGCCGAGGAGCACGTGAAGGACCTGAACCAGCGATTCGACAATCCCCTGATGTTTCTGGTGTGCATCGACAAGTACGGGACGGTCGGCGCGGCCCGCAACGTGGACCTGACGCCTCACGCCTTCTGGCAGGACGGCATGGACGCCCCCAAGGGCAACTTCGCCCCCGTCTTCGAGTGAGGGAAAGGGTGTCTTTGAAGATGCGGCCCATGTGCGGATCATCCCCAACGGAACGGTTTCCCAGAAGAGGGAATCCGCCCTTGGACGAGAGCCCCCGTTTCGGGTAGAGTTACTGCTCATGGAACCTGTCAAAGAAATCTGGATGGACGGGTCATTCGTGAAATGGGAGGACGCCAAGGTCCACGTCCTGACCCATACCCTTCACTATGGCCTGGGCGCCTTCGAGGGAATCCGCTGCTATGAGACCGGCAAAGGTCCTGCGATCTTTCGGTTCCAGGACCACATGGACCGTCTTTACCGATCGGCCCTCATCATCGGAATCACGCCCAACATCGGCAAGGAGGAAGTCAGCCGGGCGGTGATCGAACTGATCCAGCGGAATGGTCTGTCCTCCTGTTATATCCGGCCAATTATCTACCTCGGCTATGGCGAAATGGGGGTCGCCCACACCAACGTGCCCGTGCAGGTTTCCGTGGCCGTGTGGAGGTGGGGGGCGTATCTAGGGGAGGTGGGACTGAAGCAGGGGATCCGGGTCAAGGTCAGCTCGTTTGCGAGCCATCACGTAAACAGCTACATGACCAAATCGAAGACCTGCGGCAACTACGCCGTCTCCCAGATGGCCCGCATGGAGGTCATAGGGGACGGTTATGACGAAGCCCTGATGCTGGACCCGGCCGGTCTCGTGGCCCAGGGTCCGGGAGAGAACATCTTCATCGTCCGCGATGGGACGCTCAAGACGCCGCCGCTGACGGGGGTGTTGGAGGGCATCACGCGGGACTCGGTCCTGCGGCTCGCCGACGCGCGGGACATCCCGGTCCGCGAGGAGCCCTTTGCCCGGGACGAGGTGTACGCGGCCGATGAGGCCTTCTTCACCGGAACGGCGGCCGAGATCACACCCATCCGGGAAGTGGACAACCGCAAGATCGGATGCGGCCGGCCCGGCCCGGTCACCCAGGGTCTTCAGGATGCCTTCTTCCGCGTGGTGCGGGGAGAAGACGAGGTGTACGAACATTGGCTCACGTATGTGTGAGCGGTTCTTTTTCCTCCGAGGGAGTTCTCACCTCGGGCCGAGAGAAATAGGAGGGAGAAGATTTTGCCGATCTACGAATATACTTGTGCGGCTTGCGGGCACGGCTTCGAGAGGATGCAAAAGGTTGCCGATCCTCCGGCCCGCAAGTGTCCTTCCTGCGGTCGGTTGAAGGCCCAGCGTATGATTTCCCGAACCTCCTTCGTCCTCAAAGGGGACGGGTGGTACGCGACGGACTATGCGTCGAAAGGGCGCAAAGCGGACGCAAGAGCCGAATCGGAAAGCAACGGGAAAACCGGCCGGCCCCCCGAAGGGTCATCCAAGACCCCCGAGGGGGCGTCCGAGAGTAAAAAGTCAACGAAATCCACCGCCGACGTCGATTAGACCTCCGAATTCCGGCCCGTCCGCCGATTCCACCCTCCTGGACAGACGGGTCGGAATTTTTTTGGCCGCCGCGATTTTTTTCTTGACCTGACCGCGGCGGCTTGCTAGCATACCAGCACGTCTTCAATCGATCGAGATAGCGGGCGTCGGGAGTTTCCGCAACCTCGGGAGGCTGAGGCCCACAGAAAGGGTGGGCCTGTCTCGGAGTTTGGTCCCTTGAATCCCTCTGCTGGCGATCGGGTCTTGGTCCTGGACCCCGATGAAAGGATCTACTCCGTCCTCGCTGAAGGCACAAAACGGCTGGAGGTTACGCTTCAGCCGTGCGAGGCCAGGGTCGGCCCGGAGGACCTGCGGAGCCAGCGGTATCTTTTGGCGTTCGCCGCCTTTCCCAACAATCCCATTTTCCAAAGTGAAGGCCTCCAGAGCGGATTTCCCCGGTTGGTGGTGATGGCCCCCGCGTCCTCGAAGCGGAAGGTGATGGACGTGGTCGGCTCGGGGGTCTTCGGCTTGCTGACGAAACCCTTCCAGCCGGAGGAGGCGTGTCTGCTGGTCCGCCGGGCCCTCGAGATCCAACGAATCCAGCGGGAATTGAACCACCTCCGCTCGCTGGCCAACCTCGCCGAAGCCCTCATGGACCAGTTGCGGCATATGGTCCAAAAGGCCGACCCTACCAAGAAGGGCGACCTGTTCGGATTCGTCAGGCGGTGCATCGAGAAGCCCCTGTTGGAGATGGCTCTCGAGGAGACCGGCAAAAACCGGGGCAAGGCCGCGAACATCCTGGGAATCAACCGCAACACCCTGCGCGCCAAGATGAAGGAACTGAGTACCGAGCAGCGCCGCTAGGCATGGCCGGCCGTTCCCCGCCGGAGGATCAAGCCCCCGTCTCCTTTGGCTGAAACACCCTCCGAGCCGGTTGCCCCTTGATCGAGCTCTCCTTATAATCATGAGCAAAACCGGCCGGGACTTCGGCCGGAGGGTCGGGGATCACCCGTCGTTTCTTTTCCCTGGGTTCGCAGCCGGGGTGGAGACGGCGGGGAAGAGTTCCGGCGAACGGCGGGGGCCGTTTCATGAAGGCGATCATTCTGGCGGGGGGAGGCGACAACCTGCACCCCTTCACCTCCTCCCGGCCCAAACCGATGATCCACCTGAGCGGCCGCTACCTCCTCGAATGCACCATCGAGTACCTCAGGGCGGCGGGCGCGGTCGATCTGATTCTTGTGCTCGGGCACAGGAAGGAGCGCATCACCTCGTATTTCGGCAGCGGGAGCGACTTCGGCGTCCGAATCAGCTACGTGAACCAGGAAGAAGGCCTCGGGATCGGCAACGCCCTGTTGCAGGCCGAGAACCGGATCAATCCCGGGGAATATTTCCTCCTGGTTTACGGCGACGTGGTGACCACCGGGAACATTTACCAGGAAACCCTTCAGAGCTTCAACTCCTTCCGGGCGCCGGTGGCGGCTATCTGTCTGACGCCGGCGGCGGAGGCCTTCGGCAACGTCTACCTGGACAACGAGATGCGCATCACCCGCCTGGTGGAGAAGCCCATGCACGGGGGTTTCGGCAATTACGTCCTGGCGGGCGTCTTCGTCCTCCCGCAAAAATATTTTGAAAGGCTGAAGACCGCAGAGGCCGACATGGAAAAAGCCCTGGCCGCCCTGATCAGCGAGGATGGCCTTCATTCCTGCGTCTGGGAACAAGACTGGGTGGACGTGAAACACCCCTGGGACGTTTTGCGGGCGAACCGAATGATCATGGACACGTGGCATCAGGCGGTCGTGTCCGATTCCGCAGAGCTGAAGGGATGGGTACACATGAGCGGACCCGTCCACATCGAACGAGGGGTCCAGATCCTCTCGGGGACGGTCATCGAGGGCCCCTGCTATCTGGGAAAGGGCAGCTTCGTGGGAAACAGCGTCCTCATACGCCCGTACACCAGCGTAGGGCCGAACTCGATCATCGGATATGGGGTCGAGCTGAAGAACTGTGTCCTGTTCGGATCCACCAAAGTCGGCCGTCTCTCTTTCATCGGGGACAGCGTGGTGGGCGAGGGAGCCAACGTCGGATCGGGCACCGTCACCGTCAACATCAACTTGGACGGCACAGAGGTTCGCGCGGCCGTCGGGGGCCAAGCGGCCGAGACCGGAATGCCCAAACTGGGTTCCTTCATCGGGGACGGTTCGGTGATCGGAGCGGGGAACACCCTCTTGGCCGGGACAGTCATCCGCAGCGGGAGCATCATCCCCCATCACGGAACGGTCCCTCTGGAGGTGTAGACGCATGTGCGGGATCTCCGGCGTCGTCGGCTACCGCCGGGTGGCGGACGACCTGTTCCTGTCCATCCGGAATCTGGAGTACCGGGGCTACGACTCTTGCGGGGTGGCCCTTATTTACAACGGCAAGCTCGAGGTCCGGAAAAACGTCGGGACTGTCGACGAGGTCAACGCCCTGGAAGGACTGACGAAGATCAGCGGGGAGATCGGAATCGCACACACCCGATGGGCCACCCACGGGAGGGTCAGCCAGGAAAACACCCACCCGCACACCTGCTGTAAAGGGAACATCGCTGTCGTTCACAACGGGATCATCGCCAATCACCGGGTTCTGCGGGAGCGGTTGCTAAGACAAGGCCACAAGTTCCGTTCCGAGACCGACACCGAAGTGTTCGCCCACCTCCTCGAAGAGAGCCTGGACGCGGGCCTGAGCTTGGAGGACGCCTTCCGCCACGCCGTTCGAGAGCTGGAAGGCACCTTCGCCCTGGCCGTCATCGCCTTGCAGAAGCGGGACCGCATCCTCTGCGCCAAGAAGGAGAGTCCCCTTATCCTGGGCATCGGCGACAGTTGCAACTTCATCGGCTCCGACTCCAACGCCTTCATCGAATTCACCAAGCACGCCGTCGTCCTGGACGACGGGGAGATGGCCGTCGTTACCGGGGACGGCTTCGCGGTGAAAGACTTCCAGACCGGGTGGACCATCCGCAAAAGCGTCATCGAAATTCAGTGGGACGCCGAGATGTCCAAGCGCGGCGGCTACCCGCACTACATGCTCAAGGAAATTTACGAGCAGCCCCGTACCGTCTCGCACGCCTTGGCGTTGGACCGCTCGGCGATCCGAAGGCTCGCGTGCTCCATCCAGACGCACAATCGGACCTACCTGATCGGGACGGGGACGACCTACTACGTCAGCCTCACCGGCCAATACCTGTTTTCGCGCCTCGCCAACCGCTTCCTCCCGGCCGTGAGCAGCGACGAGTTTCGCGAATTGGCCCAGGTGGACGGCGAAACGCTGGTCCTGGCTTCCTCCCAGTCGGGCGAAACGTACGACACCTTGAGCGCCCTGCGCTTCGCGAAAGAGCGCAGCGCGTCCACGGCGGCCATCGTCAACGTCGTGAGCTCCTCCATCGCCCGCATGGTGGAACAGGTGATCTTCCAGGGGGCGGGCCCTGAGATTTGCGTGCTCAGCACCAAAGCCGCCATCTCCCAGATGATCCTCCTGCTCCTGGTGGCCCTGGAGGTCGGCCGCCTGGCGGGTCATCTCTCAGAGGAAGCCGTGGAGGCTAATCGCGCCGAGGTGGGGCGGCTTCCGGGACTCATTGAAAAGATTCTGAACGAGCGTTCGGGGTTCATCCACACCATCGCCCGCCGGCAGCTGGACCGCGAGAACTGGCTCTACCTGGGGCGCGGGATTTACTTCGCCATCGCCATGGAAGCGGCGCTCAAAATGAAAGAGGTCACCTACCTCCACGCGGAAGGGATGCCCGCCGGCTTCCTTAAGCACGGGACCATCTCTCTGATCGACGAGCGGATGGCCTCGCTGATCTTCCTCCCCCCGCCTGAGGCCGGCGAGCTTCACACCCTTTCACTGAGCAGCGCCGAGGAAATCAAGGCGCGGGGCGGATATGTCCTCGGAGTCCACACCGAAGGGGACGAGGAGGCGGAGGCCGTCTGTGACGAAGGCGTCGTCCTGCCGCCGGCGCCCCTGTTGGTGACGCCTTTCCTGCACCTCATCGCCGGTCAACTCTTCGCCTACTTCACGGCAACGGGACTCAAGCGGAATATCGACCGGCCCCGCTCCCTCGCCAAGTCCGTCACCGTCGCCTGAAAATCAAAAAACCCAGGGGGCGCTTTTTGGGCACTGGCGCGCCGGCTTAGTCGTGGGGGCGCTTTTTGGGCGCTGGCGCGCCGGCCGGACTGCGGTTGGAGCTACGTAGGCTTAAGCCGGGCGTCTTTGGCGCACACCTTCCAAGAGGTGATTGACCAGGCACGCAAGTGCGGAGACCCGACGCTGTGCGTCCGCCCCCCACACCCCCCAGCAAAACTTTTGTTTCGCGAAAGGGGGCGGCCCTGTAAGGCCGCCCCCTTTCGCCTAAAACTGGCCCATTGGCCGAATGCGGGAGCCTTGTGCAGCAAGGCG
>JBHIBA010000211.1:0-8114 GCA_046758845.1 Nitrospinota bacterium
GAAAGTTTTGCGGGGGGGTGTGGGGGGCGGACGCACCGCGTCAGGTTTCCGCACTGGCGAGCCTGCTCGATCACTCTTCGCAAGGTGTGCGCCAAAGACGCTCGCCTTGAGCAGACAGGGCTCCAACCGCAGTCCGGCCGGCACGCCAGTGCCCAAAAAGCGCCCCCCTGCAAGAAAGCAGGCTCGCCAGTGCCCGAAAAGCGCTCCCCGCAGAGACTCAGGCGGGGGGGTTCTCTTCCGTCGGCGTCGGCAGGGACCGAACAACGAGCGCGGCGGAATTCTTGATGTGGCGGGACATGAGCCGCCGGGCCGAATCCAGGTCCCGATCCTTAATGGCCTTGACGATTTTGCTGTGTTCCTCCACGACTTCGTGCGCATTCTCCTGCGTCCATTCCAACTCCAGGAGACTGCAGAGCCGGAGCTGGGATTCAAGCGTGGACCACGTCTGAGCCAGCCGCTTGTGGCGGGCGAGACGGAACAGCCGGCTGTGGAACTCCATATCCACTTCCGCTCGCTGCGTGAGCTTCTTCTGCCGGGAGGCGGCCCGCAATCGTTCCACGCTTTCTTCCAGGGAGTGGATCTCCATGTCCGTGGCCAATTCCACAAAACGGCGCAGGGCCAACTCCTCCAAGGCCTCCCGCAGGGTGTACATCTCCTTCACGTCGGCCGCAGTCGGCTTGGCGACGAAGGTCCCCTGGTGAACGTTGATGACCACCAGGCCCTCCATCGCCAAAAGACGGATCGCCTCCCGGACGGGGCCCCGGCTGACGCCCAACCGCTCGGCCAACTCGGATTCCACCAGTCGTGTGCCCAATTCCAACTCGCCTTCGAGGATGGCCGCTCGAATCGCGCCGACCACGTTTTCCGAGAGAAGCTGCTTGCGGAGTGGCTTCAGGCTGGACGGAGACATCCTCTTGTTTCCTCTGTCGAGGGATGGGCAATGGATGTAGCATGTTGACAAGACAACCCTAAATCTTTTGCCCCCACATGTCAACTGGATGTTTCCAGCGGATCTCTTGAGCCGATTCGTGCGAATGCTCAAGGACTGGGGATGCGAGTTCCGGACATTCGCTAAATTCAGCCGCCCCCTTAGCCGAACCCTGAGATCACGAACACCCCCAAGACGGTCAGCACAGCGCCGCACGCGACACGAGGGGTGATGCGCTCAAACTGCCGAAGGACGAAGTAAGCGATGGCCAGGACGAACAGCGGATAGGTGAACAGAATGGGCACGACAACGGACACCGTGCCCTTTTCCAAAGCCACGAAGTAAAGATAGACGGCGAGTGCGAAGATCGCCCCGGATGCGGTGTAAAGCGCCACGCCTTTGCGCTGTTTGCTGAACCGTTCACCGGCCGGGAACAGTCGCACTGTGGCTGTAAGGCTCACGATGCCAGCCAGTGAGGAAAGGGCCATTCCGAAGATGGCAGACGGAATGTAATTCATCCCCAATTTCCGGAACACGGGAACGATGCCGAAGAGGAATGCTCCGAGGATCGCATAGCCCATGTCTTTTCCTCTCATGGGGCCTTTCGCTCCTCGCCCCTGGCTGATGAAGACGACCCCGAGAACGATCAAGCCCGTCCCTCCCGCCGCGATCCACCCCGGCCGCTCTCCGAGGAAGGCGACCGCGACGAGCACGCTGAATAATGGGGAGGTTCCCACGATGGCCGCCGTGCGGGTGACTCCGATCCTTTGGAAAGACTTCAGGACGACGATGAATCCGAAAGACGGGTGAACTATCCCCGCCAAGAGGAACCAATAGACGCCGGGCAGGTTGACCGGGACTTGCGAGGGGATGGCCAGCCAAATGGCTCCGAACACGACCAGCCCCACGACGGCCGACATGAATCCTCCCATGAAAGGGGGCGCATGCCGAATGGCGAACCGGCCGAACACATCCCCCGCCGCCATCGCAATCGCCGCAATTACCGCCAGGATTTCTGCCAAAAAGAGGGGGGCCATCGGTCTCTCTCCGGAATCCGGCAAGCCGGGATGTAGATCATATCCGGGCCGCCTCCGTAGGTCCGTTGCTCAGGTGGGGGTCCAGTCCGTTTCGGCAGAGCGGCAGCGGCTGACGGCCTGCCGGCCGGGACCCGCGCAGGGAACCCCGGCCGCGCCCTCCCGCTTCTTGCTCGTCGCGGGAGCCCGCAAGAGCTTGCCCCTTCGGCAAGCTCAGGGCAGGCTCTGAGCGAAGCCGAAGGGGGCTCGCCTACTGGATCGGCGTGTAGCCGCGACTTGAGCGAGCGTAAGCGACCCGCGCGGCAATCGCGGCCCAGGGGATTTCACTTGACATCCACGCCGAGTTCGCCGAGGAACCGCCGGTACTCTAAGGCGATGGCGTCGGGTCCTTTGACGTGCAGCTCTTCCGTCAGGTCCAGGGGGAGGGCCTCCGGCCGCTGGCGTTCGACGATGGCCTGGTCCTGCTCCAGGATGACCTTGTAGAGGTTCTCTTGCCCTTCCCCTTCTCCCTTTCCCGGATCGGGGTCGTAGTTGCGGGCGATCATGAAGAACCAGGTGCACTCGCTTTCCGCATGGGGCGTGCAGGTGAAGACCAACACCTCGTGCCTGCCGTCCGGCTCCTCTTTCCAGTTGTAGATGGAGAAGGGGCGGGCCAGGCGGTAATTGCGGCGGTGGGACACCGGGTGGAGACGGTCGGGGTAGCAGTCGCAGTGAAAGTGGAGGACTTCGCCGCGCCTTTCGGTAATCATCTCCGGAGTGAGCGTATGCTCCCGGTCGCCCAGGATGCCCTCGTGGATCCAGGAGAAATGGGCGAGATCGATGAAGTTCTCGATGGCCCGCGCGGCGCCGCATTTCCAGATCCCGCTGTCCCGGATGACGACATGGTATTCCAGGTCTTCATAGGCCGGGTATTCAGGGATGGGCGCGCGGGGCTCATCGGACAGGCACACCCAGACCATGCCGTAGCGGTCGTGGGCCGGATAGCGCGTCAGGCGCGCCTTCTTGGGGATCGGGTGGTCGGGCGGGATCGAGGGGATCCGGGTGCACTTTCCTTCGGCGTCATACGACCAGCCGTGATAGGCGCAGACGATTTGCTCCCCCTCGATCCGCCCCAGGGACATGGGCGTCCCCCGGTGGATGCAGAGGTCGGAGAAAGCGGAGGTCTTCTCCCCCAAGCGGCAGACGACGATCTGCTCTCCGAGGACCGTGGAGGGGAAGGGCTTGTCGGTGATTTCATGAGAGTAGGCCACCGGATGCCAGTAGTGGGCCAGGGCCGGCCAGACGGTGACTTCACTTATCCCTTTGGCCGTACGCGGCACTCTCTTTCCCCCCGCTCTCAATAGATCGTGTATCAATCCACTTCGTCGTCGCTCGTCCCGGTTCGGCCCGCCGGGTGGACCCTGGACCAGTCCAGGACCATGTCCCGGATGAAGGTCTCCCGGACGGTGGGCAGCGGCTGCAGGGTCATGTCGTTGCGCTGGGCCAGTTCGGTGCAGGCCAGGCGGGTTTTCCCATCGACCTTGACGTGGCAGGCCACGCACTTGCCGACCCGGCACGAGCCGTAATAGCAGACCGAGGGGTCCAGCTCCTCATAGATGTAGGCGAGAACGTTGAGGAGGCTCCACCCTTCCTCGATGGGCACCTCGTAATCCTGCAAATAGGGCTCCGAATCTACTTCCGGGTTATACCGCTCGACTTTTACCGTGCAGATCTTCGCCATGGTTTTTCACTCCGCGTCCCAGTACTTGTAAACCTTGCGCGGCAATTCCAGCGTCGTGACGACGACCGGCTCGGTCCGCAGGTTCATCTGGTCCCCGTCCTGGGAGATGATGATGCTCTTCAGCCAGTTCTCGCCGTCCGTATCCATGAAGTCCCTTCGGAACATGGCGCCCCGGCTTTCTTCTCTCATCAGGCTGGCCCGCGCGACCATTTCCATCATGGTTAGCAAATTCTCGGTCTGCAGGGCTTCGATCCACTCCATGCTGTATTGTCTCAGGTCCGGGTTCTTGGTGCAGACGGTCTTTTCCTCCTCTTTCAGATCCCCAATTTCCTTGAGCGTATTGTTCAGGTTGTTTCCGTCGCGGACGGCGTTCAGGTAGAGGTGGCTCAAGCCGCGCGTCCGCTTTCGGATCTCGATGGGGCTTGCGCCGGACTTGCGCCTCAAAGGCGCCCAGATCTTCTCGGCGAAACTTGCGGCCTGCTCCGCGTCCGCCTCCTCGTGGCCGTTCTCCTTGGCGAACTTGGCCGCCGCTACGCCCGCCCGCGGTCCCCAGACCTGGGTCATCGTCAGGGCGTTTCCGGAGACCCGGTTGCTGCCGTGGACCCCGCCGGTCCCCTCTCCCGCCGCGAACAGGCCGGGAACGTTCGTCTCGCAGTGTTCGGTGATCCGAATCCCCCCGTTCCAGAAGTGGCAGGCCGGGGCGCACTCGATGGCGTCCTGGCTGAGGTCCGGCAGGAATTCCTTCATCTTGAAGGCCCCGTACCGCCACTTGCTGATCATCTTGGGGAGCCACTCGGAGCTTCTGTCCAGGATGTTTTTCGGGATGTGCTTGATGGAGAGGTAGGTCCCGTCGTTGGGGCTTCCCCGGCCCTCCAGGACTTCCATCATCTGGGCGATTGCGTTCACGTCCCGGGTGCTCCAGGCCATTCGCAACCGGTCCCACTTCACCATGTACTCCTGACCCATGCGGTTCAGGGCCTTGGCATCCAGGTAGGCGCTCAACAGATAGGGGAAGTCGATGCTGTTGACGGCGTCCGGCTTGATCAGGATGTACGGCAGGAACATGGGGAACTCCATGTCCATGAGCTCCGCCCCCGCCCGGTAGGCCGCGGCCATGCCGTCGCCGGTCAGCTCCTCCGGCGCGGTCGTGTAGCGGTACAATCGCATGGCGCCGCCAGTGCACACAATCACGGCCGAGGCCTCAAACGCGATGACCTTTCCACGGCGGTAATCGAGGCCGATGGCCCCAACGCACCTTCCGTTCCGGGTCAGGACGTCTGTCATCATGAAGGTCTCGATGAGGCGGATGCCCGGGCGCTTCTGGAGCTCCTGCGTGAGGACCCGCGCGAATTCCGGACCCTCGATCCAGATGCCCCGGGGATATTGGTGGCCGGGGGCGTGAGTCAGCCGCTCGATGCGGATCCCCCAATCCACCAGGTCCTTCACTCTCGGTCCGGCTTCCTCGCAATGAATTTCCACGAGCCGCTGGTTGTTGAGCCAATCTCCCTCCTTGACCATGTCCTCGAAGAACACCTGGATGCTGTCGTCGGGGTGGCCGGGCAGGTTGAAGAGCTTGATGCAGGACCGGCTGTCCACGTCGATGTCGGCGTCGGCCGTCAGGGTGGCTCCGCTTTTTCCCACGAATCCCTTCGTGACGACCGTCACTGACGCCCCCGCGTCGTGGGCGGCGATGGCCGCCCGGGCGCCGGTCCCCTCGCTGCCCGCTATCAAGACGTCCGTTCGGACGACCTCGTCGGCAAGGTCGGCTAGGCTAGGCATCGCGTCCTCCAGTTCTTGAAATCGATGTGAATCGCAAAAAGTTCGGCCGCTGCGCCGCTTGCCGAGCAAGGTGATCCGCCGCAAAGACCCCGCTGATCAATTCACTTATCTGCGGGGGGCGCTTTTTGGGCACTTGCGTGCCGGCCGAACTGCGGTTGAGGGTCCTTCCCTTCTGTACAGCGTCTTTGGCGCTCACCTTCCGAGATGTGATTGACCAGGCACGCCAGTGCGGAAACCTGACGCGGTGCGTCCGCCCCCCCGCCCCCCCCAGCAAAACTTTCGTTAGGCGATAGTGTGCCGGCCTTGCAGGGCGGCACACTATCGCTGAAAACTTGGCTCCTTGGCCGGATGCTGCGGCTGCCGCAGGCAGACCTCCGGCCAAAGAAGAAAGCCACCAATAGGTGACGAACCACAAGCCCAGCCGACCCCGCACACAACCCAAGCAGGCCCGGCCATGTGGGTCATCGACCCGCATGCCGGGCCGTCAAAAGTTCTAAGGGGGGTCTGGGGGGGCGTCTTACAAGAAGCCCCCCCAGAGAATACAGGCTTTCATCCCCATCTACACCGCTACGGCACTGACTTGTGGAACTGACCGCTACACAACCACCAAATCGCGTCTGCATTGGCTCAGGATTTCGAAGCCGTCCCCGGTGACGAGGACGTTGTCCTCCACGTGGAAACACCCGTCCGGGCGTATCCAGCCGGGCTCGATGGTGACGACCATCCCGGGTTCCAGGACGGTGTGGTCATAGGCCGCCACGTGGGGCGGCTCGGTGATCATCGTCCCCATGCCGTGGCCGATGCGGCCCCCGGCGAAGTTGATCTCGTTGTAGTCGTATCCCGCTTCCCGCCACAGGCGGTCGTTCAGGCCCTGGAGCTCGGAGCACTTCACGCCGGGCCGGACGGCCTCGACGGTTTTCCGCGTGATCTCGACGACCAGGTCGTACACCCGGCGCTGCTCCTGCGAGGGTTCGCCCAGGAAAACCATCCGCGTGAAGTCCGACCAGTAATCCCCAACGCAGCAGCCCCCGTCCATCCAGAGGACGTCCCCGCTGGCAAGTCGCCGGTCGGCCGGTCCGCCGCAGGCAATGTCGTAGTTCTCGGGGCCTGAGTTGATGAGAAACCAGGGAGAGGCCCCGCCCCGCTCCAGGTGCAGCCGCACGAACCGGTCCACGACGTCCGCCTCGGTCATGCCGGCACGGACGGCCGGCATAAGGGCCTCGTAGACCTCTGCCGTGATGCGCCCCGCCTGGCGAAGGCGCTCGATCTCCGCGGGGGATTTCACCATCCGGCAGCCCCAGACCACTTGGGAGTTGTCGGCGACGCTTGCCCCCGGCAATGCCTTCGTGAGCGCCTGGAGGTCTTCGAGGGATATCCCGAGGCGTTGCTCGTACCCCAGCTCGAAGCCGATCTTTCCCGTTGTGAGACCGCGGTCCTTGAGGGCGCCGGCGATCATCGCGACGGGCGCGCCGCCCAGGTTGTCGTAAATTCGCGTGTCGGGTACGTGTGTGCTTCTGCGGGTCAGGTCCTTGAAGAAGTGCTGAACGACGCAGATGGGATCGCCCGACCGGGGAAGGATGAAGATCGTCGGCCGGGAGAAGGAAAAGTCCGGGTTGGCGCCGCAGAAGTAGACGTAGTTGGCCTTCTCGGTGATGAGCAGGGCGTCGAGACGCGCCTCGGCCATCCTGTGCCGGGCGTTTTCCCACCTGTTCTCGTACTCGGACTTGGGAAACCGGTGATAGTCAACCGCCATGGTCCTGGGCTCTCCGTCAGGGGTACGAGGTCCCGATGACGAGGGCTTCGCAATCCCGTCCGCCGATGGCGCGCGCGCCGTGCCGCACCTGAGCGTCAATATAGAGGCTGTCCCCCTCGGAGAGGGTCAGGGTCTTGTCGCCGTAAATGAACTCCAGCCCCCCCTTCAGGATGAAGACAAATTCCTCGCCTCCGTGGTGGAAGGTGGGAATTTCCGCCAGGTCATGCGGATAAATCAAAAGAAATGGGGCCATCCGTCTTCCCAGGCGATTGGGCGCCAGCGAGTAGTAGGTGTAGCCGAACGGTGTGCCGGTACGGGAGAGCAGCTTCCTTTCCGCCCTCTGGACGATCACGGGGTCCTCGCCGTCCTCGTCGCTGAACATGTCCGCCAATGCCACGTTCAAGGCCGAGCAAATGCGCGAATAGGTCGAAATGGGGGAGCTGACTTTGCCGTTCTCAATCTTTGACAAGACGCTCTTGGAGATCCCCGCCCGCTCGGAAAGCTCCTCGAGGGAAAAGCGGCGCGCCTTGCGGAGGTCGCGTATCCTACCGCCCACCATCTCTTCTACAGACAGCTCTTGGTCCATAAGAGTTCGGCCCGAAGGGTTCCTGAGAGTGGAAAAATTATGTCACCAGATGATACTTTCATCCCGGGAGCCTGTCAATTCGGTTTTTTGTGGGAAGCGCTTTTTGGGCACCCGCGTGCCGGCTTTCTTGTGGGGGGCGCTTTTTGAAAGGCGCCCCCCCCCCAGCAAAACTTTTCATTCGCGGAAGAGGGTTGCGCCTGGTGGCACAACCCTCTTCCGCAAGAAACTGGCCCGTTGCCCGAATGCGGGAGCCTTGCGTAGCAAGGCGCGCATTCGGGCAAAGACAGGAGCCATCGCAAGGCCCCAGACAACCA
>JBHIBA010000212.1:0-8107 GCA_046758845.1 Nitrospinota bacterium
CATGATCTCGATTGAAGGAACCCCTTGGCGGGAGGCCTGATGAGAGAATTCCCTCGCGATTGACTTTCAGGTCTCTAGACCCGTCCTTGAATGTCGGCTGGGGCGGATTGGGGTGGCTCTAATAGCCCAGTGCGCAGCCGTCTTTTCGAGACTCGGAGGCGCCTGAATAGACGCCGGTTTCGGGGTCTCGGGCGATGATCTGCGCCCCCCCGAAGCCGATCGAGTCCACCCGGTAATACGCCTGATGCCCCCGGCGGGCAAGGTCCTCGGCAATGGCCGCCGGGATTCGGTCCTCCAGCCAGACTTCGTTTCCGCCGACGAACCGAAACCTGGGCGCCTCCACCGCCTCCTGAATGTCCATCCCAAACACCAGGTGGTTCAGCAGGAACTGAATGTGGCCCTGGGGCTGCATGTCGCCCCCCATGACGCCGAAGGCCATAAGGGGCGTGCCGTCCTTCATCAAGAACGCGGGGATGAGGGTGTGCAGGGGCCGCTTGTGTGGCTGAAGACGGTTGGGATGGTTTTCGTCCAATACGAAGCCGGTGCCCCGGTTCTGCATCAGCAGCCCCGTCTCTCCGGCGCAAACGCCCGAGCCGAAATGAAAATAGAGGCTGTTGATGAAGGAGACCATGTTTCCCTCGGCGTCGGCCGTCGCGAGGTAGACGGTGTCACCGGAGGCAACGCGGCCGGGAGAGACCTCCGGCAAGGCACGGCGGGAGTCGATGAGCTTCCTTCGCTCGGCTGCATAGGCTTTGGACAGAAGCCGCTCGGTGGGGACGGTTTCCGCTTGCGGGTCCGTCACGTGGTAGTTGCGGTCGGCGAAGGCCAGTTTGATCGCCTCGAGAACCAGGTGGCAGTAATCCGCGGAGTTGTGCCCCAGAGCGGGAAGGTCGAATTCCTCCAGGATGTTCAGGGCGATGAGAGCCGTGATCCCCTGGCCGTTCGGCGGGAGCTCGAAGACCTGATAACCGTGAAAGGTCGCTTGGATGGGTTCCACCCAATCCGAGCGGTGAGAGGCGAGATCCTCCATCGCCAGAAGGCCGTCCTTTTCCCGGACGGCCCGCACGACCTTTTCCCCCAACTCTCCCTGGTACAGAACGCCTTTGCCCCCCTCCACGACGGTTCGAAGGGTTTGGGCCAGCGCCGGGTTCCGAAAGGTCTCGCCCGCGCGGGGGGCCCGCCCCGCCAGTAAGTAATGGCGCGCTGCGTCTTGATCCCGGGAGAGCTTCTCGGCTGAGGCTTCCCATTCCCGGCTGACGACGGGAGAGACGACAAATCCCTCTTCCGCCAGCCGGATGGCCGGGGCCAGGACCCGCGAGAGGTCCATTCGGCCGTAACTTTCCATGAGGGTGGCCCACCCGTCCAGCGCCCCGGGTGTGGTGATGGCGTGGACGTGTTCGATGGGCATTTGGCGATGGCCGCGGCGGCGGAGCTCTTCGATCGTCGCCGCGCCGGGGGCCCGGCCGCTGGCATTCAGCCCCTTGAGATCGCCCGTCCGCGCCCACCAGAACAGGGCGAACATGTCGCCGCCGATGCCTGTGTTGTGCGGCTCGACAACATGCTGCACGGCCGCCGCAGCCACGGCGGCGTCGATGGCGTTTCCCCCTTCCCGCAGGATGTCGAGACCCGCCAATGTGGCATAAGTCTGGCTGGTCGCCACCATCCCGTTTTTTGCATAGACCACAGAACGGCCCGTCAGATAATGCCTTCCCATATCCCCTTCCCGGCAGAAGGCGGGCGCTTCCGAAGTCCGCAAGACGCGGCGGGCTTTTGGCTCGTTGACTTCACCCCGGGTCATGCGGTTCAATCCGGGGCGCGCGACGGAAATTTCCTATCGAAACGGAGCCGAAGGAACGGCGCCGTGTCATTTTAGCTTATGATGTCTAAATAGGGATCTTTCCGAACATTCGAGTAAGATGGTGGGGTTTGCCGATGGCGACAGCTCGGGTGTCGGGGAGGGCGGTGAAACCTTTTCATGAAAGGGCGAAGGCATAGAGATGAATTTTGAGTTACCAATGATTCCAAGGTTTTTCGGGGCGCGAGTCCCACGGACGGAGGACAAGCGGCTCTTGACGGGCGGGGGCCGCTACGTCGATGACATCCCTTGTCCTGACGTCCTTCACGCGGCCTTCCTACGGTCGCCTTACGCCCACGCCCGAATTGTCAGCGTTGACCTGTCGGGGTGCGCCGGCGCCGGGGCCATTGCGTCGTTTCACGCAGAGGATCTTGGCCCTGTCTCTAAACCGTTCCCCATTCAGCTCCCCAACCCCGCGATTCGCGGCCACAGTTGGGCAGCCTTGGCCAAAGATAAGGTTCGCTTCTATGGGGAGCCGGTGGCGGTGGTTGTGGCGGCAAGCCGGGCGGAGGCGGAGGACGCCCTGGAGGCCGCCCGCGTGGAATATGAGGTTCTCCCCGCCGCAAGCCATCCCGTCCAAGCGCTGGAGCCCGGCGCCCCGCTGGTCCAGGACGAACTGGGGGATAACCTGGCGGCTCACCTGGAAGGGAAAATCGGAGATGTCGACCAGGCCCTTTCCGGGGCCGCGCACGTCGAGACCTTCGAGCCGCGCATCCAACGCGGGGCGGCCGGGGCGATGGAGTGCCGGGCGATCCTCGCCCAGTACGAAGGGCAATTTGACCGGCTTCGGATCTACGCCTCCACGCAGGCCCCTCACACCTTTCGCCAAAGGGTCGCCATGCTCCTCGGGCGTCCGGAGGATTCTGTGGAGGTGATCGCGCCCGACGTCGGCGGCGGCTTCGGGCCGAAAGGGAGCTTTTATCCCGAAAACCTCGTCGTCCCGTGGCTGGCGGTGCGGCTCGGCCGTTCGGTGAAGTGGACCGAGGACAGGCTCGAATTCATACAGGCCGGCATCCAGGAGCGCGAAGGGGTCCACGAGGTCACCGTTGGATTCGATGATGAAGGGAAGATCCTCGCATTGAAAATCCGGTCGGTCGTCGATACCGGCGCTTATCCCGTGTACGGGGTCTTGACCCAGATGAACATGATCACCCACGCCCCCTGCCTTTATAAGCTCCGCCATTATTCGATGGAGATGGACGTGGTTTACACAAACCGCGTGCCCTGCGGGCCGGTTCGGGGGGCGGGCCGGCCACAAGGAACATTTCTCATCGAGCGGACGATGGATCGAATTGCGTACGCGTTGGGGCTGGACGGAGCGCAGGTGCGGTTCCGGAATCTCGTTCAGCCGGAGGAGATGCCCTACGTCGTCGGATTGCCCACCTGGGGGGGGCCGATGACCTACGACAGCGGCGACTACCCGGAGCTGCTCCGCCGCACGCTCGAGAAAGCCGATTATGACTCCCTGCGGAACCAGGAGCGCCGCACGGAGGGGGGGAGGCTCATCGGCGTCGGCGTCGCCTGCAACATCGAGATGACGGGCAGTGGACCCTTCGAGGGCGCGAGGATACGCGTTGAGCCGAGCGGGAAGGTCGCCGTAGCAACCGGCGCCAGCCCCCAGGGGCAGGGTCACGTGACGACCTTCACCCAGGTGGCCGCCGATGCGATGAGCGTTTCGCCGGAAGACGTGAAAGTCATCACGGGGGACACCACCCACATCTCCTACGGCATTGGGACCTTCGGCAGCCGGAGCGCGGTCAACGCCACTTCGGCCATTCTCCTGGCGGCCCGGAGCATACGCGAGAAAGCCTTATCCTTGGCGGCCGAACGGTTAGAGGCAGGACGGGAAGATCTGACGATGGAGGAGGGAAAGGTTTTTGTCAAAGGGGCGCCGGAGCGTTCCATCGGCCTGGGCGAGCTCGCCCGGTTCTCCATGGTCGGCGCGCCGGGCAAGAGTCTCCCCCCGGGGACGAAACCGGGCCTTGAGTCGGAAGAGTATTTCAGGCCGCCCGCACCGGCGTTCGCTTACGGGGCCCATGTGGCCGTCGTCGAAGTGGACCCGGAGACCGGGTTCGTGAAGGTCCTTCGTTACGTTGCCGGCCACGACTGCGGCAAGATCATCAACCCTCTGCTGGTGGACGGCCAGGTTCACGGCGGCGTGGCTCACGGGATCGGAGATGCCCTCATTGAAGAGCTGGCCTTCGATGAGAACGGAACCCCCCTGGCCTCGACTTTCCTGGACTATCTCCTGCCTCTCTCCACCGACATTCCACCCATGGAGACCGTCCATTTGGAATCCCCTTGTCCCAACAATCCGGCCGGCGTCAAGGGCGCCGGAGAAGGTGGAACCATCGGCTCGATCGCCGCCGTCGTTTCGGCGATTGAGGACGCCCTGAAGCCGCTGGGCATCCGAATTCAGGAGTCTCCCGTGACGCCGGCGAGACTGCATGCCTTGATCCAGGAACAAAGCCAAAGGGCGGGCGCATAGCCAGGCGAGGGCTCATGATCGATTCGGGTCCGGGACCTCCTCAACTTCGATCGCATCCGGACTTAATCAATCAGCTTTTCTGATAGATTCGGCACCTTGACCTTTCCGCTCCTTATGTCCGCCTCGATGGCCTGCACCTTCTTGGCGACCTCCGGAGGGACCTTCTTGTTGAAGGGCGCCATTTTGGCGCCGCCTTCCGGCACACCCACCAGGTAGAGCTTCTTAACCTTTCCCTCCCTCATGTCGAGGATGATCTGCTTCATGGCGGTGTGCCAGACGAAGATGGCGCTGCTGATGATAGTGTCGGGCGCCATCCAGTTCAGGTCTCTGTAGATCCCTATGGCGAATTTGCCCCTCTCCTCCGCGGCCTTGATCCCGCCGAAGCCCATGGGGCTGGCGATTACCTGGACAACGTCCACCCCTTGGTCAATCATGGCGATGGTGGCCTCTTTGGCCTTGGAGGCGTCGAACCAGTCGTTGGTGAATACGTGGACGACCTTGACCTTGGGGTCCACGGAACGGGCGCCCAGCTTGTAGCCGTTCACTTCGGCGATCTGGGGAGGGACCGGAAACCCGCCGATGATGCCGATCTTCTTTGTCTTGCTCATCTGGGTGGCCAGGACGCCGCCCAGGTAGCCGGTCTCGTGGGCCTCGACCAGATAGGTGATGACGTTGGGATGGCCTTCCGTCTTAAAGAACCCCGCGATTGCAAAGAGGGTGTCCGGGAAGCTGGAGGCCACTTTCAGGGCAGGTTCCCCCCACTCGAACCCGTGCCCGAAGATGATGTTATACCCGGCCAGGGCCCATCGGCGCAGGACCCCCTCCAGGTCGGGGGGCTGGACACGCTCTTGGAAGGTGACCTCATTGACGCCGGGCTCTTCCTTGAGTTTCAAGGCCGCCTTGTATCCCCCCTCGTACCAGCCGTTGTCATTGATCGGGCCCTCGCTCCCGTAGGCGACGCGGATCTTTTTGGCCGCCGCCGCGGGGCCCGCCAGAAAGCCGACCGCCATCGCAAAAGCCAGGAATACACCCAAGAACGCCCTAGAAAGCCTCCGACTCCTCATCGTCCCCCCCTTCCCTTAAAAGCATTCTGCACGGTCCCTCTAACCGGAATTTCCCATTTCAACTCCGGACAGAGACATGCTGCCCATTTGTGGCCGCTTGGACCGATTGCACCCCTTTGCAACGGGCCTGTCAACAGCTTTTTGAACCCATAAAACGCAGGACCTGAGCGGCGCCTGCCATGGAAAACCTCGCGGCCCTGCCCTTAAGCGACCCCCCTGAGCGGTCAATTGACGACGAAACAATTTCAATGATTCATTTGCCGCGACGGCCCATCTCCTCTGGCGCTGGTCCGTATTTCCTCTCCCACTCGCTGATCTCCTTGAGCTTCGTCAGGCGGTTTCTCTCCTGCATGGTGATGAGCGATTCCAGGTGCCCGGCCGTGGTCCCTTCTTCGTTCAGGACGCGTAGGATGTGCTGTATCGCCTTGACGCCCGCCCGCAACGCACAGTTGGCGTACAGGACCAGCTTGTACCCCAGCTCTTCAAGCTCCCCGGGGGGCAGCAGCGGCGTCTGACCGCCTTCGACCATGTTGGCCACCTGGGGGGCGGGAACCTCCCGGGGGATTCGCGCCATCTCCTCCCGCGTGAGCGGGGCTTCGACGAAGGTGAGGTCCGCGCCCGCGTCGGCGTAGGCCCGCGCCCGCTCCAATGCGGCCTCCAGGCCCAGGTTCTCCCGCGCATCCGTCCGGGCGATGATCACCAACGCTTCGTCCTCCCGGGCGTCCAGGGCCGCTTGGATCTTTCCCACCATTTCTTCCGTGGGGACGACCTCTTTTCCCTCGAAGTGCCCGCACCGCTTGGGGAAAACCTGGTCTTCAAGCTGAATTCCCCCGACACCCGCGCGGCTGAACGACTTGACGGTGCGGATGACGTTCGCGGGGCCGCCGTACCCCGTGTCCGCATCGACGATGACCGGCAGGTCCGTCGCTTCCACTATCCGGCCCGCCTGCTGGACAATCTCTCCGAAGCTGAGGAGCCCCTTGTCGGCCAGGCCGAGTTGGCTATTGGAGATCCCCGCTCCTGTGGCGTAGACGAGGGGGAAACCGGCGTCCTCGATCAGCCTGGCCGTGAGGGCGTCGTAGGCCCCGGGGACGATGAGTATCCCGGGCTCCGCCAACAAGCGCCGAATCCGCTCTCCAGGATGTTCCTTAATCGCCATCTTCTTGAGTTTTCCGGCCCGGGGGATGCGTTTCTTCAGGCTCTTTGCTCGGGGATTGGACCGACGGCGACCTCTCTTGCCGGTAGTTGCTCTTTCCAAAGCGTTTTCGGGACGAGAACCCTGCCGTCCATCAAACGCCGTGCGGTTCGGACGGTTTTGACCCATTGAACCCAGGGGCCTGTCGGACCGTCCTGTATCTCCACTTGGACGCTGATGAGACCAGATGGGTGTCTGAACGTCACGTCCCGACCCTCCGCCTTCCGGCTGACCGTATGCACCACAGTTCCTTGGATTTTCGCCGCCACTGCGGTGGCAATCGCGCCGGTGAGAGCGTAGGCCTTGTGCGCCCTGCCCATGGAGAGAATCGTGGCGCGCAGGTGGACCTCACCGGCCTCCGAAGGGGGGGGCGAGACCAGGGCCACTTTCGGAACGGCGGGGGACCGCTTCGCCGCTTCGCCGGCTTCCGCTACGAATCCGCAGCGTTCGGCGGCGAGTCCCCGGACCTGCTCCAGTGTCTTCAGGAGCTTCTCGTCGGCGTCGATCTGGGCTGGAGATTCGGCTCCGGTCAGCCCGAGGCCTTCCGTCCGGATGAAGACGGCGGGATTGCCGGCGTCCACAATCGAGACATCCAGAACCCCGTGGCCGGGAACGGTCATGCGCTCCTGTCGATTGCCCGTGGGAAGAAGCGACCCCGTCACGGCGCCCCCCGGGTCCTCAAAGCGGAGGTCAATGGGGGCTCCGGTTCCGGGAACGCCTGCGATGGAACAGTCTCCTTCCTCCAGGGCCCGGCCGCCCCGAACGGGCACCTCGGCCAGGAGGGTCTTGCCGGTGTTCGTGTTGAGAATCTTCACCGGAGTGGCGGGCTCGATTGCCTCGACCATCCCTTCGTCAATGGCGAAGGGTCCCACCGCAGCGGAGAGGTTGCCACAGTTCCCCCGGTAGTCGACCACAGCCGATGTGACGCTCACCTGGGCGAAGGTGTAGCGCACCGGCCCCCCGGCCTCCTCAGGGGGCGCGACGATGGCCACCTTACTGGCGCTGGAGAAGCCGGACCCCAGACCGTCGATTTGCCGGGGATCGGGACTTCCCATCACTCGAAGAAGGATGGCATCCCGAAAAGCGGGGTCCCGCGGGAGATCCTTCTCACGAAAGAAAAGTCCCTTGCTCGTCCCGCCTCGCATGAAGACGCTTTGGATTCGGACTTGCATGTGGTTCCTTGGACTTAATGCAAAGCCAACCGAGAGACGTCCTGGGCCGCCTTGGCCCCTGATTTTCATTTCCCCTATGGGACCAGCAACTCTCTGGGATTTCTAGTATACGATGATATTTGGCGGGAAGCTCATGTCCAGACTTTCCGCTCATGTACCGTTTACCGTGAGGAACGGATATCCGGGCGAAAAGAGAGAGCTTGCATTGCCCGCGAGAGTTGGACCCCCGGGCGGAAGAGATCCGAAACGCCGCCGGAACTTAACCGGTTCAGAAGCATATGGGACATTCCCTCCGGAATAAGAGAAAATCCCAGGGGGACCTTTTTGGGCACT
>JBHIBA010000213.1:0-8105 GCA_046758845.1 Nitrospinota bacterium
GTCCTCTCCCATTTCCCCGACCTGCTTTTCGTGATGCCGCACCACGGCGGCGCGACACCCTTTCTCAAGGGACGGATTCAGATGTCCTACAAGCCCGAGTGGGCCAAGATTCCCAAGGATCGGGAACTCCTCCCCCTGCCGCCTTTGGAACGGGAGGCCCTGGGTCTCGAAGGCCCTTTTGAAGAATTGTTTGGAAAACTGTATTTCGACACGGCTGGATTCGCGGGCTGGATGCCCGCCACCCGAGCGGCGCTTTTGACTGTGCGCCCTCGAAGGCTGTGCCTGGGGACCGATTACCCCCAAGAGATGCACAATGGGGCGGACATTCGTGCACACATTGAAGGAATCAGAGCGCTCGACCTGCCGGACGAAGAGATTGAAGGGATTCTCGGAGGGAACATCGCCGCGATATTGCGCTTATAAGAGGGCCACGCGGGGGTTTGCGTCAAGCCGATTCGTATGTGGAGTCCCGGGAAAGCGCGCCGGGGTATGGGAACAACCCTTGAACTGTTTGCGTCCTCTTCGGTAGAATCTCCGGTTTGTTGAGGACGCATAAATCGTTGCAGGAAACGACTCACCTTCCCGCCTGCGGGAAGCCGCATCTACCGCTCACAAGAAGGAGGTAGGAATGGAAATTCACGAACTTCTCCGCGGTCGCAAAAGCCCCCGGGCTATCGATCCCGATAAGCCCGTTGACCAAGAAACGTTGGACGCGCTCGTTGAGGCATTTCGCTGGGCCCCATCTTCTTATAATAAGCAGCCCTGGCGTCTTGTGGTTGTCAAGGACAAGGAGATTCAGAAGGCGCTGCACGAATCCATGAGCGACTGGAACAAGCAATGGATGCCCAAGGCGCCCGTCCTTATCGTCGTTGTTGGAAATCCCGAGGAGCAAGCCCATCCCGACGGCCGGCCTCAATACCTATTGGACTGCGGAATGGGAGTGGAAAACATTCTGCTCCAAGGATGCGCCATGGGGGTGACCATCCATGCGACCGTCGGCTGGAAGGAAGATGACATCAAGAAAGCACTGGACATTCCCGACCCCTACCGCGCGGTGGCGATGATCGCCGTGGGGCACCCGGGCCGGACGGAGGATCTCCCTGCATCTCTTCAAAAGGCGGAAACCGCACCGCGCTCCAGAAAAGAGACCGATGAAATCCTGTTTACCGATCGGTTCGGGAACGCGTCTGCGTGAAGCTCCCTATCATGCGGGAAAATTGTCGGAACGTTCTACATCCAATTGAAACCTTTTTCCGGGTGCGCGCTACGAACGCGCTGTCTACGCGAAACGAGCTGCATCAGGATTTGGGCCATGTTGTCGTAAGGAAACCCAAGGGGGGCTAATGTAGTTCCGCCGGCGTCGCAAATGAAAGGAAGGATAGTGTCCCGATTGTCCCTGGTCAGCCGACGCCCAAGCGCGGCTTCGTAGGGCAGGTCTGAGCGCCGCGAGATGACCGGACAATCTAAAAACACCTGGGACACGCCTGCACTCGAGGGAGCATCAGATGATCATCGATTGCCAATGCCATTATCTTTCTACCCCCTATTTACAGGCGCTGGATGGCCGGTCGGGGTACCCGACCCTCGAGCAACTGAACGGAACACCGTATCTGGTCACAGCCCCGGGGCTGGGATTTCCGATCACCGGGACCATGACGGACATCGAGACCAAGCTGCGCATGATGGACGCCAACGGGATCGATGTCGGCCTGCTGAGCGTAAACGTTCCCGGAACCTGTCGGTTCGAGGCTGAGCTGGGAATCCGCCTGGCCCGCCAGGAAAACGATGCGTTGGCGAAGGTCGTGACCGCCCGGCCGGATAGGTTTCTGGCACTGGCTGAGCTTCCACTTCAGGATGTGGACCAAGCCATCCTGGAGCTTGACCGCTCCATCAATGAACTGGGGTTCAAGGGCGTCAGTCTTTTTTCCAACATCAATGGCCGTCCGCTGGACGACCCGGCCTTTCTTCCGTTCTACGACCGTGTTCGGGAATTGAGAGTTCCCCTCTTTCTACATCCCACGTATCCATTGGGCGGGGAACATATGCAGGATTATGAGCTCATTCAGGTAATCGGCTTTCTCATGGATACGAGTCTGGCCATGTGCCGGCTGATCTTCAGCGGTATTCTGGAAGGGTATCCGGAAATCACGTTCGTCCTTCCTCACCTGGGAAGCGTTCTCCCTTACGTCATGGGCCGCATTGATACGAGTTCAGGCAATATCCAAGGAAGCCGGGCGAATATCCGTGAAGCACCGAGCCACTATTTTCGAAATGTGTATGTCGACACAGTCTCGCTGCACCCGCCGGCCTTAAAGCTTGCGCATGAATTCCAGGGAGTCGACAAGATCCTCTTTGCTACGGACTATCCTTTCTGGTCAGTTGAACGGGCCATTCAGTCCATTGAAAAACTGGACATCCCGAATGAAGACAAGGAGAAGATATTTCACAAGAATGCCGAGCGATTGCTTCAGCTCACATGACGCGGCCAAATCTTGGAGTTGACCCGGTTTGGTGGACACCTGATGATTTGGGAGTAAAGGAGGTGTTCACGATGTCTCAGACTCACCCCCGTTATCTGTCAAGGGCGGTGTAAAAGTGTACCGGTGTGGCGGCTTAAGAGTGTACCCCCTGGTGTTTGAAGAAGGGGGCCCGCGGGTCCCCTTGTTGCCTTGTGTCCTCACTCCATTGGGGCGGAATCTTGAGGCACTGATTGTTTGTGGGGGGTCCGTTTCCTGCTTTGTTTGAGCCGATAGCTCTCGCCGTTGATCTCCAGAATGTGGAGACGATGGGTCAGGCGGTCGAGCAGGGCGCCGGTGAGACGCTCTGAGCCGAAGACCTCGGTCCACTCGTCGAAGGGCAGGTTGCTGGTCACCAGAACGGATCCACGCTCGTAGCGCTGGCTGAAGACCTCGAACAGCAATTCGGCCCCGGTCTTGGACAGGGGCACGAAGCCCAGTTCATCGATGATCAGAAGTTTGTAGCCGGCCAGCTGCTTCTGCAGGCGCAGCAGGCGCTTTTCGTCGCGCGCTTCCAGGAGCTCATTCACCAGGGCCGCGGCAGTCGTGAAGCCCACGGACAATCCCTTCTGGCAGGCAGCCAACCCAAGCTCCAGGGCGATGTGGGTCTTGCCCGTGCAGCTGTTGCCCAGGGCAATCACGTTCTGGCGCCGGTCAATGTACTCGCACCTCGCCAGCTCCACAACCAGCATCTTGTTGAGAGAGGGCAGAGCCAGGAAGTCGAAGCTCTCCAGGCTCTTCACGGTCGGAAAGCGCGCCGCCTTGATCCGCCGCTCCACCATCCGCCTCTCCCGATCAATCAACTCAAGCTCGGACAGGCGCAGCAGGAAGCGTACCTGGTCGACTCCCTCGGCGGCGCACTGGCGGGCGACCTTGCCGTATTCCCGAAGAAACGTCGGCAACCTCAGCGCCCTGAGGTAATGGACCAGAAGGACTTGTGGGCTTTCGCTCACGGCCGGACCCCCGCGAGCAGGTCCAGGTACGCCTTGGGGGACGTGGTCTTGACCTGTGCCCTCGGCAGATAGGGATAGACCTCCAGGTTCAGCCGCTGATGGCCGCCCACGACGACGAGCCGTTTCCGTTTCGGCTCCCAACCTCTACGGTCAGCGACAATCGGCTCGACGAATCCATGAATCCGGATCGACTCGGCCGAGGCCTCCAGCATCTCTTGAGAGATTCGCCGCGGATTATAGGGCGCCGGATTCAGGTCCTTGACCCTCACCATCTTTGTCTCAAACTGCTCCATCACCCGCCTTTTCGTCTCATGCGGCCTTCGAGTTTGATCTCTGAAAGCTCCGCCAGATGCTCGCGAACGCTGCGCTCCAGGACACCGTGCATTTTGTTGGCATCCACCCCAATCTCCGCCGCCATCAGAGCCGAGACCCTGGCGGGCCAGTTCAACCAGCTATCCCGTTCCTCCCGTGCAAGCCGAAATATCGTTCGTTCGACCTTTTCCCATTCGATTAGCTTCCCTTTGCGCTCCTCGAATTCCAACCGCGCCAGGCGGGCCTTGAAGACCTCGTGCGCCGTCCTCGCCTCATTAAATGTCGTCGAACGGGACTCGTCCGCGGGTCCATTGCCCTGCCCCTTCTCTCCCCTCTTGCCGCCATGAATCAGACTCGTGCTTTTGGCCCACTTTTGATCCGCCTTCTTGGGATCAATCTTCCCGTCAGGATCAAGAAAGATTCTTCCTGACGATATCGCCTTCTGGACGGCCGTTCGGCTGCATCCTCGATGGCGCGCGTAAGCGCTGACGCTCATTCCCACCACGAAATTCCACCCGTTTAACTGCCCCCTGCAACCAAGTTTCGCTCTCTGACGCTAGCGAAATTCGGAACATGCCTGACCTTCAATCCTTGGAGGGTAGGAAGGACCCGTCAAATCAAGAATTTTTCTTCATTCGTGCACAAATTCGCGCACAAAAACAAAAAGGGCCGGCCCCTCACGGTAGCCAACCCTTTGAATTTCTTGGAGCCGGCGAGAGGAATTGAACCTCCGACCTACTGATTACGAATCAGTTGCTCTACCCCTGAGCTACGCCGGCTTAGGAGTCTGCTTATTCGCCAAGACACCAGGGAACGATACCCTTCTCTGACAGACCCGAAAGGACTTCCCGTCAGAGACCCCCGCGGGGGCAATCCCACAGCCGATTAATTTAAGTGCAACCCCTTTCCGCGTCAACGATGGACAAGATTTCACCTAATCTTCCCGCGAAGGTTCTCCCTCAACCCAACTGTCAAGGCGACCAGAGAGCCTCTGTCTGCGGTGTGCCAAAAGGTGCAGCACACTCCGGCTTTGGGGGTTCGAGGACGGATCAACGATCCCTGATTTTCTGAAAAACAACCCTTTAAGGGCGCCTCGTTTTTCTTGTTCCTTGTGTTGTAAACTGGCAAATAGACGTCGTTGTCGAAGGGGAGGGCTTCCGATCCCGCTCTCTCTATGAGTATAGAAGGCCAGACCGAAGAAGATCGCTGCGTTTTGACAAGCGATCCAACTGGTTCAAAGGTGAGCGCCTTGCAATCGCCAATCCACGATGCACACATCGGCTTGGGCCCCGTCATGGGCGATTGGGACGGGTGGAATATTCCCGCCCATTATGGAGACCCTCAGGCGGAATACTGGGCCGCCCGGAAATGCGTCGTTCGAACAGACCGCTCTCACCGCGCCAAGCTCCGGGTGGTCGGGAATGACAGGAAGAAATTCCTTCAGAACATTCTCACCAATGAGGTCCAATCTCTCCCGCCCGGAAAAGGGACCTATGCAGCCTTGCTACTTGCGACGGGAAAGATGGTGGCGGACTTTCGCGTGTCCATCCTGGCGGAGTCTGTTCTTCTCGACGCCGAGGCTCGATGCCAACAGGCGGCCTTTTCCCAGCTGGACAAGTTTAACCTGGGCTATGACTGCGAGATCACCGATGAGACAAAAGACCTGGGGATGCTGACCCTGGTCGGACCCAAATGCCAGGAAACCGTCCGGGAAATCTTGGGCGTGGCGCCCCCTTTCGGCGCGACGCACGAATGCCTGGAATTCGAATGGATCGGGACGAAGACAGTCGCCGCCACAACGGATCGCCTGGGCCCCGCGGCCATCGACCTGATCGTTCCAGCCCCAAGGTTGTCCTCCCTGTGGGAGGCCTTCGAGAGCGTTCACCCATCGGGGTTTTTGACTCTTGAGACGCTTAGACTGGAGGCGGGGATGCCTCGCTTCGGAGCGGACATGGACGAGTCGGTGAACCCCATGGAAGCCGGTATTCTGAACGCCATCGATTTTGACAAAGGTTGTTACGTGGGCCAGGAAGTGATTGCGAAGATTGAATCCTTGGGACACGTGAATCGCCATCTGGTGGGGATCCGCATTGAGGGAGACACCCCCCCCGCCCTCGGCGCTCCTCTCTTCGAGAGCGGCAAGAAGGTGGGCCATGTAACAAGCTCGACACTGTCACCCTCTCTGGGGAGGGTCGTGGCTCTAGGTTACGTGCACCGAAAATCCTCCACCCCTGGCCAAGCCCTCGAAACCGAAATCCGGAGTCAGCGGCTGCCAGCCTTGGTCGTGGAACGGCCGTTTGTGTCTTGAAGCCAGTGCGTTCAGCGTGCGAAACAATCCCTTCTCAGAAGGGGAACGGAGCCGGACAACCCCCTCTTGACACCCGAATGCGACCCGCTATATATGGAGGGCAAGCAGATGGAGCGTCTCGATCCGGCACCCATCAGTGAGCCGCTAGCTCATCAGGTAGAGCACCTGCCTTTTAAGCAGGGAGTGCCAGGTTCGAGTCCTGGGCGGCTCACCAGTATCCGATAATTCTTCTTGCGCACGGACCCCTCTCCGAAAGTCCCCATCGTCTAGCCTGGCCTAGGACACCGCCCTTTCACGGCGGCAACGGGGGTTCGAATCCCCCTGGGGACGCCAATGCTGGTGGCACTGCTCTGACTAGCCAGAAGTCGTCCGAAAGATGCTTGTCCGGTAAAGCGGTACCCCCGCCTGTTGGGACGCGACGAAGGCCGTCCAGGACCTGTGGGAGGCTGGGCGTCTGTTTGGGGGGTCGAAATGCTGTTGACAAGCCGCGTGAAGGGAGTTGTATTCGGTCACAAGACTATGGGGACGGGGCATGCCTCCGTCAAGGTCTGAAGTCGGAAATTCTCGTTGTATTCATGTTCATGATTCGCAGACCCGGCCGGTCGCGGCTGGCTAATCTACCAAATCGATCACATACAGCGTGGGGCGGAAGAGGTTGGGTGGCGCCTCGAGGATATCAAGCTAGATCTCTGGGCAACGATAGCGATGTCCGATGATCGTGAGCAGGCAATCGCCGACGTGCGTCATTGGGTTGCATCTCAGGCTGAGACGTTCAATGAATGGCGGGAGCTTCCCGAGTTCCTTCGTCCCTTTAAGCAGGACATCGAACGTGCGGGGGAGGCCTACAACCGCCTTGAGCACATGTCCCGGCACGCGGGCCACGGGAGGTTGTTTCGCCTGAGCTCGTCAGCTACCTGGCCATTGTTGGGTCGTCTGACGAGTGCCTGGAGAGAATACGGAAGCTCCGGACGCTGGGACTCGACGGCGTAACACTCGCGTTCCGGGCCGGCGGGAGGAGGGAACGCATGGAGGCGCTCTATGAAGGAATCATCAAGCCCCTGAAGGAATCGCCGCTACAGCAGTAAGAATCAGAACGAAGCGTATTGTCGGCGGGATCTGCCTCCAACGGAGCGCGCTTAAGGCTGGAATCGAGAACGTTTGCGGCGAAATCGTGGAGGAACTGCCACCTCTGGTTACCGCGGATTTCGTCCCGTTCCCCGTTCGCCTCACCCCCAGTGAGGTCGATGCTTCGTACTTTGTAGTCTTTGGCGAGCACGCCGGATGAGTTCGTACTGGACACCCTTGGGTTCGATTTCCTTTGATCAATATAACCAGAATGCGACGCCGCTAACCCTGAGGCGTGTGGAGATCCTGAACGGCCGTCCGGGGCATGCGCAGGTGGAGCGCCCGCCGTCCGTTCGGCGGGAAGAGGTTTGGGGAGGATGGCCGGGTTGAGCCGCAGGGGGACCGCTGTCCTGATCCATGGGCTGTCTGAGACGCGCCAGGCGTGGAGGAGGCTGGTAGCTTTCTTGGAGCGGTCCGTGGATGTTATTGCCTATGACGCAAGGGGATTCGGGGCCAGTCCGACTGGAGCCGCCGATGGGACGGTGCGGCAGATGGCGGATGATCTGGCGCAGGTGCTCAGCGCGACGGAAACCGGTCCCGTCTGGTTGGTGGGATTTTCCATGGGGGGCGCCATTGCGCAACGGTTTGCGTTGGACTTTGCGGACTGGACGGAAGGGCTCGTCCTCATCGCGAGTTCCAGCACGGTTAGCCGCGCAGGGGAAGAACATTATTTCAAGTTATTGTCTTGCACACGAGGTGATTAGAGAAGTGTCAAGAAAGTTTTTCAAGAAGACAGGGGCAGATATTAAGAAGATAGTGGGAGAAGAAGGAGAGAAATACAGGGGGCAACAAAAGTCGAGGAAACGATGAAATTTCCAAAAATCAAATACTACGTACCCGCCCATGACGAGGCGGCCTTGCGGGAGGCTATCGAGTCCGACGCCGAGGTGA
>JBHIBA010000214.1:0-8062 GCA_046758845.1 Nitrospinota bacterium
GCATTGCCCTTGAGGGTGGCGGAGAGAAAGCGTTTTATCTGGCCGGGTTTTTCCGCGATGGTCTTGTCGCGGGTCACGATGCCGTCGGTGGGCAGCCGGATGCCGAAGTCGCTCCACAGGAACTCCACGATGCCGTCGCCCATCTTCTTCGCCTGGAGCCTTAAGGGAATGCCCACCGTGGTGAACGTGCCGATGGCGTCCACCTTCTTGGCCAGCAGGCTCGGGTTCTTGGCGGCCGGCCGCAGGGGGACAAAGGTCCACTTCTTCAGGCCCACGGCCTGAGCAAATACGGGAAAGTTCCGGTGGACGACGTCGCCGATCGCCATTCCGATGTTCTTCCCCTCCAGGTCTTTGGGGGTCCGGATGCCCGAGCTCTTGAGCATGAAGAGGGTGTACATCCCGCGCTCGTGCCAAACGGAGACCATCTTGACGGGAATGTTCTTGCTGCGGGCGATGACGACGGAGCCCATCCCGTCGATGCCGTAATCGTGCTTCCCGGCGGCCACCGAAGGGCTGGCTCCGCCGTAGCCCCGCTCGAAGGTCACGTCGAGGCCGGCGGCCTTGTACAGTCCTTTCTCCTTGGCGGCGTAGTACCCGGCGTACTTTCCGTAGGGAACCCAGTCGAACTGGAAGACGACCTTTTCAGCCGCCGACGCCTCTTCCGTCAAAGACGCCCCCCAAGGGATGACAGCGAGATAGGCCAATGCGGTCGCGAGTCCCAAGACGTTACGCAGTTTTTTCATCGATTTGTCTCCCCCTGGAACTGCCCTTCTTTGAAGGCATGCCTGCGGGATTGCGCTCCAACACCCCCGCCCATGCCCCCCTACCGATTTCGAGCTTCTACACCATTGCAAACAGAAGGGAATCTTAAAAATTCTCCCTTTTCTCTTTGGCGCCTGTCAATAGAGACCCGCGCTGACCTATACCCAGTTTTCGTCCGCTGGGGGCAAGAAAGCCAAAGGCCGCGATTTCCGCTTCGCTCAAATCGCGGCTACGCCGGCGCGAAGAAAATCGTAGCCCCGATCTGAGCGATGGGACGCCGTCCCGAGCGGAGATCGGGGCATCAGCTCAGAGAACGGCAGGCGGAGGGAGACTTCCCGGAGAACTCCCTACATGCCCAGATACGCCCTTCGGATGTGTTCGTCCTTGAGCAGCTGCGCCGCTTCTCCTTCCAGGACGATGCGCCCGCTCTCGAGGACGTAGCCGTACTGACTGATGCCGAGAGAATGCCTGACGTTCTGCTCGATGAGCAGGATGGCGAGGCCCAGGTTCCGGAGGCCCTCGATGACGCCGAACACTTCCGAAACCACCCTGGGGGCGAGCCCGAGAGAGGGTTCGTCGAAGATCAGCAGGCGGGGCCTCGTCATCAGCGCGCGCCCGATGGCCACCATCTGCTGCTCACCCCCCGACAGGGTACCCGCCAACTGGCCCGCCCGCTCCCGCAGGACGGGAAACAGATGGTGGACTTCCTTCAACGACACGTCCCGCTGCGCCCTGGACCTGGGCGTGCTGGAACCGAGGAGCAAATTCTCGCGCACGTCCATGTGCGCAAAGAGCCTCCGCCCTTCCGGAACCTGCACCACCCCCCGCCCGACAACCTCGTATGGCTTGAGGGGAAGAAGATCCTCTCCATCGAATACGACCCTTCCGGCGGACGGTTTCACTAAACCGGAGACGGCGTTGACCAGGGTGGTCTTTCCCGCGCCGTTGCCGCCGACCAGGGAGATCACACGCCCTTCCTCGACCCGAAGGGAGACGCGGTGAAGGACCTGGTTCTCCCCATAGCCCGCGCAAAGCCCCTCAATCGTGAGCAATAGGAGCCTCTCCCAGGAAGGCCTCCACCACCAGGGCGTCCCGGACAACGTCCTCCGGCTTGCCCAGGGCGATCCTCTCCCCATGGTGCATCACGAGGATGCGGCCGGACAGGGACATCACCGCCCGCATGACGTGTTCGATCACCAGGAAGGTCATCCCCCGTTCCCGGTTCAACCGCCGGATGAGGTCCACGCTTTCATCCACTTCGCCCGGCCGAAGGCCCGCCATGCACTCATCCAGCAGCATGACCTTGGGTTGGGTGGCGACGGCGCGCCCAATCTCCAGCCGTTTGCGCTCCATCGGTGTGAGCCCCCCCGCCGTCAAATCCGCCTTTGCGGACAGACCCACCTCCTCCAGGACCTGGTCCGCGAGCTTTCGGGCGCGGCGCGCATCCTTTTGGCGGGCGAAGGCCCCCATCATGACGTTCTCCCGGATCGTCAGGCGCCTGAACGTCTTCTCCAACTGGAAGGTCCTCCCGATGCCGAGACGGCAGCGCTCATCCGGACGGAGACCGTTGAGCCGCCTTGCCTCCAGGCGCACCTCCCCCGAAGACGGCGGCTGGAAGCCCGAGATCACTTCGAACAACGTGGTCTTGCCCGCCCCGTTGGGGCCGACGATCCCGAGGACTTCGCCCGCTTCCACGGAAAGACTGAGGTCCCGGACCGCCACCAGCCCGCCGAACCGCTTGGTCAAACCCCTGACCTCGAGGAGGGGCCGCGTTGTCTTTTGAGACAAGTTCCGTCTTCCCCCTGCCCGACCGCCGTTGCGCCGAAGTGGTGTTGGACGGAGGTGCGGGTCGGCGACCCTCACCCCCCGCCAGAGTGTAACATTCCTGCATAAGCCCCTGAGCGGAGGCGAAAGCCTCCGCCCTACACCCACCCGTCGATCGCTCATGCGACATGGGCCAGGGCAGAACCCTGAGCCAATCTCAGGACCTTGCACCCCCGGCCGCAAGCCGCTTCCGCGCCCACCCGAGGATACCGTCGGGCATCTTCAGGACCACGAAAACCAGGACCGCTCCGATGATCATGAGGTGCACCCCCTGGGTCTCCTTGGCGCCCAATAACACCCGAATCGTTTCATCCAGGGGAATCAGGAGGGCCGCCCCCACCAGCGGCCCCATGACGAACCCCACTCCGCCGACGATGGCATAGATCAGAATCTCCAACGAGACCCCCATCCCCAAGACGGAGTCCGGATGGATGAACTCGTGGTACTGGGCGTAAAACGTCCCGCCCAAGGCGGAGAGAAATGCGCTGAGGGCCGTTGCCGTCAGCTTATATCTCATGAGATTGACCCCCATGGCCTGGGCGGCCGCCTCGTTCTCCCGGATGGCCAGAAAGTAATACCCCGTCCTGCGCCGGCTCAACATGCGGGTCAGGAACAGAAGCCCGGCGAGCATGAGGAAGACGATGTAGTAATAAGGAAGCTTTCCGGAGAACTGGAACCGTAAGGGGTCGCTCCCGAAGGGGAGGTTCAGACCGTGGGCGCCACCCATCGGGGGGATGTTGTCCACGGTCTTGACGATGATCTCGGCGAAGGCCAGCGTCACCAGGGCGAAGTAAGGCCCCCGGATTCCGTACCGAAAGCTCAAAAACCCGATGAAGAGTCCCAGCAGGGTCGCCGCCAGGCCGCCCAGGATCATCCCCGCCCACGGGGAGAGGCCTGCCTTCATGGCAAACAGGGTGGACGTGTAGGCCCCGGCGCCCACGAACAGGGCGTTGCCCAAGGAGGGGAGGCCCGCGTAACCGCCCAGCAAATTCCAGCATCCGGCCAGATAGGCCCACAGGAGGACGTCGATCCCGATGCCCAGATGGTATTCCGGGACAAATCCGGGCAGGATCAACAAGGCCGCCAGCAGAACGGCGCCGAGGGCGAGGCGGGTGGCGGAGCTCAATCCCGGCCGCTCCCCAATTTCCCCATCAGGCCCTCCGGTCTGAGGAGGAGGACCAGGATCATGACGGCCAGGCCGGAGATGGAGCCCAGGGAGCCTGGAAGGAGAACTTTCCCCACCGCTTCCGCCAGGCCGATGGTCAGCCCGCCCAGAAGCGCCCCGAAGAAGTTGCCCATCCCTCCCAGAACGACAACGACAAACGCCGTGATAATGAAACTGAGACCCACGTCCGCCGAAACCGCCGTCCCGCGAAGGAGCAGGAGCGGTCCGGCCAGCCCCACGCACGCGGTCCCCATCCCGAACGCCAGAAGGTCCACCCGCTCCACGTTCACGCCCACGAGCATGGCGGCCTGCCGGTTCTCGGTGGTGGCCCGGATGTGCCGGCCGAGCTCCGTGGACCGCAGGAACCAGTAAAACCCCAAAGAGACGCCGACCGCCGCGACGAACGCCGCGAGCTCGGTCTGCACGACAACGACGCCCCGGAAGGAAAACGTCGCCATCCCGACCTCCACCGGCAGGTTGAAGAAATCTCCGCCTGAAAGGAGCAAGGCCAGGTTTTGCAGGAAGAAGGCGATCCCGACCGTGCAGAGGACTTTGCTCAATTCCGAGGCGTGAACCAGGGGCTTGAGAAACGAACGGAACGTCAACAACCCCAACAGGAAAAGGAGCGGGACGGCGACCAGGGGCGTCACGGCGGGCGGCAATTTCATCCAAGTGGCGAGGAGGTACGCCACGAACATGGCGACCATCAGGAACTCGCCATGGGCGAAGTTGATGATGCGCATGACGCCGAAGATGAAGGTCAGACCGGCGGCGATCAGGGCGTAGATCCCGCCCATGAGCAAACCTTGGACGATGGTTTGCGCCCAGAGAGTGAGACTCAAGTTATTGCCCTTTCTCCGCCGCTCACATTCAGGGGCCACTTCGGCCGTGAAGACTCGGACGTGGGCCGGTACAGGGGTCACCGACCCAAATGCCCGCCCCAGCAGCGGAAATCGCGGCCGGGCGCGCCCCGATCTCCGCTCGGACCGAGGTCCTCGCTCAGATCGGCGCTACATCAAATGATCACAGAGCCGTGGGCAAAGCTGCGTACGGGGCTTAATCCGTTCCAAACTGACCCACTGCCTGGGAATCGCCAACCATCAAGACCGGTGAAAAAAAGGGAGCCCCTGCGAAGGGGCTCCCCTGGGATGCGTTCGTCTTACAGTCTCGGTTTGCCCTGGGCCCATTGAGACGGGAAGACTGTGACGAACTTTCCGTCCTGGACCTGATAAACGACGGGGGTAGCGTGCTTGTTGTAACCTGTTGCGTCGAATTCCAATTGTTTTTGGGGCAGAACCAGTTGCGGTCCGGGCCCGAGGCGAATCCCATGGAGCGCCTTGGCGACGGCCGCGCGGTCGCGCGAACCTGCCTTCTCCACCGCCGCCGCGGCGACCATGACGGCCTGATAGTGGAGAGCCGCATGCGTCGTCATCTCCTCACCGAACTTGGCCTTGAACCGTTTGCGCATTTCAGCCTGAACCGGACCGGGGAGGTCTCCGTTCCAGCCGTGAATCGTGAGGGTGCCTTCGGCGAGCTTGCCGAGCTTTTTGACGAAGAGCGGCTCGGAGTAACCGGCCCCCGTCCCGAAAAGGGGAACGTTGAGGCCGAGTCGGGCCATGGTCTTTCGGACCAGGACGGCGTCGGGAAGGAAGGAGACGGCGAGGACGACATCCGGTTTGGCCGCCTTCAATTGAGTCACCTGAGAGGTCACGTCTTTGGTCCGGGGAGAGTAGGCGACGTCGGCCACCTTCTCGAACCCCATCTTCTTCAGAAAGATGGTCTGCCCCTTGGCCGAGGCCGTGCCGTATTGCTCATCCAGATGGATCAAGCCGACCCGTTTGAAGGACTTGCCCGTGACCTCGGAGAAACTCTTGAGGGCGGCCACCTGGTTCCGCGCCCACTCCGTCGCCTTGGCGTTGATCTGGAAGAAGCGCTTGAAGCCCCGTTTCGTCATGGCGGGGGAGATGTCGACCGGCGTGATGTAGGGAATGCCGAGCTTTTCCGCCGATTGCGAGGAGGCAAACGTCGCCGGCGGGAACATGTGCCCCATGATGACGACCACCCCTTCTTTGGCCAGCCGTTCGGTCTCCCGGATGGCGACGGGGGGCTTCATGGCAGCATCTTTCATGAGGAGCTCAATCTTGGCGCCCCCCAGCGATTTGATGCCGCCGCCATTGTTGACCACCTCGGCCGCCAGCTCCATCCCCCAGATGGCCCGCTTGCCGAAGATGCCCATGGGGCCGCTGATGGGGATGACGGCGCCGATCTTCACCTTCCCCTGCGCCTGGGCCGCAGCGCCGCCCAGCCACATGGGGAAGGCCAATAACAGGCCGAGAAAGAATATCCATAGACTTCCTCCGAGAAGTTTCCGGTTGCCCCTCATTGCATTTCCCCCTTCGCTGAGCATTCAGTTCGGATGACGGTCCGGACACTCGAGCCGAGAGCCGGGTGAAACCGATAGAGAGATTCGCCCATTGTTATTACGATTTTTCTCTATGTCAATTCTGGAATATCAGTAAGAACCCGGACGGCCTGATGCTTCGGCCCCCTCCCCGCCCTAACGATAGGTCATCAGGCCCGCGCCTTCGGAGGCGGATAATCCTCCGGGTTCAGGTCGTTGCCGTTGAGTGAGATCTCGCCCCGGACGTCCACCGGCTGCTTGAGCGTGGAGATTGTGAAACATCCGTCCTCCGCGACGCGAACGAGCCCGGCAATGCGCTCGGGCGGCTCGTGCGCCTCGACTTCCAGCCGGTAAGTGATCCCCTTGCAAGCCGACTCCACAGTCTGAGCCAGAACGGATCCGCGAGTCGTGTACTCGGCGCGGACGTGCATCTGCGCCTTGCGAAGCTCGATTTTCATCATTTGCGCGTACCGCGCAACCTGTGTGAGCGTTCAGAACGCAATGCCGAGGGTGAAGTAATCCAGCGGCGCGGGAGCCGAGGCGTTCCCCCCCACTTGCTTTCCTTCATCACAGCGCAGGGTCCAGGTGACGCCTGCGGGACTGATCACGGTTCCCTCCTTGAGCATTCCTTCGAGGGTCGTGGCATTCGCCTCGACGACGATCAGCCGCCCCTTTTCCAGGACAGCCGGGTCGAGTCCGCTGGGAAGCTTTGATTCACTCATGTGACGTCTCCTTCTGGTGAATTCGCATGCGCGAGACCCCAAGGGCCTCACCGAAAATCCCGGCAGCGAGAGCGGCTCAAAGCCTGTCGTGGATCTCCCGGACCCATCGCGGGACCTCTCTCCCCGCCGCGCCGCAAACGCTGGCAATCATGGACCGGACAGCGCCGCACGCCAGCCTGGCCTCTTCCACCGTGATCCCGCCCTGCGCTCCGGGTTGACCGCGGGCCCTCAGGACGATTCGCTGAAAATCGCCAAACGTGTCTTCTCCCCCTTCTGCCGACCGGGCACGGCTTCCGGCCAGCCCGGTGGCCCCTTCGAACCATCTTTTGGCAAGCGGGCCGGCCTTTAAGGCCCGTTTACCGATCGCCGACCTCAAATCCGTGAGCCGGCTCAGGTCCTTCGCGAGCCTCCCGCCCTGAAGATTCTCCCGCCGGTGCTCGATGGCCAGGTCCAGCATGCGCTTTCGGATCTCGTTTCTCAGGGAGGAGACCAATTCCCGGTGCTCTTCCCATCCCGGAACGTGGATCAGTCCACCGATGGCGTCCTGGGCGGCGGACAGCCGACGCCAATCCTCGCCCAATCGGGGATTTCGGGCAACTTCGCTTCGATATTTTTCGAGCGAGTCCGCCACCTTCCCGTCCAGGCCGGGATCGATACCCACCTGGGAGAAGACGCCCTCCAGGAATCCCTCCGCAGCGGCCACCGCGTGCAACACGGCGGCCCTGGCGTAGGTTTGCGCAAGTTTTCTCCTTCCCTCTTCCGCACAGGCCTCGGCCTCCCGTAAGAACGCCCAGGCGTCCCGGTAAACCCTGGCCGTGAGACCTTCTTTCTCTTCAGTCTCATGCCTTGCAATCACACTCGCCGCCCCCTATCCGGTTTTCCCTTGCCCGCCCCATAAATCCATTTTCTCACAATGGCAGTCGTAGGGCTGACGATGAGCCCGCAATCACTAAATTCAAAGCGGTGTAGCGCGCAGCCGTGTAGCGCCCGTCTTGCGGGCTTGCTGGAGGGGCCTTGCGATTGACCCGCTCGACCCTGTCGGGAGGTTCAAACCGTGATAACCTGAGAAGGGAAGCCGCTTGGAACCAACGGGTTCAGAATCTCCAGGGTGTTGGCCGATTCCCCATGGAGTGGCCTTTCGTCACTTCGCGATTTCGCCCACTCCTCGCCTTTGCTTGAACCCCCTAG
>JBHIBA010000215.1:0-8040 GCA_046758845.1 Nitrospinota bacterium
CTCAGCCACCTCTCGGAAGGTGTGCGGCAAAGACGCCCAAATTAAGCGCACGTACCTCCAACCGCAGTTCGGAAGGCACGGCCTGCCCCATTTTCGCCGGGCTTCCAGCCCGGCTGCGGTGCCGAAGGGTCATCGATCCGAGGCGCCGCGAATACGCGGGGGCTCATAGCCCCTCACCGACCCGCGAACCAGCGAACCAGAAACAGGCTCAGGTCCGGCCAGTACGTGATGATGGCCAGCGCCACCAAAAGGAGGCCCAGGAACGGCAGCGAGGCCCGGTAAAGCTCGGTCACCGGCCTCTCGAACCGGTAGCTGGCGATGAACAGGTTCAAACCCACGGGCGGCGTCGCGTAGCCGATCTCTAAGTTTGTCAGGAAAATGATCCCCAGATGAACCGGGTCCACGCCGAACTCCCGCGCGATGGGCGTGATGAGGGGGACGACGACGATGATTGCCGAAAAGATGTCCATCATCATCCCCACCGCCAGGAGGAAGAGGTTCAGGACCAGGAGGAAGGTGAGACGGCTGGTGATGGTTTCCCGCACCGTCTCGAAAAGCCGCATCGGCACTTCCTGGTCGATCAGAAAGTTGGTGAAACCCAGGGCCGTGCCCAGGATGACCAGGATGCCCCCCACCAGAACCATGCTCTCGCGCATGATCCGCGGCAGGTCCCGCCTCAGCCCCAGTTCTCGATGAATGAAGACCTCGACGACCAGGAGGTAAAAGGCCGTGACGGCCGCCGCCTCCGTCGCCGTAAAGTACCCGCCGTAAATGCCCACCAGGATGATGGGGACGAGCGGCACCTCCCAGGCTGCCGCCCGGAGCTCGCGGCCCGCTTCCCGGACGGAAAAGCGGCGGCGCGCCTTGTCCCGGCCGAGGCCGGCCCTGGACCGGGCGCAGAAGGTGGCCAGGACGAGGATGATGAGGATCCCCGGAAAGAAACCTGCCAGGAAGAGGTGGTCCACGCGGGCGCGGGCCACCAGGCCGTACAGGATGAGCGGGAGACTCGGAGCGAACAGGAGGCCGAGGCTGCCCGAGGTCGTGAGCAAGCCGAGAGAAAACTTCTCCGAAAATCCCTCCTGCCGGAGCATCGGGAGCAGCAGTCCGCCCAGAGCGACGATGGTGGCCCCCGAGGCGCCCGTGAAGGCGGTGAAGCCGGCGCAGGTGATCAGCGCGACGATGCCCACGCCGCCGGGGATCCATCCGAAGAGCGCACGCGAAACCCCCAGCAGACGGCCGGGCGCGCGGCTCTCCGCCAGCAGGTAGCCCGCAAACGTGAAGAGCGGAATCGCCAGGAGCGTGGGCGCGCTGGCCATCCGGTAGAACTCCACCATCACGGCGGCGGGTTGGATCTCTGCGGTGTGAAATCCCAGCAGGGCGGCCCCGCCGATCACCCCGAACAGGGGCATGCCCAGCAGGGCGAAGGCGATGAGGGCGAAGGATGCGGCGAGAGTCACTGCGGTTCGTCCCGAGCGGTGAAACGCTCAATCGAACTCAGGCCGAGGTGGAAGGTGATCAGGAGGAAGCCCACAGGCAGGATGACCTGCGCAGCCCACGTCGGCAGGCCGAGGACGAGGACGGACCCCGCCTCTCGCTCCAGCCTGACGAGCGTCCAGGCCGCCCACGTCAGCGCGGCCGAAACCCAGAAGCAGGCCAGGGAGGTGATGCCCTCAGCCAGTCTTCGAAATCTCGGCGGAATGAGCCTGGGGAAGATGTCGATGCGGATGTGTCGGAATTGGCGGGTCGCGAGGGCAGCCCCGAGCAGAGCGATCCAAAGCACCGCGTGTCTGAGGAGGACGTCCGCCCCCTCTAAGCCGGTGTGGAAAACGTTCCGCAGAACGACCTGTGAGAAGGAGACGCCGACCATGGCGGCGAGGAGGGCGACCAGAACGAAACCCTCTAGCCGCGCCAGCCACCGGTCGAGCCAGCGGAGGACTCTCAATCCGATCCCTGACCGGGCAGCGGGTGGGCCTTCCGGTACTCCGCCAAGGCGTCCAGGACCTCAGCCAGCAGGTCCGCCGGGAACAGCTTGCCGCTGAGGGCGTTCCAAGTCGATCGCCCCACGTCGAGAAATTCTTTGAGGTCCTTTGGGGGGGGCATGGGCAGAAGCTCGACGCCCTCTTTTTGAATCTCCTGGATCGCCTTGCGGTTTTCCTCCCGGCTGAGACGGACGAGGCGATCGAAGTGTCGTCTTCCCTCGGTTCTCAGCAGCGCCTGCTGGGCCGGGGAGAGGCGGTCGAAAACCCGTTTCGCCACGAGGACGGCCCCGGTGGCGTTGCTCACGGGTAGCCGCGTCATGTACTTCACCCGGGTGAACCACTGAAGGGCGATGGCCCCCAGGGGCGAGGCGTAGACCGTGTCGATGAGGCCCGTCTGAAGGGAGGTCAGGACGTCGGTCACCGACAAGGAAACGGGGGTCAGTCGGAGGGCTTCAAAATAGGCCTTCGCCAAGGGGTCTCCCTCCCAGGACCAGAGTTTCACCTTTTGCAGGTCTCGCCGCTCCCGGATGGGATGCTTGGAGAACAGGTGGACCAGACCGACCTCCGCCCAGCCCAGGAGCACGAACCCCTTGCGCTCGAAGGCCCCGGCCAGCCGGGAGTCGATTCGCCGGTGAACGATGTCCACCTCCTCTTCCCTGAGAAACAGGAAGGGGAGCTCCAGGACGCGGACCTCGGGGAGGATCTCTCCCAGACCCACCCCCGTGAACCCCGCGCTGTGAAGCTGGCCGATGCGAATCTTGCGCAGCACGTCCTTTTCGTCGCCCTGCACCCCCCCGGGATACATCCGGAACCTCACCTGTCCGCCGGTTTTCTTTTTGACGGTCGCAGCGAACTCCCGCATCACCTTCATCCAGGTCGAGCCTTCCGGGGCCAGCGTGGCGAACTTCACGAGACGGCGGGCGGCCTGGGATTCCTCCGGATGCACCAGGCCGAGGACGGCCCCCAGGGACAACGTCAGGCCAAGGAGGGGCGCCCGGCCGACCCTCCTCATTGAGTTCCACCGAAAGAGTTCCATCATAAGTATTCGTCCACTTCGGCGAGCATCCGCTCGGCCCGCTTTCGGGCGGTGGCGTTGCCCAGGCGCTCGGCGGGAACGATCCCGGCGGGCGCCCCCGTCACTTTCCCTAACAGTTTAACGTAAGATTCGCGGTCTTGGGCGGGAATCGCGAAGTATCGAGCGTGAAGCGCCCAAGTTCATCAGAAACTTGCCTTGGGCAAGGGCTCGTTGGACTAGGGGGCCGGTGGGGACGATTCGGCGGCCAATTCCTTCCGAAAGACTTGGCTCGAACGCAACTTTCCCTTCACATCCGCGGACAGGATCGCATCTTTGAGAAGTATGCCGGAAGGTACGTGATCTTCACGCATTTGGAAGCGGGCATGCTCCACGCGCCCGCCAAACAGGCCCTTGGGAACTGTGATGGCGATCTCCATGCGGGAAGAGCCATCCTCTCCTCTGGTCCATTTACCGAGTTTAACTGTGAAAGACTGCGGCTTCTCCTTGTGCTTCTTGAACCAATTCCGCGTGGGCAAAGAGGGAATCTGGACAACTTTTCCCGGCACGATCGGGCCGTAGACGCCCCGGCGGAGATTCGAAAACGCCGAGATGAAATCCTCGTAAATGAAGCCCTTCGGGATCGGGCGGGTTTGGGTCTCGACGTCCGTTCCGTCGCTGTCCATCATGGTCGATTTCCACCGCATGACGCCCGCTTTGTAATCCAGGAAGGTCGAGGTGGTGAGCCGATAACCTCCCTGGCGGACTTTTTTGTGGAACTCGATCGGGATGAGCCTCCCTTCCGGGGAAAGCCGCATCAGGGAACGATAAGTATCTCGCCGAAAAAAGCTGAAAAGACCCACGAACCCCTTCGTCTGGGCTGAGACCACGCCCTCGTAGAGGTTGCGCGCCGGGAGATACCTCATTGTGAGGGAGCCGACCGCCGCATTTCGGAAAAGTAAGAAGCTGACGTCATAGACGAGTCTCTCTCCTTTGGGCGGCAAGACGGCGTTCGGCCCTTCGGCTCCCGAAGGGTCGACTTTCAACAGCGCAGCCGCGAGTAGGATTCCGGCGAGCAAGGCCGCCAGCCGGATCCTCTTTACTCTTGTCAATTTTCTCATTTTGTTATCTCCGCACAGGCGAGTTCATCTGCCAGGTATCTTTTAGACCAGCGGTGAACCGAAAAGGATTCATTCGGAGCCTTCCGCCTTCGCCCTGTTTTCGTAAGGCCTGAAGGCGGTAGACAATCTCTTCACTGTGCAAAATCGGAATAGATAAGGATGAGAGACAGCGATTGATAAGGAGGAAGTCAGTGAACTTTCGCCGGAGAACGGGTTGCGACACCCAGTAATAACAAGGCTGTCTTGGAATCCGTCGGCGAGTCACCGTCCACGTACCAACAGGACCGCTTAATCGTTGGCATGTCATTCTGAGTGCGGGTCATTGGCCCGCACGAAGAATCCGCGAAGCGTCCCGAACAGAGTGAGGGATCTCGGAGACCCCTCGCGCAAGTCAGTGACTCTCGCTCAGGGTGACATGCCTGTCAATTGTTTAGTTCTCCCCTTAATAAGTGATTGACGTCGGCTCCGTGGAGTTCTTTCCCGCGGGCCGCTTAAGAGGAATTCCTCGCAAGTGCGGACTGGGTGTAAGGGCGGGGCGGAGCTTGCACTGAGCGAAGCCGAAGTGTCCCCGCCCGTTGCCGCTCCTTAAATTTGCGCCAAAAAATTTGCATCCTTTTTGGGGTCCAGAGAATCAAAAAGAACAGAAGTGAGGAAATCTAATGACCCCGATCCCCAATCCCAACCAGACATTGAAGGAGACGCAAACATGAAGAAGACCTTAACTTCCCTCCTGATCGCCGCAACGCTCATGGCCACATCGCCTGCGGCCTTCGCAGGGTCCTCGACCCCTCTGGTCGACGGAACGGTGATGGGAGCCGACCTAATCCTCGTCCGGCCGCTCTCCGTCGCGTACACTGCGGTAGCAGCCGTTGCATGGCCCTTTGCCGCTGCGTTCCAGCTGGCGAACGGCTATGACCTCAAGCCGGTGAATGAGGCCCTGATCGAGGAACCGATTTGGTTCACCTTGCAAAGGCCCATCGGTGACTTCAAAGGTCGGTCAACACGTTGAACTCGCGAGGCCGGGGCCGGGGTCTGTGTCTCGAATTCGAGGCACAGACCCTTCGGCTCCTGCGGCTTGCGCCGTAGGTGGACTGGGGCCGGACGCATGTCAGGGAGATGGCGGATCATCGTCGCAAGCGCGATTCCCATCCCTTGTGCCCGAAGTCCCTTTTGGAGGTTACGATGAAACTCTATTTCAACAGACAGGTGGCGGCTATCTTGATCGTCGCCGTCGCAGCGGCTGGCCTCTCGGGTTGCTCCGGAGCGGGCATCAACCAGGAATCCCAAGGGACGCTCTTGGGTGGGGCCCTCGGCGGGCTCGCCGGCTATGGGTTAGGCACGGCCACCGGCTCTACCGCCGGCAAGGTTCTCTTGACCCTCGGAGGCACCCTCCTGGGCGGTTACCTCGGAAGCCGGGTCGGCCGAAGGTTGGACGAGAGAGATAGACTCGCGATGGCGGACACAACGCAACATACCCTGGAGACGAAGCCTTCCGGGACACCGATGACCTGGCAGAACCCCGATTCGGGTCACAGCGGGACGGTCGTCGCGAGGTCCGTGTACAGAAACAACAAGGGCCAGAATTGCCGGGACTTCACGCAATCGTTCGATGTCGATGGAAAGGTTCAGAACGTGACCGGCGCGGCCTGCAGACAACCCAATGGCGCGTGGGAGATCGTTCGCTGATGGACCCAAGGAAAGTCTCTCATCCATCCGTAGACGGCCTGATTTGCTCGGCTTGACGCGGCCCTTATCAAATGAGAGTCATCTGGGCCATGATCTTTCGGATGCAACGGAGCCGGTTTACGGAGGGGCGGGTCATCGGGTCGGAAGCTGCGATGAATTCCGTCAGAAGTATTCGTCCACCTCGGCGAGCATCCGCGCAGCTCGCCTTCGGGCGATGGTGTTGGCCAGGCGCTCGGCGGGAAAGACCCCGGCGGGCGCCTCCGTCACTTTCTTTAAGAGTTTCACGTACGCCTCGCGGTCTTGGGCGGGGACCGCGAAGTAACGCGCGTAAAACACCCAGTTGATCAGGAACTTGCCTCCGGAGAGCTCCGTCGCGCGCGCCAGGTGCCGTTTGGCCGCCGCCACGTCCCCCCCCGCGATCTTGGGTCTTCCGCCGTAGTAAGAGCCGAGGAAGACGTGAGCGCCGCCATAGAAGTATCCCTCGTCCAGCTCGAGCACGCGCTGCATCATGGCCACGACGCGGGGGAGGTCCGCCAGCGCCCTGGGGGAGCTTTGGTTCAACTTAATCCAGTTCGCCCAGTTGTACGCCGTCCAGAAAATGGCCGGGACCGCCCCCCTCCCCAGGTCCTTGACCCCTTGCTGGAATTGCTCCAGACGCGGGGGCGGGGAGAAGCCGTGAAGGCGCAGCAGGCGCAGGCCGTGGGCCCGTCCCCGAAGATAGAGCCTCGCGGCCCTTTGGAGGTCATCTTCCTCGGCGAAGGCGAAGGCGTATCCCCCGAATCCCCTCGCCGCCAACAGGAGCAGCTTGCGGTTGGCCGGGTCCGCTTTCAGGAGACCTTCAAGCAGTTTCAGGTTCGAGGCCGCCGCCGCTTCCGCCAGGACCGGGTCTTCCTCCTCGTTGAACGCCGCGAAGGTGTCCTCGATGATCGCGGCCGTGGATCGAACCGCAAGCTGCTTCAAGGTACAGCCCAAGAGCGGAAGACTCAGCAAAGAGACTGCGAGGAAGAGAGCGGAAGGCGGGCGCAGCCTGAAGCCGGCTCCTGGTCGGGGAGACGATTTCCTCAATGTGCGTGTGCGCCGTTGTCCGCGCCGGCCGGGCAGGGAAAACCGCATGGGGTCGTCATTTCTTGGGGGCGAGGTTGGCGGCCGTGCGGCGGAGGATTTCGGCGGCCGTCGACGTGTCTTTCTGGAGGAAGCCCACGTCGGCGTCCACAAAAATCTTTGTCGCCTTGGAGGTGACGCGCTTGAGGTCCACCGTGACGTTCAGGTTTGGTGTGGTTGCGATGAACCTCGTGCCTTGGGCCGTGGTGATCGGCCCGCCGGGTTTCATGCCCAGGTCTTCCAGGGCTTTCTTCACGGCCCTCTTCGTGGCGGCCAGGTCCGCGTTGACGGTCCGGTAGGCGACGTTGATCGGGTTATATCCCACGCCTTCGACGCTGGGTCCCGAGCCGCATCCCGGCAGGAGTCCCGCGGCCATCAGGCAGGACAAAAGTATCAACGCTGGCGCGCGAGGTTTCCGCTGTCTCGGAAGATTCAATCGATACACGGCAACTCTCCACATAAGGGTTCGCCTCATCGGGCTTGCGTTGAGGGAGACAAGATGATCAATCCAGTCCGTCTGGCTATCGTGCTCACGGCCGTTGGCGCCCTCACGCGGTCGATGGCGGATCCGGTTCGCCGGACGATTTCAATCGCCGTCGCCAAATCCTTTTTAATATAACCCTTTTTCGCATTTACCGTGATCTGGGAGACGCGATCGGTTACCGGCTCGATATCAATCATGATGTCGAGCCTCGAGGTGACAGCCGCGATGCGAAAGCCCTCCTCCGTCCGAATGGGTCCCGAGCCTTCGATGGCCATCTCCTCCAGCGCCAGAACGGCCGCCGTCTTTAGGGTGCGAATATCCGTCGTGAAACTCTCGCGAGCAATATTATCATAAGAATACTGAAGTCCCTTGACCGTGCTCGCGGTTCCTCCCGCCAGGAACGCCGCACACCCGTTCGCAAAAAGAAACGCGCCCATCAGCCCCCAAAGGAGGGCTGTCTGCGCCGTCTTCCCGAGCAGGGATTCCCCGCCCGAGGCCCGAGCTCCTCTTTGCGCCGAAGGGACCATCGTTCCGCCGAATCCGAGAAAAAGTATCCGACAATACCTGCCTTAGTATCCATGCGCCGCCCCCCGAACGTCAAGCCCTGAGTTAATGTTTGCTGTATAAATGATGATAAATTAAGGAGTTACTAGTGTC
>JBHIBA010000216.1:0-8027 GCA_046758845.1 Nitrospinota bacterium
ACAGTTCCGCCCGCAGGGAAAGCGGTCGTCCTCTTTCCGCACGTCTATTATTTGCGGCGAGATTACATCAGGGGAACGGAAAACCTCTCTTTCCTTATTGATTTCTCCAAGATCGAGACTGCTCAGCGGCTCAAGGAGCGGCTTCGCGAACTGGGCGTGACCCACGTGGTGAAGGCGGGAACGTACGAACCAGCTACTTCGGGTCTCTACGAGGCGCTTGAGGCGTGCTGCCTCCTGCCGGTGGCACAAAAGGAGATCGTCGTGATCGGGTCAAGGCGCCGTGCGACGACGAGCTCGGCGACGGCCACGGTCTTCCGTCTGCGAAATGAGCGACCCGAGGGGGAGAGGTGAAGCAGGTCATCCAGAATTACCGCACCGGGGTGCTGGAACTGGTGGAGGTGCCGACGCCGACGGCTCGGGCGGGGCGCCTGCTGGTCCGAACGGCTGCCTCCGTGCTGAGCGCCGGGACCGAACGGCACCTGGTGGAGATGGGCAGGAAGGGCCTTCTGGGCAAGGCCCTGGCCCGGCCGGACCTGGTGCGGCGGGTCTTGGACAAGGCGCGGACGGACGGGCTGGCCGAAACCTTGCAGCACGTCCGGCAGCGCCTGGACACACCTGTTCCCCTGGGCTACAGCGCGGCGGGCACGGTGGTGCAGGTGGGCGAAGGGGTCGCCGGATTCCGGGTCGGGGATCGGGTGGCGTGCGGAGGGCAAGGGGTGGCGGTCCACGCCGAAGTCTTGTGCGCCCCGCCTACCCTGGTAGCGCCCGTGCCGCCGGGCTTGTCGATGGACCATGCGGCCTTCGTGATGGTGGGGGCCATTGCCCTGCACGCCATCCGACTCTCCCGGGTCCAGCCCGGGGAGTGGGTGGCGGTGATCGGCCTGGGGCTCCTCGGTCTGCTGGCGGTGCAAATGTTTCGGGCGGCTGGCTGCCGGGTCATCGGAGTGGACGTTGTGCCGGCCAAGCTTGCCTTGGCGAAGAGTCTGGGGGTGGAAGGGGTCGCAGACTCCAGGGCCGCCGACGTTGCGGACGTCATCGAGACGGCGACGGGGGGGCGCGGGGTGGATGCAACCCTGATCACCGCTGCAACCGCGAGCAACGCGCCCGTGGAGCTGGCGGCCCGGGTCACCCGCGTCCGGGGTCGGATCGTGGCGGTCGGCTTGGTGGGTCTGCACATCCCGCGGGACCTCTTCTTCGTGCGGGAGCTGGAGTTCGTGGTCTCCCGGGCCTCGGGTCCCGGTCTGTTCGACCCGGACTACGAAGTCCACGGGGAGGATTACCCCTATCCTTATGTTCGCTGGACTCACCAGCGAAACATGGCTGAGTTCCTCCGCTTGGCGGCGACCGGTTCGGTGGACCTGGACCCGCTCATCACCCGCCGCTTTCCCATCGCCCGGGCCCTGGATGCCTATGCCGCCTTCCAAGGGGAGGGCGGTGCGCAGGCCATCGGGATCCTCCTGGAGTATCCCGGGCCGCCGGGCGCGGGACCGGCCGTTGTACGCTTCCGGCAGAGCGGGGAAGCCCGCACCCCCAAAGGGACCATCCGTGTGGGCCTCGTCGGAGCGGGACTCTTCGCCAGGACGACTTTGCTTCCTGAGCTTCGGCGGGTTCCCGGCGTGCATCTGGCCGGGGTCGCCACTCTCTCAGGGTCCAGCGCCCATCACGCGGCCAGGGCCTTTGGATTCGACTATGCGACGGCAGATCCCGGCGAGATCCTCAAGGATGACGCCGTCGATTGTGTCCTCATCGCCACCCGGCATGACAGCCATGCCCGGCTGGCGGCGGCAGCCCTTCGGGCGGGGAAGGATGTCTTTGTCGAAAAGCCGCTCGCGCTGAGCGTTGCTGAACTCCAGGAAGTGGCTGAGGCGTGGCGCGAGGGAGCTGGACAACTCATGGTGGGTTTCAACCGCAGGCATTCCCCGCACGCGTTGGCGGCCCGGGAATTCTTGGCTGGGACCACCGGCCCCGTCTTGCTTCACTGCCGCGTCAACGCGGGGGAGGTCCAGCCCGGGAGCTGGGTGAACGACCCCCTGGCGGGCGGCGACCGGGTGCGGGGAGAACTCTGCCACTTCGTGGACCTCGCTCACTTCCTGCTGGACGGGCACGCCGTGGCCGCTGAGGCCCTCCCTCTTCCCCCCAAGTGCGCGAACGGTCCGGTGGAGGACGTTGCCGTCCTGTTGTGCTTCCCGGACGGCTCGGTGGCCGACTTGGTTTACACGACCCGCGGACATCGGTCCTTGGCCAGGGAACGGATCGAGGGTTTCCGGGGGGGTCGGGCCGTGGTCATCGATAACTTCCGGGTGACCCGGTTCTACGGGCCCGGCGGCCGTCGAACTCGCCGCACCCGTCCGCCGGACCGGGGACATCGGGGCGAGCTCTCGACGTGGTTCAAAGCGCTTCGCGAGGGTGGGCCAGCCCCTGTCGCGTTCGCGACCTATGTCGCCTCCACCGTAGTGACTTTTGCGGTGGCGGAAGCCCTGGCCGCCCACGGCCGCGTCGATGTGGACGCCAACACGTTGGCCCACTGTGCGTCCTCCCGTTGATCCGGAGCAGTCCGTTGCGCGTCTTGATGTTTACGGACCGTTTTCCCCCGGAGATCCGGTCGGCTGCCCACATCTTCCACGGTCTGGCGCAAGAATTGCGCCGAAGAGGCCATGATGTCGTCGTCATTACGAAGGTCCCAAGGCATTATGTGGAGAGCGGAGAGGCCGCGAATGCCGCGCCAGGTTGGGAGGAAGTGGATGGTGTCAGGACGCTGCGGGTGAAGGGGTTTCCCCATGGGAGCCATCATCCGGTTTTCCGCGCGGCGGATCACCTCGTGATGGGCTGGACCTTTTGGAGGGCGTCCAGGACGTGGCCCGAGGCGGACGTCCTCTTGGTCTACTCTCCGCCTTTGCCCCTCTCAGGGGCAGGGGCGAAGTATCAGAGACGGTTCGGCGCTCCGATGGTCCTGAATGTTCAAGACCTGTATCCGCAAACGGCCATTGATCTTGGCCTCCTTCGGAATCGAATGGCCGTTTCCATCGCGGAGCGAATGGAGCGGCGGGCGTATCAAGAAGCCGCGCGGATCGTGGTGCACTCCCGAGGGAATCGGGCGTACCTCCTGGAAAACAAAAGCGTCCCCCCGGACAAGGTTCGGGTAATCTATAACTGGGTGGATACCGAAGCGATCAGGCCAGGTCCCAGGGAAAACGGATTCCGCGCAGAACACGGGCTGGGCGAGCAGTTTGTGGTCTCCTACGCCGGGCTCATGGGATACGCTCAGGATCTCGGTTTGGTCATTGAATGCGCGGCATTGATGGAGGCGGACGAGGACGTCTTGTTCCTTCTGGTCGGAGAGGGCGTACTCGAGAGACGCTGGAAGAAGATGGTCTCAGAGAGTGGATTGCGCAACGTGCGCTTCCTCCCGATGCAGTCAAGAGAACGGTACGCACAGCTTCTTACCGCTTCGGACGTGTGTCTGGTGCCGCTGTACGGCGCTCTGAAGACCCCCGTCGTACCCGGAAAGCTGAACTCCATCATGGCCAGCGGCCGTCCCGCAATCGCCATCGCAGACCCTGGCGGTGACGCCCCAAAACTGGTTGAGGAAAGCGGCGGGGGAGTCAACGTCCCGCCCGGACAGCTCAGGACGCTTCTAGAAGAGCTCCGGCGATTGAAGGCCAATCCAGCCTTGGGGCGGGAGATGGGGCGTCGGGGGCGGGCCTTTGCAGAAACCCGCTTCTCTCTGGCGCGGTGTGCAGGGGCCTACGAGGAGCTGTTTTCCGAACTTCTCGAGAAGCGGGTGCAACGACAGGCAGGTTCCTGATGAGGAAAGGTTGATGGACAATTCGTATCTGGAAAGCTACGCGGATCGCTGCGTGCTGGTCACGGGCGGCGCGGGAGCCATCGGGAGCCATCTTTGCGCCGCATTGCTGCGGCACGGGGCGGGGAAAGTTGTCATCCTGGATGACCTTTCGTCCGCGGAGCGGTGGAACATTCCAGAGGATCCCCGCCTGCTTTTCGTTCACGGTTCAGTGCTCTGCGAGGAGGATCTTCGGCGGATCTTTTCCGAGCGGCCGTTGATCGTTTATCATCTGGCAGCCTTGTTTGCCAACCAGAACTCCGTCGATCACCCCGAGAGGGACCTGATGGTGAACGGCTTGGGTACCCTGAAGGTCCTCCAGTATGCACATTTGGGGGCGGTGGAACGTGTTGTGTATGCTTCTTCCGGCTGCTCAGTTTACGGAAAGTCCCCTCTGCCGCTTCGAGAAGACTTCTTGTCGATGGATCTGAATACGCCTTATCAGATCACGAAGATGCTGGGAGAGCTCTACTGTAATTTCTACGGAAACTTTTATGGCCTGCAAGTTGTCCGGACGCGTTTCTTCAACTCGTACGGACCGGGGGAGATCCCAGGACGTTACCGAAATGTGATTCCCAATTTCATCTACTGGGCGCTGCGCGGAGAGCCCCTCCCGATTACGGGAACCGGGGAGGAGACGCGCGACTGGACCTTCGTGGCAGACATTGTAGACGGGTTGTTGTGCGCGGGCAGCATGAAGGAGGCCGTTGGGGAGGCCTATAATCTGGCCTCCGGCAAGGAGACTCGGGTCATCGACGTGGCCCGATGGATAAACGAGGCGACGGAGAATACCGCCGGGGTCCGTTATGTCGAGCGCCGCAAGTGGGACACGAAGGACCGATTGCTGGCGTCGGTGGACAAGGCCAAGTCGGCGCTCGGATATGAACCACGGACTGATTTCCGGCAGGGGCTGCGTCAAACCGTCGAGTGGTTTCGGGCGAACTGGGATCAGATCCAGGCAAGCGCGAGGTTCTGATGCGCGTTCTCACGATCTTCGGTACGCGCCCGGAAGCCATCAAGATGGCTCCGGTGGTCCGAGAACTCGAAAAATTCCCTGGACAGATTGAATCCTGGGTGTGTGTGACGGCCCAGCACCGAGAGATGCTGGACCAGGTCCTGAGCCTGTTTGGAATCAGACCGCACGCGGACCTGAATCTCATGGAGGAAGGACAGAGCCTGGCGTCGCTCACCTCCCGTGCCGTCTGTGCGCTTTCAGAGATGTTGGAAGACCGAAAGCCGGATCTCGTGCTTGTACAAGGGGACACCACAACGGCCATGGTGGCGGGGCTGGCGGCCTTTTACGGGAAGATCCCGCTGGGGCACGTGGAAGCCGGGCTCCGCACCCGTTGTCGCTACAGTCCCTTTCCCGAAGAGATGAACCGGAGGCTCTTGGGGGCGCTGGCAACCTGTCACTTTGCGCCCACGGAGCGAGCGGCCGCCGCCCTGCAGGGTGAAGGGGTTCCGGAGGAGAACGTCTTCGTCACGGGAAATACCGTGATCGACGCCCTTCACTGGCTCCGCGGCCGGCCGCCGTCCCCGGAGTGCGTTCGCTTCCTCACATCGCTTGGGTTGAGCACAGAAGGGGATGTGTCCCGAAACGGATTTCGGACATTGCTTGTCACGGCCCACCGGCGGGAAAGCTTCGGGAAGCCGCTCGCGGACGTCTACCGGGCCCTCAAGTCCATCGTTTGCCGGAACCCGGATGTGCAACTCGTTTACCCCGTTCACAGAAATCCGAACGTCCGGCGGACGGTTTTGGAGGTTCTCGCCGGTGACTCCCGGATTCACCTGGTAGATCCACTTCCGTATGAGAGCATGGTCCACCTGATGGCTAGGTCCTACCTGATCTTGACCGATTCGGGCGGCCTTCAGGAGGAAGGACCGGCTCTAGGAAAACCGGTCCTTGTTCTCCGGGAAGAGACCGAGCGGCCTGAAGGCGTGGAGGCGGGGACCGCAAAGGTGGTGGGTACCGATCCCGCCGCGATTGTAGAGAAGGCCGAACGTCTCCTTCATGACCTTGAGGCATATCGCAGGATGGCCCGTTCTGTGAGCCCATACGGGGATGGCCATGCCGCCGAGCGCATCGTCCAGATCGTTCGCGAGCGCCTGTCTGCACGGCCGCCCGGGTAGAACGGCGACTCACAAAGCCTCTTTGCCCATGTCTGAGATACGCATGCTCTGGGCAAAGCGCCCTTTCGATCTTTTCTTGTCCGGACTGGGCCTGTTGGGATCTTTTTCCCTCTGGGCGCTGGTTGCTTTCAGCATCAAGCTAGACGACGGCGGGCCGGTCTTCTACAGCCAGGGACGCGTCGGAAAAGCCGGCAGAAGTTTTCGGATTTTAAAGTTTCGCACGATGGCGCCCGATTCGGATGAAAGGTACGGGCCTCTTCAAGCAGAAGAGAAGGATCCGAGAGTAACGCGGGTGGGCCGATTTCTCCGGGCCACGGCATTGGATGAGTTGCCCCAATTGGTGAATATTTTCAAGGGCGACATGAGCTTTGTCGGCCCGAAGGCATTATTGCCCGAAGAAATCGAAGTGAGCGGAGACGGGAAAAGGATTTCCCAGGCGCAGATACCGGGTTTCGAAAAACGGCATCGGGTTCCGCCCGGATTGACGGGATTGACTCAGGTCTTTGCCCCGCGGGATATCCCGAGAAAGAAGAAGTTCAGGTACGATCTTCTCTATATCAAAAAGCAATCTTTTTGGCTTGATATGAAGCTGATCGGACTTTCGTTCTGGGTTACTTTCAGGGGCAAGTGGGAGGTTAGAGGGAACAAAATTTGAGGCGAACTTTCATCGTACTTGAAGTTGCTTTGATGTTTATCCTGTTGGACATTGTAGACGAAGGGCTTACTACTATTAGTTCATGCATTAGTAATGGCCTATCGACGGCAACGGGCCGGTACAGAGCCCGGCCCCTACATGGCCAGGGCAGATCGGGTGTAGGGGCGGGGCTCCGTACCCGCCCAAAAGAAAGATCTGGCTGGGAAATCCCCGGAATTCCTCTGGACCTTCATCAGTTCCACGCCCTTTCCCGATGCGCTGCGTCTAGGACATTCCTTGTGCAGCCCTCAATAACTCTATCACTCACCCTTCTGGTATGTTGAACTGACTGCAAAGCAGTTTTCAAAGGCGTGGGCTTCGAAGGAGGGCTGTTCCACGATCTTAGGCGCACCAGTGTCTGCGATCTCGCCCGGGCTGGCATTCCCGCGAACGTGGCCACGGAGATAAGCGGCCATCGGACCTGTTCTGTTTTCAACTGCCATGGCACCGTCAGCCCGGATGATTTAAAGGCGGGGGCGCGGGTGGTAGAATTTTTTGTTCCTCTAACCGATGGAAACAATGGGTTCTATATCTCGTGCGGTCTTCCTGGACCGGGACGGCGTCATTAACCGGAAGGCTCCGGACGGCGAGTATATCAAGAGCTGGGAGGAATTTGAATTTCTTAATGGGGCGCCTGAGGCAGTTGCTCTGCTGAAGCAGAATGGATTTCTCGTTATTCTCGTGACCAACCAGCGGGGTATCAGCTTGGGTAAGGTTCGAGAAGAGGACGTGCGGGAGATTCACCGGCGGATGCAGAGGCAGTTGTGGGATGTAGGGGCCAAAATGGACGCAGTATATTATTGCCCCCATGATTATGGTCAATGCTCTTGTCGCAAACCGGATGTGGGGATGTTTCTTCAGGCTAAGCGTGATTTCCCCACGATCGATTTCACGAAGTCTTTCGTGATAGGCGATTCTAAAGTGGACATGGAAGCCGCCGCGCGACTGAATTGCGGAAAAATCCTGATTGCCGACAAAGATTCTTCTTTATTGCAGGAACTTGCTGAAATGGGCGTCGAGATCGGCTTCACATCATTTTGTCTAAGAGAGGCAGTCGCGGATTTTATCTTGTCAACTTCAAGTCAGTAGGTGTGATGTCGAAAGCACATTGACCTTCCCGCACCCATTTTTGAATGGGCTGGGTTCAGGAGGAACGTTCAAGACGGTCAGAGGGACAAGCCCGTAGGCTTTGACCATAGCGATTTCATACTTCCGTCACAGCGAGGCCTGCCAAAGGCAATTTTTTTTGTCTGCCGGGCGAACCCATTGATTTTTGGTGCCGGGGGAGGGAGTCGAACCCTCACGGGGCTATGCCCCAGGGGATTTTAAGTCCCCTGCGTCTGCCGTTCCGCCACCCCGGCG
>JBHIBA010000217.1:0-8003 GCA_046758845.1 Nitrospinota bacterium
CGAAGCCGAGGGAAGCGCCCCCCACAAAAAAGCCGGCACGCAAGTGCCCAAAAAGGCCCCCCAGATCTTTTCTCCAGTCTTCCCTACTCGATGACCTTTGGGACCTTGTAGTGGTCGTGTTCGGCTGATGGGGCGAGGGAGAGGAAATCTTCTTGCGGGAAGGGATGCTGGACCTCGTCTTCGCGAAACACGTTCTGCATCGCGAGGACCGTGGTGACGGGCTCGACGCCCTCCGTGTCCACCTCGTTCAGCATGTCGATGTACGTCAGGATATTGGTGAGCTGCTCACGGAATCGCTCCAACTCCTCGCCGGAGAATTTCAGCCTCGCCAGATCCGCGACGTGTTCGACTTGCTCTCTCGTCAGCTTCATCGCTCTTTTTCGGCGACCCAGACTTCTTGCCAGACAGCTTCCCAGACGGCTTCTTAGTATATCGGCTTGGCCGCCTCAGCCGCCAGTCCGTCTCCCGCACGTCCAGACGCCATCAGGACTCAACCAGCCTCTCGCATCGGGGCGTACTTGACCATGAGCCGCTTGGTACCTCCGGCGAACCGGACGACCACCCGCAGCTCGTCGCCCGACCCCACTCGGTCAACGATCCTCCCCGGCCCGAAATGGTCGTGAACCACCCGCGCGCCCACCGCCCAATGTCCCGGCGGTTCCCCTCGCCCGGGGGGCACTGCCGCGGCCCGTGGCGAACGCTCGCCCCGCCGGCTTCGGGTGCGGGGCAGACCAACTGCCGCGCCATGTCCCTCCCCCTCGCGGATCAGGACGTCATCGGGAATCTCCGAGAGGAAGATCGATTCGGGGTTCATCCGGGTCTGGCCGTTCAGCGTCCGCGTGACGGCACGGGTCAAGAACAGCCGGTCCTTGGCGCGGGTCATGCCGACGTAAAAGAGCCGGCGCTCTTCTTCGACGTCCCCGTCGGCTCCCCGGAGGGATTGGGTGTGCGGGATCAGGCCATCCTCCACACCCGTGAGAAAGACCGTGTCGAACTCCAATCCCTTCGCGGCGTGAAGGGTCATGAGAAGGACCTGGCCGTCCCCTTCGTCATTCAGGGTGTCCTGATCGGAAAGCAGGGCGGTCTCGCTCAGATAATCCCAAAGCTTCGGCTCCTCGCCCTGCGCATCGAGCCAGCGGGACTGTAGTTCCTCCACCGAGCGAAGGTATTCCTCAACGACTGCATACCTGCCCGCACGCCGGCAGGATTCCCCGTATCCCGTCCGCTCTAGAACGGCTTCCAACAAATCCCCAACCGACAGGCGTCCGGCCTCAGCGGCCAGCCCCTGCATCAGCGTGTGGAAGGCCGCGAGCCGGTTTCTCACCGCGCCGTCAAAGTTTTTCTCCGACTCCGTGATGACCTGCCAAAGGGATTTGCCGTCCTGCTTTGCCAGGTCCTTCAATCGCGCCAGGGTGGTTGCGCCGATTCCCCGCGCGGGCACGTTGAGGATGCGCAACAATGCGTCGTCGGCCCTCGGGTTGGCCAGGATTTTCAGGTATCCGATCAGGTCCTTCACTTCCTTCCGGTCGAAGAACCGAAGCCCGGCGACCACGCGGTGGGGGATCCGGCGCCGGCGGAAGGTTTCCTCGAAGGGACGGCTCTGGGCATGGGTGCGGAAGAAAACCGCCGGCCGCGCGCGCCCCTGCGAATTTCCGCTTCCGGCCTTCGCCATCGACAGGATCTTGGCGGCAACGTATTCGGCCTCGGCGGTTTCATCCGGAGCCATGAACAGGGTGAGCTTCTCTCCCCTCTCGCGCGTGGGGACGAGAGACTTGCCGCGCCTTCGGCGGTTGCGGGAGATGACCCCGGCGGCTCCCCGCAGGATGGCGGCCGAGGACCGGAAGTTCTCCTCCAGACGGGTCACCCTCGCTCCCGGATATTCCCGCTCGAATCGAAGGATTCCCTCCACCTCCGCCCCCCGCCAATGATAAATGCTCTGGTCCTCATCGCCCACCACGCAGAGGTTCTCCCCGTCTCCCGCGAGGAGTTTGAGGAGGCGGTGCTGGGCGCCGTTGGTGTCCTGGTACTCATCCACCAAGATCTGGCGGAAGCGGGATCGATAAGACTTGAGGAGGTCCGGCTCCTGTTCAAGGAGCCGAATGGTCAATAGGAGCAAGTCGTCGAAATCGACGGCGTTCGACTCGCGCAGACGCCGCTGATAAGCCGGATAGGCCCGGCGGGCCTGGGCGTCCAGGCCGAAATCCAGTCCCTCGAAATCTTCCGGTCCAAGGCCCCGGTTCTTAGATCTTCGGATGGCCGAGCGGAGGGCCCGCGGGGGATACAGCTCCCGGTTGATCGCCAGGTCGGACGCCACGGCGGTGATGGCCGCCAGGCTGTCGGCGTCGTCATAAATGGTGAAATCGGGGGAAAGTCCGACGGCCGCGCCGTCCTTGCGGAGGATCCGCACGCAGGCGGAGTGAAAAGTCGAGATCCAGGGGTGCCGGCCGAGACTCGGGCCGAACTTCGGGGATGGGGCCGCGGGGCGGGCGTCCTCTTGATCTTCCGTCTGACGCAAGAGCAGCCGGGCGGCGCGCTCGCGCATCTCGCCGGCCGCTTTGTTCGTGAAAGTGAGGGCGAGGATCTCTCCCGCCCCGGCCAGCCCGGCCGAGATGAGGTGGGCGATGCGCCGGCTCACCACGCGGGTCTTTCCCGAACCCGCCCCGGCAAGGACGAGTAGGGGGGAACCCTGGTGCAGGACGGCCTCTTTCTGGCTGGCCGTCAGATCCTGAAGATAAACACTCACGTCCTGGGCGTCACGTCCATCTCCCTCGATTGGGGACGGATGATGGAGTCCGCCGGGTAAAAACCTTTGCGGACCGTGGTGGTCGAGTAGATCCACGTGCGAGGTCCCACGAGGGTTCCTGGGGAGGTGACCGCGTTACAGCCGATTTCCACACTGTCGCCCAGGATGGCGCCCAGCTTGCGAAGGCCCGTATCGACTGTCTCCTCTCCCTGTCCGAGAACGATGGAGTGCTTCACGCGGCCCGTCCTTTGCTGCGGCGTGCGGAGTTCTAAGTTCGCCAGCTTCGTTCCCGCGCCGAGGTTGACGTGACGGCCCAGGAGGCTGTCACCCACGTAGGCGAAGTGCCCCGCCTCGGCGCCTTTGAAGAAGACGGAGTTTTTGACCTCTGTGACGTGGCCGACCACGGCGTCCTCCGCCACGATCACCCCGCCCCGCAGGTAGGCTCCCTGGCGGATTTGCGCGTTCTCGCCGATCAGAGCGCCCGCCTTGATCAAAACGCCGGGTTCCACGACCGCCCCGGATCGGATCAGGATTCTCAGTCCCGGAAGGAAGAAGTCTTCTTTTAGTTCGACGGGAGCGTCCGCTGTGATCATCCCCTCGCGGACGGTGATACCGGCGGGGATGGCATCAGAAACAATCGGGGTTTCCGCAAGGACTTCATCCATGTATTTCGAGACGCGCGGAATCCCCTCCCACACCCATTGGGTGCCTCGGAAGAGTCCCGTGACCCAGGGGTCGTCGTCCCCGGGAAAATAGAACTCGCGTCCCGTTTCCATCTGATCCTCCATGCGGGCATCTTACAGACGGGTCGGCCTTCTATCAAAGACTCGCGTTGTCTTGTGCGGGGGGCGCTTTCGGGCACTGGCGCGCCGGCCGGACTGCGGTTGGAGCCATGTCTGCTCAAGCCGAGCGTCTTTGGCGCACACCTTCCGAGAGATGATTTACCAGGCACGCAAGTGCGGAAACCTGACGCTGTGCGTCCGCCCCCCCACGCCCCCCAGCAAAACTTTCGTTTCGCGATAGAGTGCCGCCCTGAAGGGCCGCACTCTGTCGCCTGAAACTGGCCCGTTGCCCGAATGCGGGAGCCTTGCGCAGCAAGGCGCGCATTCGGGCAAACACAGCAGCCATCGCAAGGTTCCAGACAACCGGCCCACCCAACCCCATGTTCAATCCAAGCAGGCCCGGCCACGCAGTGCCGGGCCGTCAAAAGTTTTTCGGGGGGTCCAGGGGGGCGGTTTTACAAAAATGCCCCCCTGGCCTGGGAATTCGGGCTTTCATCCCATCTACCCGCCCAGGATTTCCATCGCATACCAGCGGCCAAGCTCCGTCGCGACCAATAGCTCGCCTTCCCGCCGGACGAAGCCCTGGCGCTCCATCTCTTTCAGAAGCCGCCCGGCCTCGACCTCGCCTTCGATCAGGGCTTCGGCCCCCTCCGGCCTCATCTTCCCCTCGATGAGCGTCGCCAGGAGCGTCGCCTCAGCCACCCGATAAGGATGCCCTTCGCGCTTGAGATCCAGCAGGGCCTTCAGCGCCGCATCGGCCACCGCGTCCAGGGCCTTCGCCTCCTCCGCGCTTCCCTGGACCGTCACGCCGGTGCGCTCCTCTGTGCCGGAGTTCCGGACGAAAACGCCCGCCCGCTGGATCCCTGCGGGGTCATCCAGGGCAAGATACAGCATGCCGGGCTCTTCGGAAACCTGCATTCGCCTCGTCCGGTACCTTGGACCGAAGTTCAACTCGCAGGCCCGCCAAAGGAGGGCTTCCATCCCCCGCCAAGTGTGCGTCCCCGGAGCGAAACGGGCGCGGTCCGTATAGAAGGCGTAACAGGTCCTCCGGTGCCCCGCCTCAAATGGACGGCAAACCGTACCGATCCACTCCTTCGGGGTTTTCCCGATGGCCAGGCGGCGCACCGCGACGAAGGCATTGACGGCCGCCTTCAAGCCGTTGCCGGCGAAGACGGGAAAAAGGTTGGGCTGCGAAATCCCTCGTCCCCCGGCGGGCTGCGCTCGCCCTAAAGTCACGTGATGCCCGGACGCCTCGCTGCCGACGGCGAAGGGGATTCTTCCCGGAGAGAAAAGGGATTCTTTCGGCACCGGGCTGACGGCTCGGCAAAACTCACCGAGACCTCGGGCATCTCCTTCCCCTGTCTCCAGGGTTTCCAGGGTTCCTCTCAACTCGTGGCTCAACACACGCGAGTCCTCGGCGATGGCTCGCGCGCACGATAGCCCAGCCCGCCAAAGGAGCCACTTGTCTCCGACGGCCGTCAAAACGGGCCGAAACCCCAGTCGAGCGGCCGCGGTTGCCGCAGCCAGGTCGCTGTCCACGGTATTGACGTAGAGGGAGCCCCGGTGTGCTCGGGACGTCGCTTCGGGATTCGCCCCGGCAAGAAAGCGCGCCAGGTGAAGGCCGACCTTGTCTCCGTCGAGAACCGCGAGGCCGTCGCGGAACGGGTCGTAGACGAGAAGGAGGCACCGGTCTCCATCCCCGTCGAAGACGGCGGCTGCGGCCCATGATTTTCCGGAGCGGAGCTCGCCCCGGTGATCGAGAGCCAAACCTAGGAGCGCCGCCACGCCCGCGTGGCCCGAAAGGTCCCGCCCCGAATTGCTCACGCACCGGCGGTCCACCCACTCGACCTGCTCCAGCTCCACGACCCCCCCGCCCTGATTCACAGGGGCGCCAGGACCGTTCACCTGGACCAGTTCGCGCACGCCCAGCCGGTGAAACGTGTCACAGGCGAGATCGGCCAGGCTGCCGCCCGCGGCGTCTACGACCAAGATAAGGTCAGAGAGCGGGTTGGAGGCTGTCTCTATCCCTTCTTCACCGGGGGTTTGTAACCAGGAGTTGTATGGGTCGCACGAGTACTCCGCGAACAACTCCCGTGCCCTGACCTCCCAGTTCACAACGTCCCCCTCGGGTCCGGCGGGATTTTTTCCCCTGCGCGCGCCCAACTCGCAGACCCGCCGGGTCAGACGGACTTCATCCACGGGATAGAGCTTCGTCGCCAGGGGCCCGAGGAAGGCCTTCAGACCGTTTTGGTTCTGGGGATTGTGAGAGGCGGTCACCATGATCCCAGCGTTCGCAGCCCTTTGAACCATGGCCAGGGGCACGGCGGGCGTCGGGACTTCTCCGAGGACGACGGCCTTTCGGGCGGACCCCCGAACGCCTCGGACGACAGCCCCTGTAAACGTCCCTTCCCGGTCGCGGGGGTCCCAACCCACGACGACCTCATCGCCCGGCGTTGTCTCCTCTTCCGCAAAGGCCCTCGCGTACACCTCCGCGAAGGAGGGCGTGAGACGTTCCGTCCGCAGGAACGCCCCCACCGGGTCGCTGCGGCTTTCTTCATCGTCGGCAACGACGACCCCTCGGATGCCATCGGTTCCCTGAAGCCGGTCGGGTCTAGTCCTCACGCGCCCATCTCCCTAAGCTGCACCCAAGTATATCCCGTGTTGATGTGGGTTTTATGCGGGGGGCGCTTTTTGTAAGGCGCCCCCCCGCACCCCCCAGCAAAACTTTTGTTTCGCGAAAGGTGCGGCCCCTTTGGCCGCCCCTTTCGCAAAAAACTGGCTCGTTGGCCGAATGCGCGCCTTACTTCGTAAGGCGCGCATTCGGCCAGAGAAGGAAACCAACAACAGGCGTCAGACCCCCGGCCCAGCCAAATCCACACCCAACCAAAAGCAGGCCCGGCCATGAGGGTCATCGACCCGAATGCCGGGCCGTCAAAAGTTTTCCGGGGGGTCCAGGGGGGCCGGTTTTCAAAAAGGCCCCCCTGGAAAATCGGCTCGCTTCTTAGAAAGCGCCCCCCTGGCAAGAGCCATGACATAATAGAGACCTCATGCGAGTTTCGTATCTCAAACATCTCTGCTGTCCCGCGCCCCGCCCGAAACGGATGGGCCGCTGCGGCGGCAGACTGACCGTCGAAGCGGGGGAGATCCCTCTGCGGCCGGCGGAGGACGACCTGGACGAGCTCCTCGAGGGGAACGTCGTTTGCGAGAACTGTGGGGCCTGGTATCCCGTCCTGGGGGGCGTTCTGATCCTCGTCTCGAAGCCGCGGCTCTATCTGGGGGGAAGGTTTTCCTCAATGATGGCGTTCGCGGGCCTTCACGCCGATCTTTCGGTGGATGCCCGCCGGTGGCTTCTCGATCAGCATTTCGATCTCTACGAAGTCCCCAAGCAACAGGACAAGGTCGATTCCAATGCCGTCCTTCACTACGAACGGGTTTCCGATTTGATGTCCGAATTGCCCCTTTCCCAGAGCTTTCGCGCCTTCCTTCAGGAATGGGACGGCAAGGCGCCTTACGATGTCCTGGCGGAGATGGGCGGGAGGCTTCAGGAGGTTCCGGAAAAGGGATTCTACCGGGAAAAGAACCGCTTGGCGGTGGACGCCGGCTGCGGCGCGGGCGGGCTCGTCTACCGGCTGGCCGAGCATTACGAGACCGTCTTCGGCATCGACCTGTCGTTCAGCTCCATCCTTCTGGCGCGTTCGATTCTCCTTCACCGCCCCAGGGCCTTCGATCAACACTTCGTCCGCACTGAGCGAGACGCCTTCGTTCCGAGAGATCTCGACCGCGCCCGCCTTCCAAACGTGGAGCTGGTGGTGGCCGACTGCACCATCCTCCCTTTTGACGACGAGTCCGCGGACGCCGTCGCCAGCGCCAACGTGGTGGACGTCGTTCACCCCCACACCCCGCTCCGGGAGGCGGCGAGGGTCATCCGAAGGGCCGGCCTGCTGCTTTTCACCGACCCGTTCAAGATTGCGGCGGGGACTTTTTCGTCCGTCTCCCGAGGTCCCCTGGAGGACACAAAGAATTACCTGGCCACGATGGGACTGCATTCGGTCGCGGAGCAGGATTTTGTCCCGTGGATCTGGTACCGCTTCAAACGGCAGGTGCAGATCTATTTCAATTATTGCGCGGCGTTCCGAAAGGAGGAAAAGGAAGAAGAAACATAATAGATGCCCAGAGGGGCTTTTTTGGGCACTTGCGTGCCGGCCGGACTGCGGTTGGAGTTGCGTCTGCTTAAGCCGGGCGTCTGTGGCGCACACCTTCCAAGAGGTGATTGAACGGCACGCCAGTGCGGAAACCTGACGCTGTGCGTCCGCCTCCCCACACCCCCCAGCAAAACTTTTGTTTCGCGAAAGAGGGCAGTGCCTGATGGCACTGCCCTCTTTCGCCTAACCGGGGTTTCTCACCAACGGTGGTCCCGTTGATGTTGGCCGATCAGAGCACCAGCACTTTTTTTCGGGCGGGTACGGAGACCCGCCCCT
>JBHIBA010000218.1:0-7955 GCA_046758845.1 Nitrospinota bacterium
CCCTGCCGGGCCGCCCTCTTTCGCGAAACAAAAGTTTGGCGGGGGGTGCGGGGGACGCCTTTCAAAAAGCGCCCCCGCAAAAAAAGATGGGTATCTATCCCCATCTAGACACGCCAACGAGAAGGTGACATACTCGAATTTGGCAAATGACATAATTCGTCTCTTCGTTGCTGAAACCTTTCCATCTGGATAAGAGGTGCTGGCCGTGACGCGATCTGCGGGTGCATTGAGTCGCCTTTCCCTGGAGGCCCTCATGCGAGCGTATGAGAAGGCCACGCCCAAATCAAAGACCCTGAGTGAGAAGGCTCGCATGTCCCTTCCCGGGGGAAACACCCGGGCCGCCGTCTACTTCGACCCCTATCCCGTGTTCATGGAGCGGGGGGAGGGCTGTCGGGTCAAGGACGTGGATGGGACCATCCGTCTGGATTTCAACAACAACCTCACGTCCCTTCTCCTCGGCCACAACCATCCCGCCGTGGCAGAGGCCATCCGCAGGCAGTTGGAAAAGGGGACCTCCTTTGGGGCGCCCACGGCGCTCGAAGAGGCCCTGGCGTCGCGACTTTGCCAGAGGCTCCCCACCGTGGAGCGGGTCCGGTTCTGTTCCACCGGCACGGAGGCCATCATGAACTGCGTCCGTGTGGCCCGGGCCTTCACCGGCAAGCCCAAGGTGGGGAAGTTCCTGGGACACTTTCACGGGTCGAGCGAGCACATGGAGGTTTCTATCGGTCCCCCGCTGGAGGAGGTCGGGGACGCCGCCCACCCGAGGAGCGTCCCTTCCTCCCCGGGGATCCCGGAGGGCGTGGTTCGGGATGTTGTCACCCTTCCCTTTAACGATGCGGACCGAGTCGGGGAGATCGTCCGCGCCCATCGTGACGAACTGGCCGCGGTCGTTGTGGAACCCATCTCCGGGGGAGGCTCCATCCCGCCGCGAGAGGGTTTCCTTCAGGACCTGCGGCGCATCTGCACGGACAACGACGTCCTCCTCATCTTTGATGAGGTCATGATGTTCCGTTTGGCCCATGGCGGGGCGCAGGACTTCTTCGAGGTCCAGGCGGACCTGACCGCCCTCGGCAAGGCCATCGGCGGGGGCCTCCCCATCGGGGCCTTCGGGGGCCGGGCCGAAGTGATGGAGCTTTTCGACCCGTCGGACGGCGGGCCGACCGTCCGGCATTCCGGTACGCACAGCGGAAGCCCCTTGCCCATGGCGGCCGGCGCGGCGGCCCTGGACCAGATGACACCCGGCCTGTACCCGCGGTTGAACGCCCTCGGCGAAAAAGCTCGCGCGGGTCTTCGGGAAGTGTTTGAAGAGATGGGCGCGCCGGCTCAAGTGACGGGGGCGGGCTCGGTCTTCTCCGTGCACTTCACGGAAGAGGAAGTCTGGGATTACGCCGCATACGCGCGGGCGGACAAAAAGGCGCTGGAGAAGATGTTCTTCGGTTGGATCTTGAGGGGCGTCTTCATGACCCGAAGGGGGAAAGGCTGTCTGTCCGCCCCGATGACGCAAGACGAGATTGAGGAGTTTTTGAACGCCACGCGTGATGTCCTTACGCGGGGAGTCTCTTGACGCCCGGGCTGCAAGAAAGCGACGTTGAGCGGCGATCGGCGGCCTGTGGACGCGAATGGCGCCCAGGACCGAAGGAGTCTGGAAGGAGCCGACGGCATGTTGAGGATCGCTTTGATCCAGATGTCCTGCAAGGACGAGCCTGAGCCGAATGTGGTCAAGGCCCTGAAGTTGATCGATCAGGCGGCCGCGAAGGGAGCCAAGGTTGTCGCGCTTCAAGAAGTGTTTCACACCCCTTATTTCCCGAACCGTCCGCGCGATAAGAAGTACTTCGGCATGGCGGAGCCCATCCCGGGACCGACCATCGACCGGGTGGCCGCAAAGGCGAAGGAGCACGAGGTCGTCATCATGGCGCCGGTCTTTGAGAAGGAAATGGCCGGGGTGTATTACAACTCGGCCGTCCTCCTGGGGCCCGACGGCGGGATCATCGGAACGTACCGCAAGATGCACATCCCCCACAGCGACGACCTGATCGAGAAATACTACTTCAAGCCGGGAAACCTGGGTTTCCCCGTCTTCGAAACCCCCTTTGCGAAGGTGGGCATCCTGATTTGCTACGACCGCCATTTCCCGGAGGGCGCCCGGGCGCTGGGTCTGGGCGGCGCCGAACTCCTTCTCATTCCGGTGGCGAGCACAAGACCGACGGCGAGCCAGGTCTTTGTGAAAGAGCTGGTGGGGATGGCCATCGCCAATCAATACTTCGTGGCCGCCGTGAACCGGGTTGGAAAAGAGGCGAAGGACCGTTTTTTCGGATCGAGCCTGGTGTGTGACCCCAGGGGAAACGTCCTGGCGATGGCCGGCGACAAGAAGGACGAGGTTCTCCTCGCCGACATCGACCTCTCCCGGGTGGCCGCCACCCGGAATAACTGGCTGTTCTACCGGGACCGCCGTCCCGACGCCTACGCCGTCTTGACGCGCTGACCGAGAGATTCGGGCCGCCCCCCTTCGTCTGAAACCTGTTCCCTGGCCGCCACGTCGATGGGGTGGGATGCGGGAGTTCGGCGATGGACCTCCTTCTGAAGAATGGAACCGTCGTCACTCCCCAGGGGCCGGTCCCTGCGGACCTCGGCGTTCGGGGAGAGGTCATCACCTACATCGGCAGGCCGGGTCTCGGAGAGGGAATCCGTCCCCGCAAGACCCTCGACTGCTCCGGTTGTCTCCTCCTGCCCGGCGTCATTGACGCCCACGTGCAACTCGAGGTGTCTTTCGGCTTCGGCGATCTCCTCGACGACTTTCGGTCGGGAAGCCGGGCAGCGGCTTGCGGAGGGGTCACCACGCTGATCGACTATGCTCGACAGCGCAAGGGGGGAAGTCCCCTTGAGGCCCTGCGGTGCAGGAAGGAGGCCGCCGATGCCAAGGTGGGAATCGACTATACCCTTCATCTCACGCTCATCGACCCCACGCCCGAGGCCCTGGCGGAAGCCCCCCGGGCCCTCGACGAGGGGATCCGGAGCTTCAAGGTCTATATGGCCTACGGAAAGGCAGGGCGGCGGACGGATGATGGAGCCATCCTGGCGCTCATGCGGGTCCTCTCGGAAGCTGGGGGCCTCCTCGGCATACACGCGGAGGTGGATGAGCACATCATCCGAGCCACAGAGGACCTCATCCGGTCGGGGAAGACCCATCCCCGCTATCACGGGCGGGCGCATCCGCCGATCTCCGAGGTGGCTGCGGTGGAAGCGCTCGTTCGCATGTCCCGGGAGAGCGGCTGCGAGATCTACATCAAGCACGTCTCCACGGCGGAGGCGGCCTCTCTCATCGGGAAGGCCCGAGGGGAAGGGCTCGCCGTCTGGGGTGAAACGTGTCCTCACTATCTCCTGCTGGACGAAAGTCGGTATGCGGGCGAAGCGGCTCCCCTGTTCATCATGAGCCCGCCTCTGCGTTCCGAAGACAATCGGGAAGCACTCTGGGCGGCCCTCGCTGCGGGGGACCTCCAGATCGTCGCGACGGATCACGCCTCCTACAGCCGGGCGCAGAAGTTTCAGAGCAGCACGACGTTTGAGGGGGTGCCCCCCGGCGTTCCAGGAATCGAGACGCTCCTTCCCCTCGGTTACACCTACGGCGTCGGCAAGAGGCGCCTCTCTCTCCATCGACTGGCTCAGGTCCTGGCCGAGGAGCCCGCCCGGGTCTTCGGTTTGTATCCGAAGAAGGGAGTCCTTCAGGTGGGCGCCGATGCGGACCTGGTGGTGTATGATCCCGCGCCCAAGGGGGTCATCGACGCCTCCAAGCTCGCCATGAACGTGGATTTCAGTCCCTTTGAGGGGATGGCCGTCCAGGGGCGGGTGAGGGAGACGTTTTGTCGGGGACGCCTGGTCGCCCGGCGGGGGCGTTGGGCCGGTGAGGAGCATTGGCGGGGCCGGTTCGTCCCGATTCAACCGGTCCAGCCATCCACGGGGGTGAGGAAATCATGAGAAGACTGGAAGGCCGAGTCGGCCTGATCACCGGAGGCAGCCGCGGGCTCGGCCGGGGGATCGCCCTGGCCTTCGCCGAGGAAGGAGCCAGCGTGGCCCTCAGCTACCTTCAGGCGGAGAAATCCGCTCAGGAAGTCGTCCAGGCCATCGAGTCGAGAGGGAGCGAGGCCTTGGCCCAAAGGGCGGACGTGACTGAGCCGGACGACGTGGCGAACCTGGTCGAGGCCGCCCGCCAGCGGTTTGGGAGGATCGACATCCTGGTCAACAACGCGGGCATCGCCTCCCCCCGGGCCTTTACCGAAATGACCATCGAGGAATGGGACCAACTGATCGCTGTCCACCTGCGGGGGATGTTCCTCTGCTCGCGCAACGCCGTCCCTCTGATGCTTCAGCAAGGGAAAGGAAAAATCATCAACATGGTGGGGTCTTTCGGGATTCAGCCGGAGGCCAACTGGACCCACCTCTCGACCGCGAAGGCCGGGATGATCGCTTTCACCCAGGCCCTGGGCCGGGAACTCGGCCCCAAGGGGGTCCGGGTGAACGCTGTCTGTCCCGCCATGACAAAGACGGAAATGATCGAGCACTTCGACCCGAAGATGCTCGAGGCCCTTCGCCAGCGGTATCCCCTCAGACGCCTGGGGGAGATCGAGGACGTGACGGCGACCGTCCTCTTCCTCGCCTCGGACGACTCCGACTTTTTCACCGGCCAAACCCTGGCCCCCTGCGGCGGCGATGTGATGGTGTGAAGGAGGACGCAAAGAGACCAGGGGGCGCTTTTTGAAAGCCGCCCCCCTGGACCCCCCGGAAAACTTTCATTTCGCGAAAGAGGGCTGCGCCTGACGGCGCTGCCCTCTTTCGCCTAAAACTGGCCCATTGGCCAAATGCGGGAGCCTTGCGCAGCAAGGCGCGCCTCCAACCGCGGTTCGGCCGGCACGCTAGTGCCCAAAAAGCGCCCCCCGCGAAGGTCAATGCTCTCCGCTTCCTTCGCCGAGTTCGCTGGCATATAATTGCCATACGAAAAAACCGGACGGCAAGGAAGGAGTTGGAAGTCTCGAGGCGGGGTGGATGTCGGCCTGTCAGGGGCCGAGGTTTTGGTGCTTGGAAAATCTTCCGGAGGGAGAGGGACGATGAGAGCAAATGCGTTTCTAGTTTTTCGGGCGGCCCTGGTGGTCTGTCTGCTCTTGGGTCTGACTGGCGTGGCCACAGCCGCGGATAAGGTCCGCTTCAACCTGGACTGGGTCATCTTCGGCCGACACACGGGGTATTTCACGGCCCTCGGCAAGGGCTTCTACAAGCAGAACGGGATCGACGCCACCGTCAAGCGGGGTTACGGGTCCGTCAAAGCCATCGCGCTCATGGCCCAGGGCCAATCGGACTATACGTTCGCCGACCTGGGCGCCCTTGTCCTCTCCCGCGCCAATGAGGGCGTGCCTGTAAAGGCCGTCGCCGTTGTCTACGCCAAGACGCCGCACGCCGTTCACTACCTGGAGGGTTCGGGCATCCGAAAGCCCTCCGATCTCAAAGGACGGAGCGTGGCCTCTTCGGCGGGCGCCTCCATCACCAGAATGTTTGAGGGGTTCGAGAGGGCCGTAGGCATCGAAGGCACGGTGAAGAAACAACAGGTGGAAGGCTCTGCCCTCAACACCCTGCTTCTCAGCAAACGGGCCGACGCGATGCTGGACTACGTCTTCAACACCGTCCTCCTCAACAAGCTCGGGAAGACCAAGGGCCTCAAGGCCAAGTACTTCCTTTACTCCGACGCCGGCATGAACTTCTACAGCAACAGCCTTCTGGCGCCTGACAAGACCGTCGCCGGGAAGCCCGACCAGGTCCGCCGGTTCGTCAAAGCCACCCTGATGGGGTTGGAGTACTCCTTCAAACACCCCCAGGAGGCCGTGGACATCCTGCGGAAGTACAACCCCCAGGTGGACCGGGAGGCCGCCCTCGGGGAGAACGCCCTGGTGAAAGAAATGATGTCCAGCCCCGAGGCCCTCAAGAACGGCATGGGCTACATGAAGCGTGAAAAGATCAGCGGCACCATCAACACCATGAGACGGTACATGAAGCTCACGAAGCCTATCCAGCCGGAGGATGTCCATACCAACGCGTTCCTGCCGGGAATCAAGATCCCCGATTGACGACCGCTCCAACTGAAAGGGGCGGGCCTGATGGCCCGCCCCTGCGGCCGACCCGGGCGGGCCGGGACGCGTACAGGCGCGGGCGAATTTGTACGCGCGATTCGGCGTCGGCTCCCCGAACGCACGGACTTTGGGTTTTCAGATGAAGATCCGCAGTGCCACCGAAAAATATATCGGACCGACGCTGGCGCTTCTTGGCATCTTCGTGCTCTGGGAGCTGGCCGTTCGAATCTTCGCGGTCCCGGTCTGGCTTCTTCCGGCGCCGTCACGCATCTACACAGAGCTGGGCGAGTGGTGGTTGATCCTGCCCAAGCACATCTGGGTGACGTTTTACGAGACGGCCCTGGGCTTCCTGGCGGCCATCGTCCTGGGGGTCCTCTTGGCCGTCGTCATCATCTCCTCGCCGTTTCTTCGGAACACGCTCTATCCCCTGCTGGTCGTGACTCAATCGGTCCCCAAGGTGGCCATCGCGCCTATCTTGCTCGTGTGGCTCGGCGTCAACGTCTGGCCCATCATCACCGTTGCCTTCCTGGTGGCGTTTTTCCCCATGGTCGTGAACATGGCCACGGGCCTGAGCCTCATTCCTGCGGAAATGCTGGAGCTCTCACGCATCCTGCGCGCGAGCTGGTGGCAGGTCTTGATCAAGGTCCGCTTCCCCATGGCCCTGCCGCATTTCTTCGCCGGGGTGAAGATTGCCATCGCCTTCTCGGTCATCGGGGCGGTCATCGGAGAGTTCGTGGGCTCCGACGCCGGCCTCGGATTCCTGATCCTCACTTCCAGCGCCCGAATGAACACCTCCCTGGGATTCGGGGCCATTGTGATTCTTTCCGCTCTGGGTGTGGGCCTGTTCGCCGTCACGGCCGGTGTGGAGCGCCTTCTTTCCCCTTGGTATCTGGAAGAAGAGGCGGGACCCCAACCCTGAACCGCATCCCGCTGGGGGCAGTCCCGTGATTGTGATCCGAAACGTGGGCAAGACCTTCCAGGTGAAGGACGGAGATCCGGTCGTGGCCCTTCAGGATATCGACCTGGACGTGGGGGATAAGGAGTTCGTCACCATCGTCGGACCCAGTGGCTGCGGGAAAAGCACCCTGCTGAAACTGGTGGTGGGCCTTTTGCCCCTAACGGCCGGGGAGATCTTCATTGGGGAGGAAAAAGTCGCCGGCCCCTATCGCGACGTGGGGATGGTGTTCCAGCAGCCCGTTCTGATGCCGTGGCGGACGGTGATCGAGAACATCCTGTACCCTGTGGAGATCCTCAGGCTCAACGACAAGGATTACCGGAAGGTGGCGCACGACCTCATCGAGCTCACCGGCCTGAAGGGGTTCGAGCGACACAAGCCCAGGCAGCTCTCGGGGGGAATGCAGCAGCGCGTTTCCATCTGCCGGGCGCTCATCTACGACCCCTTGCTTCTCCTGATGGACGAGCCTTTCGGCGCGCTGGACGCCATGACCCGAGAGGAAATGGGGTTCGAGCTGCTCCGCATCTGGCGCGAGCGGAAAAAAACCATCCTCTTCGTGACCCACAGCATCCCCGAGGCCGTCCTGCTGGCGGACCGGGTCATCGTGTTCACGCCGCGTCCGGGACGCATCGCCAAGGTCATCCCGGTTAGGCTCCCTCGCCCGCGCGACGCGGAGATGGAATTCTCCCCGGAGTTCCGGGAACACGTGAGGGAGATCAAAGACCTGATCTTTTCCGGGCGGGCGCTCTCGGCGACGCCTCATAGGGCCTGAATCGGCTGACGCAGGCTGTCCGAGAGTCGCAGACTCGCTTTTGGTTTCTGCGGGGGACGATTTTTGGGCACTTGCGTGCCGGCTTTTTTGTGGGGGGCGCTTTTTGAAAGGCGCC
>JBHIBA010000219.1:0-7891 GCA_046758845.1 Nitrospinota bacterium
GAAGCCCGGCCTACCGAATCGCGGCTACAACGCAGGAAGGCAGGGGTCATTCAGCCAGCTGACCCACTACCGGCGCAGCCGGTGTCCGGGAACTCATGGTACAATGAGTCAAGTCATCAGGGCCAAGTGAGTCTGCCGCAGGAAGGCGGCCGCGAAGGGGGGATGGATGGCGTTTCATGAGGTGATCCTGGCGAAACCGAGGGGGTTTTGCGCAGGAGTCGTCCGCGCCATCGAGGTGGTGGAACGGGCGCTGGAGCTGTATGGTCCGCCCATCTACGTCCGGAAGGAAATCGTCCACAACAAATTCGTCGTGGAGAACCTGAAAAAGAAGGGGGCCATCTTCGTCGAAGAACTGGACGAAGTGCCCGAGGGGGCCATCACCATCTTCAGCGCGCACGGCATCGCGCCTTCGGTGGTGGAGGAGGCCGGGCGGCGAAGCCTCAAGGCGCTGGACGCCACCTGCCCCCTGGTCACAAAGGTCCACAGCGAAGTCCGCCGCTACGTCCGCGAGGGTTTCCACATCATCCTGGTGGGCCACATGGATCACGACGAGGTCATCGGGACGTACGGCGAGGCGCCCGAGCACATCACGGTGATCAGCAAGGAGGAAGAGGTGGAGGGCGTCACCGTGCCCGATTCCAATCGGGTGGTCTGCCTGACGCAGACGACCCTCAGCGTGGACGACACGGCGGAGGTGGTTTCGGCCCTGAAGAATAAATTTCCGGCCCTCAATCTCCCGGCGAAAGAGGACATCTGTTACGCGACCCAGAACCGCCAGACGGCCGTCAAGGAGATGGCCGGGGAGGTGGATCTCGTCCTGGTCCTGGGCTCGAGGAACAGCTCGAACTCCATGCGCCTGAAGGAAGTGGCCGGGTCGGTGGGGATTCGGGCTCACCTGATCGATGGGGTCTCGGACGTGGACCCCGCCTGGTTCGAAGGCGTCCGGAGCGTGGGGGTCACGGCCGGGGCCTCGACCCCGGAGTTCCTGGTCAAAGAGTTGGTGGATTACATCAGGGAGCGGGGGGTTTCGGAAGTCCGGCAGGCGGGGGGTCCGGACGAAAATGTGGTCTTCCATTTGCCGGCGGAGTTGGTGGCGGGGAAGATTAGTTGGCCATCGCAGGACGGTGCAGAGTAGGCCGGATGGATCGGGGTCGAGCCAGGAGGAGCGCAGGGAAGGGGGCCCTTCGGCGAAAGTGAGGGGCTCCTCTGCCGGCGCAGTTCCTCCGCGTTCGCGCTCAACGTGTTCTCCGTACCCCAGCGGCCGATGCGGGTCCGCCTCCGAAAGCTGGAAGGCCGGCGTCCCGGATCATCCCGACATCGGAAACGGATTTCGCATCGTCGTCGAGACGAACGATTTCAGGCCGAGTCCGGCTGGGCACGGGTTCGAGATTACGCTGATTTTCAGGTAAGGGATGGCGGCTGCCGCCCGGCCCGCCCTGCGGGAGGGTAGTGGGTCAGTTTGGAACGGATGAAGCCCCGTACGCAGCTTTGCCGACGGCTCTGTCATCATTTGGTGTAGCCCCGATCTGAGCGAGGACCTGGGTCCGAGCGGAGATCGGGGCGCCCCCGGCCGCGATTTCCGCGTGGGTCGGTGACCCTCGCTCAAATCGCGGCTACAACGGAGGAAGGCAGGGGTCATTCAGCAAACTGATCCACTGCCTGCGGGAGAAAGCGGTTGACATCGTCTTGGATACTTGGGTAAGTTTTCCATTAAGCTTCACGAAAACGTTGGAAAGGTGGCCTTGGCGAGCGGACCTTCAGGCCGAACGGGCCGAAAGAGGGAGGGCGCCTCGGGGGGACTTCTCCACGATTTGTGAAGAGCGGTTCCTTTCGGTTGGGTGGCCATCGGAGAAGAGGAGGGAAAGGGATGTCGAAAGAGAACAAGCACAAGCGGGTCTCGCGTCGGACGTTCCTCAAGGTAGCGGGGGCGGGCGCCCTGGCGGCTGGTGTGGGTCCGGGGATCATCATTCCGGGCCGGTCGGAGGCGCAGCGCAAGACGTTGAGGATCCTCCAATGGAACCACTTTGTGCCCGGATACGACAAGTGGTTCAACAACCAGTACATCAAGGAATGGGGAGAGAAGAACGACACGAAGGTCATCGTCGATAACATCGGTCTGGCGGGCCTCAACGCCCGGGCGGCCGCGGAGGTCGGGGCCCAGCAGGGACACGACCTCTTCATGTTCCTTTGGCCGCCCCCCGTGCACGAAGACCAGGTCATCGACCACAAGGAGATCTACGAGGAGTGCGAGCGGAAGTACGGCAAGGCCATCCCGCTGGCCATCAAGAGCACCTATAACCCCAAGACCAAGAAGTACTACGGCTTCTCGGACAGCTACGTCCCCGACCCCGTCAACTACCGCAAGGACCTGTGGGACGGGGTGGGGATGAAGCCGGACACCTGGGACGACATCCGGGTCGGCGGGGCGAAGATCAAGAAGAAGTACGGCAACCCGGTCGGCATCGGCCTGGCTTCCGAGATTGACACCAACATGGCCATGCGGGCCATCATGTACTCGTTCGGCAGCTCGGTCCAGGACGCCAGCGGCAATCCCGTCATTAAGTCCAAGAACACGGTCGAGGCGGTCAAGTACGTCAAGGCCCTCTACCAGGAGGCGATGACGCCCGAGGTGTTCACCTGGAACGCCGCCTCCAACAACCGCTTCATGCTGGCGGGCAAGGGCTCCTTGGCGCTGAACGCCATCTCCATCACCCGGACGGGAGAGAACAAGAAGATCGCCGTGACCGACAACATCTGGCTGGCGAAGGCCGCGGCAGGTCCGGTGCGGCGGATCGGCCTCGAGCACGTCATGGACGTGTACGTCATCTGGAAGTTCGCCAAGAACATCGAGGGCGCCAAGAAGTTCCTGGTGGACTACATCGGCGACTTCAAGAGAGGGTTCACGGCCAGCGAGTACTACAACTTCCCGTCCTTCCCGGACAGGGTGCCCGATTTCAAGCAACTCCTGGCCAAGGACGCGAAGGCCAAACCGGCCGACAAGTACAAGGTCCTGGAGGACGTCCTGGACTGGGCGACCAACGTGGGCTACCCCGGCTATGCCAACGCAGCCATCGACGAGGTGTTCAGCACGTGGGTCGTCTCCACCATGTTCGCCAAGGCCGCTCAGGGAGTTTTGACGCCCGAGGCGGCTGTGGACGAGGCCGGAAAGGCGGTGGGCCGCATCTTCAAGAAGTGGAGAGAAAAGGGTAAAGTGTAAGCGGGCGAACCGCGAGAAACACGACGCGGCCGAAAGAGGGAGGCCGCCGCGCGCGGTCTCCCTCTTTGTTTGTGTGGCGCCTAACGAGTGGCGACATCCGAAGTTTCCATCCTCCCTGAAGGTTGCAGATGGCGACCGTCCAGACACTGGGGATCAAGAAGTACTTCGGCGAGGTCAGGGCGGTTGACGGCGTTGACCTGGCGAGCCGGGAAGGCGAGTTCCTTGTCTTTCTCGGTCCCTCCGGGTGCGGCAAGACCACCCTGCTCCGAGTCATCGCGGGGCTGGAGCGGCCCACCGAAGGGGATATCGTCATCGGCAACGTCGTCGTCAACGAGCTTCCGCCGCGGGCGCGCAGGATCGCCATGGTCTTTCAAAGCTACGCCCTGTATCCCCACAAGACGGTGTTCCAGAACATCGCCTTCCCCCTCAAGGCCCAATCTGTTCCCAGGCAGGCCCGGAAGCAGAAGGCGGAGTGGGCCGCGGGGATGTTCGGGATCGAGCGGTTGCTCGACCGAAAGCCCCGGGAGCTATCGGGCGGGGAGAGGCAGCGGGTGGCCCTGGCCCGGGCCCTCGTCCGGGAACCCGACGTCTTCTTGCTGGATGAGCCCCTGTCCAACCTGGACGCCAAGCTTCGGGCCTCCGCCCGGGAGGAGCTTCTCCAGTTGCAGCGGCGCATCGGGACCACCACCATCTACGTCACCCACGATCAGGTCGAGGCCATGGGCATGGGGGACCGGATCGCCGTGATGAACGCCGGCAAGCTCAGACAGCTCGGGCCGCCCCAGGAGATCTACGACGACCCCGCCGACACCTTTGTCGCCAGCTTCCTGGGCTCTCCTCCCATGAACCTTCTCGAAGGAGACGACGCGACCGTGGGTTTCCGCCCGGAGAGCTTTCTTCCCGAGGATGTCCTCCGGCAGCGCAACGACCTGATCCGCTTCCCTTTCCGGCTGACGCGCGTCGAGTCCCTGGGCGCGGACCGGCTGCTCTACGGCGTCCTGGGCGGGCGATTCCAGGAACAAAAGGCCATCGCCAAGCTTCCCTCGACGGTTTCTATTCCTTTGCAGAGCGGGGAGTGCCACGAGTTCGCCGTGGCGAGGAAAGACCTCCGGTTTTTCGACCGGAACACGGGACTGCGGACGGCGCCCCGGCCGCTCTGATCGCCCCCGCAGAGCGAGGAGACACCTCACTTGGCAGCCAGAACCCAGGCGAGTCGATACGTCTATATCCTGGACCGGGAGGAGTGGCTCGGGCGCGTGATGATCTCGCCCGCCGTCCTTTACATCGCGGTCCTCATCGGCTTTCCTTTCTTTCTCGCTCTGTTCTACAGCGTGAGCGACATTACCGTGGGGAGCCAGAGCCTCAAATTCATCGGCCTGAAGAACTTCAAGGAAATCTTCCAGACGCCCGCCTTCCGAGTCGCCGTGAAGAACACCTTCATTTTCGCCTTCGTCTCGCAGGCCATCGTTTTGGTCCTGGCCAAGAGTCTGGCCCTGCTGCTCCTGAAGGACTTCCGGGGGAAGTGGGTGGTCCGGGGACTGATCCTGCTGCCGTGGGTGGCGCCCATCTCCCTGGGGGCCATCGGGTGGATGTGGATCCTGGACTCCATTTACAGCATCATCAACTGGACTTTGCGGGCCGTGGGCATCTTCGGTCCCGACACCTGGCCCATGTGGCTGGGTTTCCCGACCCTGGCCATGTCCTCCATCATCACCATCCACGTCTGGCGTCTGCTCCCGCTGGCGACGGTGATCCTTCTGGCGGGGCTGTCCTCCATCCCCCAGGACATCAACGACGCGGCGGCCGTGGACGGGGCGGGTTTTTGGCGTCGGCTTTTTGAGATCACCATCCCGATGCTGCTTCCCATCATGGGGGTCGCCGTCCTGTTCGGCCTGGTCTTCGCCTTCACCGACATGATTGTCATCTACATCCTGACGGGCGGGGGGCCCTACGACTCCACCCAGGTCCTGGCGAGCCTGGCGTTTTACACGGGGATCGACGGAGGGGACCTGGCCGAGGGTGCGGCCATCGCGCTTTTCCTCTTCCCGTTGCTGGTGGCGGTGGCGTTCCTGATGCTGCGGATCGCCCGGCGGTCGGAGGTGACCTGAGATGCGCGGCCGCCGGTTCATGAGATGGGCGGGGGGGGCGGCCCACTACGGGCTGGTGGCCCTCTTTGCCCTGTTCGCCGCCTTCCCCTTTCTTTGGATGCTCATCACCACGTTCAAGGAAACGCGGGACCTCCTCAATCCCAAGAACAACCCGTTCCTGTTCAACGACCCGCCCACGCTGGAACACCTGAAGGTCCTGTTCTTCGAGACCTTGTACGGAAAGTGGCTGTTGAACACGGCGTTCGTGGGCGGCGCGGTGGTGGCCATTACGCTGATTCTGGCCATCCCGGCGGGGTACAGCCTCGCACGGCTATCGGGGCGGTGGGGGGAGCGGATGGGCATCGGCATCTTCCTGACCTACCTCGTCCCGCCGACCCTATTGTTCATTCCCCTCTCGCGGGTGATCGCCTCCCTGGGGTTGCAGGACTCCCTGTGGTCGCTGGTGATCGTCTATCCGAGCTTCACCGTCCCCTTTTCCACCTGGTTGTTGATGGGGTTTTTCAAGGCCATCCCCAAGGACCTGGAGGAGGCGGCGATGATCGACGGCCACAGCCGGTTCGGGGCGTTCGTGAGGGTCGTGATCCCCATCTCGTTCGCCGGCATCCTCACGGTGGTCATCTTTTCTCTCACCTTGGTGATGCAGGAGTTCGTATACGGCCTGACCTTCATCACCTCATCCTCCGCGTTCACGGTGAGCGTCGGGGTGCCTACCTTCCTGGTGCGCGGAGACGTCTACTTCTGGGGTTCCTTGATGGCCGCGTGCTTCATCGCCAGCGTTCCCATCGCCATCCTGTATAACCTGTTCGTGGACCGCTTCATCGCGGGTTTCACCGTCGGGGCGGTGAAGTGACGCCCTTCTGAGGGGGCGCTCTCAGCCGCCGGGAACCCGGCCCGTCTGACACCATCGAAGAGAGTGCAGGGGCCCGCCAGTGAACATCGACTTTCACACCCACGTTTACCCGGCCGTTTACCTGGAGACGCTGAAGAAAGTTCAACAACGTTACGGCCTGCGACTGGAGGAGGACGAGCGGGGGCGGATTCGTTTCTACCACCGGGGGTTCGACTTCGGACCCATCTCCGCCACCGGGACCGACCCGGCCCCCCGCCTGGCCGACATGGACGCGGCGGGCATCGACGTTCAGGTCCTGACGCTGGGAAATCCCAGCGTGGACCTCCTGGAACCGGAAGACGGCGTTCCCCTGATGCGGGCCTGCAACGATGCCATCGCCGAGCTGGTGAAGCGGCGCCCCGACCGCTTCGTCGGTTTCGCCGCCATCTACCTGAAGGACCTGGACGCGGCCACCGGGGAGATGAGGCGCGCCAAGGACGAGCTGGGGCTCAGGGGGTTTTCGACCTTCAGCAACGTGGACGGGGTGTATCTCTCAGACCGGCGGTTCCGCCCCTTTTTCGCAGAGGCGGAGGGCCTGGGCCTGCCGGTTTTCATCCATCCGCTGAACGCGGCCCCGAACCCGGTATTGGAGAGGTTTCACCTGGCGGCGCTGGTGGGGTTCATGTTCGAGACGACGGTCGTCGCCGCGACGCTCGTCTATGACGGCCTTCTGGAAGAGCATCCCGGCCTGAAGCTTGTTTTCAATCACCTCGGGGGGGCCGTGCCCTTTCTGGCCGATCGCCTGGAGCGGGGGTCTCGTTTCCCGGAGGTTCAGAAAACCATCTCCAAGAAACCGAGCGAGTATTTCAAGCTGATTTACTGGGACACGGTTTCCTTTTACCCGCCGGCCGTGGAATGCGCCCATGCCTTCGCCGGTTCGGGCCGGTTGGTGCTGGGGAGCGACTATCCCTTCTTAAGCGGCGACCTCCCCCGCGCCGTCTCCAGCATCGAGGCGACGAACCTTTCCCGCCAGGACAAAGACGACATCCTGGGCAACACGGCGAAGAAACTGCTCGGCCTATAGCGGGCGGTGCTTGCGGAGAATGAGTTGGCTGCCCCTACGTAGGGGAGGGGCGCGGGTCCGTGACCCTGTCCCCTCCCGTGAACGCTTGCGGGCGCAAAATGCGGCTGTTCCTCCGGCGGCGAGAGCCAGCGGTAGGCCGGGCGTCTCGCCCGGCAACGATGTCGGGCAAGATGCCCGACCCACCCGATCCAGGGATGGCCCCACTTGCGGTTTTCCCAGGGACAAGCTCTGTAGCGCCGGGTCATTTGCCCCGGCCAAGATTTGGTTAGGTGATGGCGTTCAAGGCTGGCGATGGCGGGGGCTGAAGCCCCCGCGCTACACCCCTGTAGGGGGCTTTCCTGCTGGCCCCTACCTGCCTAACGAACGGTCCAGTTCTCCACCTCTGCGTAGTGGATGGGGTCGGCGAACCTCTCGAACCAGGCGTTCAACTCGGCCTGCTTAGGGCAAACGTACCCTTCGTCCAGGGTGTCCGGCTTGCTTCGAAAGAGGGCGGCCCCTCAAGGGGTCGCCCTCTTTCGCGAAACAAAAGTTTTCCGGGGGGTTCCAGGGGGCCGGACGCACGGCGTCAGGTTTCTGCACTGGCGTGCCTGCTCAACCCCCTCTCGGAAGGTGTGCGGCAAAGACGCTCGGCTTAAGCGTACCGAGCTCCAACC
>JBHIBA010000220.1:0-7874 GCA_046758845.1 Nitrospinota bacterium
GCAAGCCTCCTCCACCGTCTTCGCCGTGATCAACTCAAAATTCCGCATGCCCCCGCTCCCCAAACGGACCGCTCAATGGGTCTTGTCGGTGAATTTTTCGAAAAGAGCCCCCCCTTTTCGAGAGAACACATCACGTTCCGGGAGGGCTTTGTCGAGACCACACAAGGTTAGCGAAAGGGACGGAAAGCTGTCAAGGTGGGATCAAATTTCCCAGCGATGACCTGCGCAAACCAATCCTTCGTCCCTTCGGGACCCCTCCTTGCGTCCGCTTCGCCATCTGGGGTATGAATCAGGCATTCGGGTTTCGGGTATCCGGTTTTTCAATTTATTTACGGGTAGGATTACGATTCCCGGCTTTTGTTCCGGCGTGAACAGCGTAATGACAGCGGGATTTCAGGACGCCGCATCGGGCGGGGTCTTCGGCTTCAGGCTCCAAGTGCGATCGCGGTTGAAAGGCCGGAAAACACTCCTTTTTTCCTGACCCGATGAATTCTGACGGGGTGACAGAGTCATGATCGGGAAGGCCCGATACCGCGTTGGCGTGGACACGGGGGGCACGTTCACGGACGTAGTCGTCATCAACGAGCAGACTGGAGAGTTCTTCAGCACGAAGGTCTCCAGCACACCGGGGGACCCATCTCTCGCGCTGGTTCAGGGCACTCAGAAGGTCCTGAATCAGATGCGCATCAAAGGCGAGCAGGTCTCCGCTCTGTTTCATGGGACGACCGTTACGACCAACGCCCTGCTTCAGCACAAGTTCGAGGGCCTGGGGCTGATTGTCACTCGGGGGTTTCGATTTCTGTTGGAGATCGCGCGTCAGAGCGTCCCCGACAACTACGGCAACTCTTACTTCTGGGTAAAGCCGGACCCCATCGTTCCCCTGCGTTTTGTCAGGGAAGTGGACGAGCGCCTGGACCCGCGCGGGAAGGCATTGAAACCGCTGAACCCCAAGAGCGCCGCCCAGGCGGCTCGGTGGTTCAAGGGCAAGGACATCCGGAGCGTTGCGGTTTGCCTGCTCCACTCGTACGCCAATCCGAATCACGAGCGGGCCGTCCGGCGGGCGTTCAAAAGAGAACACCCGGATGCCTTCCTCTCCCTGTCCAGTGACGTTATGCCGGAGTCCCGGGAGTACGAGCGGGCCATGACGACGTGCGTGGACGCTGCGCTCAAGCCCCATATCAAGAGATACGTAGACCAGGGCGAGGCGAGGGTGAAGGGGCTTGTGGGCGAGGCCCCTTTCCTGGTCATGAAGTCCAACGGGGGCGTCATCAGCGCCCGGGAATCCACCCTGAAGCCCGTCACCACGCTTCTTTCCGGTCCGGCGGCGGGTGCGCTGGCCGGGGCCTTTTTTGCCGATTCCTGCGGGTTTGACGACGTGATCACCTTCGATGCGGGAGGGACGTCCACCGATGTGTCGGTCGTGGAGGGGGGCGAAGTTGCGCGGACGACGCAAACGGTCATCGAGGACTTCCCCCTCAAGGTCCCGATGATCGACATCGTCACGGTGGGGACGGGGGGAGGTTCGATTGCCTGGGTGAGTCCTGAGGGTCGGCTCAAGGTCGGTCCCCAGAGCGCCGGGGCGGTTCCGGGGCCCATGTGCTACGCCCTGGGAGGCCGCGAGCCGACTGTGACGGACGCCGCCATCGTCCTGGGCCAGATCCCCACGACGTTCCTGGGCGGGGAGGTGCCCCTGAACCTGAACCTGGCCCAGCAGGGTATCAGGGAACTGGCCGACAAGCTGAAGCTCGGCATGCGGGACGCAGCGGTGGGCGTGCTGGAGATCGCCGCATGGAACCAGGCTCACGGAATTCGCCGGATGACCATCCAGCGCGGACGCGATCCTCGCAAGTACGCCCTGGTGGCCTTTGGGGGGGCCGGTCCCATGATGGCGGGGCTGATTGCCGACATCCTGGGGATGAGCTCGGTCGTGGTCCCTCCTTCCTCCGGTGTGGGTTCGGCGTTCGGGCTTCAGGTGGTCGATCTAAAGAGCGACTACGTCCGCACCGTGGCGCAGCGGGAGGACCGGCTGAATTTCCAGGTCATCCGGCGAACCTTCGAGGCCATGGAGAAGGAGGCCCGGGAGAGTCTGGCCGAAGAAGGGGTTTCCCCGCGGGAGCGGGCGCTCGTTTGGTCCGTCGATTTCCGCTACCTGGGTGAGGCGCAGGAAATGGAGGTTCCCCTGAACGGGGTCCGGTTCTCGGAGAAGGCGCTGCGGATGGCGATTGAGGATTTCCACGAAAGATATTTTGCCCTGTTCAAGCACGGCTACCGGAACGAGACGCCGGTAGAGGTCGTTAACCTGCGCCTTTCGGGCATCGGCCTCCTAGGGCGGCCCAAGCTCAATGAGGTCCCCCAAGGGGGACCGAGCCCCAAGGCCGCGTATAAAGGGGCGAGGCTCATCTACTTCAAGGGCACGGGCGTGAAGGAATGCCGGATCTACGCCCGCGAGAAGCTCCTGGCGGGGAACTTCATCGAGGGACCCGCCGTGGTGGAAGACTACGGGTCCACGACGGTCGTCTTGGCGGAGCAGAGCGCCCGGGTGGATCGGTTCGGGAACCTCATCCTGACGGCGAAGAGGGGAAGCAGGCCATGAGGCGGAAAATCGACCCTGTCGTTCAGGAGATCATCGAGGGGACCCTTTTGGCCGCCGAGCGGGAGATGGAAGACCTCGTGGAGCGGACTGCCCGATCTCCGATGATTCGGGACCAACACGATTACCGCGTAGGGTTATTCGACAGGCAGGGGAACAAGCTGACGGGTCGTTCGTACTCGGCGGTCGTCGACCCCGTTTTGAGGAACTTTCCCATCGAGGAGATGCGGGAGGGGGATGTCTTTCTGCATAACGACTGCTATTTATCCGAGGGCGGAATCGGCCACCTGCCGGACCTGTGCGGTACGGTGCCCATCTTTTACGGAGGCCGGGTGGCGGCCTTCGCCGTGGTCTTCGGCCATCACGATGACATCGGCGGGATGGTCCCCGGAAGCATGCCCACCTACGCGACCGAGGCCTTTCAGGAAGGGATCATGATTCCTCCGATCCGCCTGTACGACGGGGGCAGGCTCAACCGGGCGGCCTATGACATCATTTTCCGGAACTCCCGGCTGGGCGAGCACCTGCGGGCGGACATCGACGCGGAGATCGGGGCGTGCCGCGCGGGGGCGCAGCGGGTGAGCGAGCTATTCCACCGCTACGGAATGGAAACGGTCTTCGCCGGGTTTGACGCCTTGCTGGATCGCTGCGAGGAGACGGTCTCCCGGGAACTGCTCTCCAAGATTCCGGACGGGACGTACACCTGGGAGGATTACATCGAGAACGACGGGGTGGAGCCCGACAAGGTTCACCGCATCCGTCTCTCCCTGACGAAGAAGGGCGGAAAGCTCTTCCTGGACTTCGACGGCACCGATCCCCAGGCCAGAGGGCCCATCAACTGGCCGTCCAACTACGCCGACGGCAAGTTCCTGAAGAAGTGGATCGGCCCCATCCTGAGGAACCTGGCGGAGACCCCGGAGCGGGCCAACGAGATCGACATCAATGAGGGGGTCTGCCGTCTCATGGAGGTGAAGTTTCCGGGCGAGGGAAGCCTCATCACGCCAAAGTTCCCCGCGCCCACCAACATGCGGATGTTCACCATTCTCCGCCTCTTGGGCATCTTCTGCGCCTGCATCGCCCGGGCCGTGGACGGGAAAATGCCCGCCGACCAGGAGACCATCCGGATCTGGGGATTGCACGGTTGGAACGAGGAGGGGGATTTCTTCCTGTTCCGGGAGGTCCTGGGCGGAGGGTCGGGCGGACGTTACTACGCCGACGGCTCGGACGCCATCCACGTCGTGCCCAACTCCCGGAACCTGCCCGCGGAGTTCTCTGAGTCCCGGTATCCCGTCCGCGTGGAAACACTGGCGCTGTGTCCGGACTCGGGCGGTCCCGGCATGCGGCGGGGCGGCCTCGGTTATCTCAAAGAGTTCACCGTCCTTTCTGACGCCTCCATCTTCTCTCTGGCTGACCGCTCCAAGCTGGCCTGTTGGGGGGTGAAAGGCGGCAAGGCCGGGGGGACTTACAAACTCATCCTTAACCCAGGGACCAAAAGGGAAAAGGTGTTGCCGGCTCTTTGCGACGACGTCCCCGTCAAGAAAGGGGAACGCATCCGCGTCATCACCACCGGGGGGGGCGGCTGGGGAGATCCCCTGGAGCGCGAGGTCGAGCGCGTGCAACTGGACGTGATTCAGGGGAAGGTGACAGGGGAAAGGGCAAAGAAGGAGTATGGGGTCGTCATCGGAGCGGGCCAGGACTGCCCGGTGGACGGGAGGGCCACCGAGGCCTTGAGGAAGAGGCTGCGACGGAGCCGGAAAACTTCGTTCATCGACAGGGGGGAGTATTACGAGAGGGTGGTCCGGAAAGGCCTGCGCAGGAAACCTCGAAAGGCGGCAGTCCCCGCGAGTCGCTAGTCCGAGACCCGAGCGCAAGCCATGCGGGTAGACTTCCCCGGGCCTTCGAACCGAATCCGGAGCCGGGGTTCTGGCTCTAGCGCCTCGTCCAGGCCAAGCCTTGTCGTGGGGAATGATTTTCCGATCCATTTCCGCCTTCAGGGGGGCCTTTCTCCCCATTTCGCCATTGTAGACGTGAGCCTTCAAAACATCGTCTACTTGCCCCGGGCCGCACACCGTGTCCGGCTGTGCACCGGCGGACTTTCCCGTCGGAACCCGCTCTGCCGGTGATCAAATCCGCTGCATAGGTAGGCATTTGCGGACATACAATCAGGGGGGGATAGGATTCGGTTTGAGGAGCGTAGGAGACGGACCTGGGAGAAATCGGAAGGCCGGCGAAGGAAAGTCACGGGATGAATAGCGCCAATGACGAGCCTCAACCTCAAGCGTCCGGACAACTCCAGCTCCGAGGGTTATCCCCCAAGGAAATCGAAGTTCTTGAGGTCCACCGGAAGTGGCTGGAATCGGAGGGTAGGGAAGGGAAGAGGGCCATCCTGGATGGAGCCGACCTGCGGCGGGCAAACCTCTTCAAGATAAAGCTCCGGGGGGCGGGCCTCCGGAGGGCCGACCTGGAGGGGGCGATTCTGGGCGAAGCCAGCTTGGAGAAAGCGGATCTCTTCAGGGCCAACCTGGAGGGGGCGAACCTTGGGGAAGCCAAACTGGAGGGGGCGGACCTCTTCGGGGCCAACCTGAAAGGGGCGAACTTCTTCAGGGCCGACCTGGAGGGGGCGTTCCTGTGGGGGGCCAATCTGAAGGGGGCGAACCTCGGAGGAGCCAACCTGAAAGGGGCGAACCTTTGCGGAGCCAACTTGAAGGGGGTGAAATTCATCACCCGAAAGCAGATCGAGTCGGCGGTCACGAATGAAAGGACCCGACTCCCGGACTCCTTGAAGGGCCCTGACCAGGCGTCGCATCCGGCCTGATGCTCGGGGGCGGGGTATGGGGGAACAGACCCGTTCAAAGGAGAAGTCTTGTCGGCCTCGGAGCGCGATATTATGCGGGTTTTGCGATGGTCATCGGTGCGGCGACTGTGCCGAGTATGGCGGCCTCCGCTACGGACTGCGGTACAAAGAATCGGTGGTCGCAGCAGGGGCGGTCAAGGCCGTTTAGTAAGTTTTCCTCTGAGCTTCCTTCAATTCTTTCCAAAGATTTTTGTGTCGATAACGGAGTAACAGAGCCTCCCTTTCCCAAATCAGGTTGATTTCGTAGCTTCCCGCATCCCAAACCCGGAATGCTCTCCCTCTTCCCGAGTCAATCGCTGCGCTTCTGGAGGCGTCATCGCCAGCATCCCGGGGAAAATCATCCTGAATCGCGGGTGCGCCATATTGCTGACGAAGGATCCCCTCTACCTCTCTCAGCGTCACCCAGGACCGCGGCTCGTACGTCGCTGAAACGGCGGCCACTCGTCGCTGAAAAGGAGTGACTGAAAGCGCCTTTCCAGGGCCGATGCCCATCCACAGGAGACTCTTCCCAATGTTCTTGTCCGGGTTGCCGATTCGCTCTGTGAGTCCGGCGACCGGTTCTCCCAACGAAACAAGGTCAAAGATCCTCTTGGGGACTACTCCGACTTGAATTTTTCGCCTGACTTGGGGTTCTGTCCTGACTTGGGGCTCTGTCCTGGCTCGGGGTTCTCGCCTGGCCTCAGGTTTTCTCCCGACCTGGACTTCTGTCCTTACTTCGACTTCTCTCCCAACTTCACCCTTCTTTTTCCGGACAAGATCGAAGTGTAAAGTTTGCTCCTTTACTGTCTCCAAGCAGCGGGTTTCACTACTGGCATAGCCGGGCTTTTCCACGCGATAGCACTGCCTCCTATAAGGAATTCGCACGCCGGCTCGCGGCGTTACGCGATGCATGGGCCACAAACTTCCTGGTGAGGAGCCAACATATATGATTGCGCCGGGTGGATTTGACGTTATCGTGGGGGAGTAGCCTGTGCAACCCGAAAGAAACAGGAGAATTGGAAGGGCGCAGGCTGAAAGCACTTTCTTCATTGTCCGAGGATCTCCCATTCTGATCTGCGATCGCTTCACGTGGCGGCTCCTGTACAATCTTCGCCCGGCCCCTCTCTGGATCCGGCCAATCGTGATGTGCCTTAGTGCGAATCCCGGTGTGGGGCCTCAAAAGCCGCCGAGAACGCTTTCCGATGAAATGCCTTTTCCCTCTACGATACCGAATTCGGCGGGGCGATTTCAATGGGAGGGAACCCGGGTTTGAGGCCGGTGAGCGATAGCGGCACAGGTGAATAACGTCGTCACCCCGATCTGAGCGAGGGGTCGCAGACTCCGCGGGCGCAGCCCGAAGCGGAGATCGGGGCAGGAGCGCAGGCAGCGATTTCCGCTGGTGGGGCGGGCAAGATGCCCTTGAGCAAATGGAGGCGGCGGTACAGCGGTGGATCGGGGAGGCGCTGAATGCGGCGTCAGCGGGAGTCGGACGACGGACGGCTTGCGCCGGACTTCTTTAGCGTGGTGGGGGGCCCAGCCTCGGGATAGGGTTCTTGCCAGTGACTCCGGGGCCGAGGTTACGCAGGGGGGATTGACGGCGTGGGAGAATCTCTTCTGTGCGAACCGGTCCTCGGGTATTGTCGCGCCCAAATCTTTTTTGCGGCTTGTCAGCCTGAATCTCCTCAGTAAGTTTGATTTCATCCATCTCCTGGTCGGACATGACCTTTGACTCCCCACCCAGGGCGAAGGGAGGAAAGAAGAGGCCAAGGAGGAGCGGAACTGAGGCAACTGCCGTAGGCTTCATGGCACTTCTCCGTGCAAAAAACCAGTTTTTTACGATGTCCTTCCAATATACCATCTCTGCCTGAACTCCGCCACATTTCAATGGGTTATAGCATGGGGACCCGGCCGGGGCGCCCCGGAGGTATCCAGACCGGGGGTGAGGCGAAAAGTCCCGAAATCGTGCCGACCTCAATCAACCTTCTTGCTCTGAAATTTGTGAAATAAGTTCGTGCCTCCGGGAAGGTCGTGTGCCACTGGCAGCTTGCCTGACAGTGCCCGCTTTGCGATTCTTTGAAGGCCAAGTGCAGGCACGGGCGGACGAGAGGTCACCGACCCCAAGCCGCCCGTGGCGCCCCCCCATCTTGGGATATCACAGATGTTCAACGAACTTCTGGGACGGGATACTGGTACTCTTGGCCGGAATTACGGTGACGTATTGCCATGTCCTCCGGCTCAGGCAACGCGTTGATCCACAGGGCACTCTTGCACAAGAGGCGTAGCCGCGATTTGAGCGCAGCGGAAATCGCGGCGTGTGAATCCACCCCGATCTCCGCTACGGGCTGTGCCCTTCGCTCAGATCGGGGCTATGACCTTAAAATTTGTATGCGAATTTATGAACAGGAGCACTAGCAGGTTGCTGAAAAACTCCACTTTTTGCTTGCGTGCCGC
>JBHIBA010000221.1:0-7873 GCA_046758845.1 Nitrospinota bacterium
CAGCTTTCCCAGCAGATTCCGAATCTCTTCCGTTGAGGCCGCCATCTTCCCCTCCTTGGAGTCCTGTCGGTGGGAGGTCAGGCTGTTCTATCAGAGACCACGACCATCCGACCCTTGACTCTCGGGCCGCTCACTCTTCGATAAAGGCCACGATTCGCGCAATACCCCCATCGCCCCCGGCAAACTTCCATGGGAACGCCCCGATCTTCACCCGTCGGTTCAGAACCTGATCGATGTCGCCGCCGACATTCTCCGCGTGGATCAGGTTATGGCGAAGCAGCTTCTCGTGCATAACCCCAGCGTTCTCCGGGGGGAAAATTTCAAGGAGCTTGCGCCCGTGGCGCTCCTCGAATTTCTCGACCAAGTCCAGCCGGACGTCGCGAAGGAAGGGTAGGTTCATCGGGTGGTCCGCCGAGCCCGTGTCAAATCCCACCCACCGCAGCTTCTTATTCAGGGCCCAATCGGCGAATCTCGCATCGGGTCCCGGCTGATAGCAGAAGTAATGTTCCTCGTTGGCCTTTGGACCCCCACTGTAGAAGTCGTGCCAACCGTAGTGCACGATGAGGATGTCTCCTTCCCGCACCTCAATTTTCGACTCCACGTGTTCAGGAAGAAGGATGTCCCACTCCCCGACCACGTCGCTGACGTCCACAATGACTCCGTCGTGATACAGCTGGTCGAGGGGAACGCCGGCCATGTCCAGGCCGCCGGGGACGAAATGATAAGGAGCGTCAATGTGCGTCCCCGTATGCATGTTGGTGGAGACGTTCATCACGCAAGCATGTTCTCCCGGGTAACGGTTCACGTAGGTGACGCTGGGCATGGGGAGCCTTACGAAAGCCCAAGAGTTTGCACTCCACGGATGAGTGAGATCCACGAGTCGAGTCATCCGCAATTCTCCTTCTCGGCGAGATTGTTTCCCAGGAAATCTGGATTCTCAGTGAGTCGCAAGAGTGGCACAGAACTCTAGTCGCAAGCAAAAACCGTGTTAGATGACAACCGATTCGATCCTCTTAAAGAAAAGAACAGATGAGGGCCGGGATGAACATGTGCTTCCTGGAATCCGAGCCAAGAATTCCCCGACCGACCCGCAGTGATAGCGTCAACCTACCCAGAAGCCTTCGCTTCTGTCAAGAATCAAAACTCATCTCTTGTCCCAATGTTGCCTCAATGGTGAAGCCCTCTGCTCCCCTGGGTTAAACCTGAACTCGGCGCCCAGTAAGCAGCGCAGTGGCGAAGGGGGGACCAAATCGGCTCTATCTCCCGCCAGGTCACTTCATCCGAGGGGCAGGCGGCGGTGCAAGACTGCACCAGTTATGCGGCCGGATGGTCTGGCTGCGGCGGTCTAAAAGTGGACCACATGTACCTTATTCATCATGTTTGCAAGATGCGGCTGAAGGGAGGCCGGGGGGGATGTACTCAGTGGGAATCTATGTTTGGCTTCGGCAAGTCTGCCGTGTCGAAGAGCGCCTTTCGATTATACCTTGGCGGCTACTCTCTTTCAGGCCGTCGCTCCCTTGACGACCGAGTTTTCCCAGATTTCTCCAATCTGACCCGAGGGGGAGACGACTCCGAAGTACTCCTCTATGATTCGTTCGGTCCCGTGCTGGAAGGCAGGGTCGTAAGTCGCGGTACAATCAGATACCAAGATCACGGAATATCCTTTCATAAAGGCGGTACGAGCTGTGGACTCCACGCAGCACTCTGTTGTCACCCCTGTCACGAGCAGGGTGTAGATGCCGTTCGACCGCAGGATGAGGTCGAAGTCCGTTCCCTCGAAAGCATCGTAACGGTGCTTCGTGACAATGAGATCATCCGTCTCAGGCTTTACGAGGTAAAAGTCGGCTCCCCAGGTCCCCGGCTGACAGGGTTCCGCGGCTATGTCCTTCCTGTCGGTCCGCTCCTCCATGTTTGCAGAGACAAAGGGCTCACCATAGTCCAAGCGCACGTAGATCACCCGAACGCCGTGGCGTCGGGCGGCGGCGATGAAGTCCACAAGACGCGGAACCATGGCCTGGATCTGCGTCAGGTCTTTTCCCATCTTGTCGAACCACGCCCCTGCAGCGCAGAAGTCGTTTTGCACGTCCACCACGATGAGGGCCGTGTGGTTGGGAGCCGCCTTCTCCCGAAGGGACGAAAACACGCGCGCATCCATCGGATGCCTCCTCATGGCATGTGGAGAACCGAAAGAACTTCTTGATTTTACCACAAGGGTTCGGCCCAAGTGCGCATTACACAGACATCCTCCCTTTTCTTCGCGCAACGGATTCTTCCTCTCTGCATGGCCCCGCAAGCCCCAGCAGGTTGCTGAAAAACTGCCTGCAAGGGTTTCAATACACCGGCTTTGGATAACGTCTCGACCGCATCCTGTAGGGGAGCCCCCTTCGGCTTCGCTCAGGGCAAGCTCTTGCGAGCTCCCGTGATGAGCTCGACGCTCAATTGGCAGAACTTTTGACGAATCAATGGGTTATCATTCTCCCGCAAGAGGCGGGAGGGCGCAGGGTCATCGACCCTCGGCCCTCCCCTACAGCCGAACCCAATCGTGATGGGTTTACATTCGGAAGGACCGAACAGCTCGTGCAAAAAGAGTCTTTCAGCAACCTGCTAATAGTCTGAATACTCCCCAATACTGAGGTGGCGACAGATAAGACATAGCCGTTCTTGCCTTTCTTATTTACTATGGGACCCAGTCCACGCGGCGGGGCATTCGCCTCTTCGAGCTGCCTCCCCGCTCGTCCAAGCTCAATGGGGCGGTCAAGCGGGCCCAGAGGACGCACACCGAGGAGTTCTACGAGGTGCACGACCTCCCCCCCTGGACGGTGGCCTCCCTCAACGCCCACCTTCGCAAGTGGGAGCACATCTACAACTACGTTCGACCCCATCCGGCCCTGGCCTCCCTCACCCCCGCCCAGGCCCTGAAGAAATGGACAAAAACGGCCCCTGTGTCTCATATTCCTTGAACCAGTTCAATCCCTTGACATCCGTTTCCTGGAAGGGTACAGTGCAAGCTAGCGTTGGTGCCGCATCTGGGGCTCCAGGATATCGGGGGTCCGGGCAAAACTTGCTCTGAAGGCAGGAGAGGTTGGAATTTTACATACTTGATGTGTCGTTTCCTTTCGGTCCTCCGCATTTGACTTCGCTTTCCTGCATAATTCTGCTGTTCGAGGTTTCGGACTTAGTCCCCGTACGAATGGATAACTGCTGCTTAATTTTTCCATCCCGGAAAACAAGCAATCAAGAAATCTCGCGTTCGTTGACCGAACCGTTGGAAACTTTAAGTATGTTCGGCCACGCAGCGCAGCACCTATTTTTGTTTTTCAGAGATTTAGGCCCTTTGCTGCCCGAGCGCTCAAACGCAAGAACATATTCTAAGGTGAGCCGCATGGCACTGGGTCGCAGAGGGGGGAAGAGGTGTGGGATCGCTCCACCCGGAGATCTCCAGAGGGATCCCCTTGAGAGGAAGCACGATGATTCAGGATGAACAAGAACGATGGCGTCAAATCGAAGGAAGGATGCAGGATCAAGAGGCTGAAGTTGAGACTCAGGAAGATCGCGAACTGACTCCCGGCGGCTCGGACACTCCTGTCTATGATCAGCCCAAAGGTGGAGCCAGCCAAGGCGCTGAGAAGCCTACACGCCAGGCTTATGCGAAGACAGGTGAACCTGTTGAAAAGAATGGGGATATGGAATCGAACGGTAAGCAGCGCGCCCCAAACGAGGAAAAGCGATTGAATGATAAGGAACTCGATCGGCTGGTGAAGGCGGTGGAATCCCTTCAAGGGCGAATCGAAGCTATGTTTGGAGTACGTTCCCCAGATCGCGAGAAAGGGCATTCTTTCACGTTCTTTACGTTCTCGCCTGCCGATTACAAGGAGGTTTTCGATTACAGGGACCATTTGGAGAAGCGCGTGCGGCGGAGCGTAATCGGCAAGGTCCTCCGGGTTTCCATACTCGTCCTGGTACTCTTGGCTTTGGGGGGGGGAGTGGCGGGCTGGGCCTGGCTGGAACAGATGGCGCGCCGGGAAGCGGATATGTTGGCGAAGACCGTCAGGGAAACGGTCATTCCACAGACGGTTCGGGAACGGGTGGACGAACGCCTGAACACTGTCATTCAAGAGAAGTCGGCAGAGCTTATGCAAATCTTCAGGGAAGAGATGAAGCAAACCCGTTAGGAATTCGCGGAAGGTCATCTCTTTTCCTGCGGAGGCGGGCCAGTTCTTAATATAACCTTGAACGTGAGGCCAAAAAGGGATATACTCCGCTGAAGTTTTTGGCAACCACTAGGTAAGGAGTTATTTTCGATGAATGAAGGAACAGAAAGAACGATCAACATAGCACTTGAGAATCTCAAGAAGGCGAAAGCCCTTCTAGAGGTGGATAAGGAACGTGCAGAGCAGCGTGTAAAGGAGCTAGCGACGGGGTTGGAGCGCGTCAATTCTGCAATTGCCTCAGTTAGTGAATTGGGTCCTGGCCTTCTCACGAGTGCAGAGGAAACAGCAAAATTAAGCCGTTAGCTTACGGCGGCTAATACTCCAGTCCAGGGAATGACTGGCAAGCCGTACGGGAAGGGCGCTGGATCGTCATCACAACGGTGACACCGAACCGGACTTTCTCGGCGGTTGTGTATCCGATTACCTGAAGCAGAAGGCTGTCCATATGGCGAAGGCTGTCTGGTTCAGCTGTTCCTCTATGATCCTGATACCCCAGGTCGCCTTGTCACGTAGGGTAAACTCCAAAGAATCTTCCAAATCGCTGGACAGGCTGGTTGTTGGCAAGAGGGACGGCCAATGAATGTTGATAGGGAGGATAACCCTATTGGCATAGCACTTGAGAACCTGAAAAAGGCCAAAACCCATTTAGAAGCGGATAAGAAACGGTTGCAGCATGAGGCAAAGGTTCTAGGAGAATGCCTGGAGCTTTTCGATACCGTAATCAAAATAATGAAAGAGAATTCACATGAAGAATGGTCTAGATCGGAGACAGGAATAAGAAATCTCGCCCGCATGCTAAATTATTTATATAAGAATCTAAAAACTGAGGATACAGATATAGTAAGTTGCTTCATCTGGAGGGAAAATTTCGACCCTGGTTATTACGGCATCGGGCAGAAAGGGCCGGACGAAACACAACCGTACTGGAAGTTGGGGGAGATTTTCCCTGATGGTCTTGAGACAATCTTTGGCAAGGAGATGAGCAAGCAGATCAAAGACCGGGCGAATGCTGGCGCTGTGGAGATTGAACTCACCGCCACATTCAAGTGAAAGGGAGTGACCCGATGACCACCTCTCGTTTGAAGCCGTAGGGGTGGTCGGGGCCTGACAGTCGCTTTCGCCATCTCATTTTGCGTTCTCGCGGCTGGAAGCCGGTCCTGCCTTCCGCTACACCCGTTTGTGGTTCACCAAGCGTCCTTCGGCTGTAACAGCGCGTAAATCTAGGGGCCAAGCCAACACCCTCGCCTGCCAGAGCCTAAAGACACTGGGCAAGGGCCGTTCTGTCTGCATCCCACGGCGTATACCGTAAAGTAGACTGGTAAGTTCCGAAGGGCCGCAGGCCCGGCCTTGGCCTGTTTTCCTGGCCTCTCACCAGGGAAAATGCCGACTCCTCCGGCGCCCCGGGCTTTGCCACTTTCTTGCCACCTCTTTCAGGGACGCATTGTCTAAGGTTGCCCGCCAAAGGGTGCTTCAGACAGCGAATTTCCTCTTTTGGCTCGCACGGCCGCTTTGTCTCATTCATCTCCTTTGGATCAGCGAGCTTAGAACTTTGGTACCAAGTTAGGCGGATGTTCTTCTCCTTCGCTTCTCAAGATGCCCTTCCCATCATCGCCCTCTACACACGACTTTCCATTCCTTAACAATTCTCAAAGAAAACGTTACTTTTCATCGCGTCTGAGTTTTCGAATCATGAGCCGGGCCGAATGTCTTGGTTCAGTCCACTAACGGGTACACCGAACATCTCGTTATTGCTCGAAAAGGTTTTGACGTGCACCTTTCATGACGGTAAAAAGGCTTCGTGGAAAGTAGATTTGCTTTCTTAGCGCAAACCCGCTCCCTCCCCCGCCAACACACAGATCCCTCCTTCGGAAAATGCTCAATTAGGCTGTCCGAATCCAAGTGACGAGACGGGGGAACAATACCCCCAAGGAACTCCTATCAGGTGTTGAGGCTGTATTCATCCACCACGTCCGGCATGTCCTTATTCACGGGGTTCGGGATACCTCTGGGACAAGGCGCCGACCGGGCACGCCTCCGCAAGCAGATCGGGTCTTTGTGGAGAGATACCCGTCGGACTGGCTTCGTCGTGGTCACTGTTCCAGAACCCATGGTCGTCCGGGATAATGCTTTACCGAAAGATGAAAGAGATGAGACGTTGAGGTTCGGCCACAAACTGGGGCACAGATTCCACAGGTTTTCCCGTTCGACGGCTCGCTCGAATCCCTCTCCGATCCCGGTTCGGCCCGCTCCGAACCCTCCCGGACCTCGATTCTTCCCTCGGTATAGGTCTGTTGAGCGAATCGTAAGCCTTCTTCCAGAAATAGAAGGGCGAACGGCGCGCCCGAGGTCAGGGGGGGCACAGGTTTTGCGGCAGGCAATATGCTGAAAAACTCCCATCCTGCGGCCCCTGCGTGTCGGTGTCCCGTGGGGGCCTACAAGAGGAAGGACGGGCGCGAGGGGGGACACTGGCGGGAAGTGAAGGATGGTGAGTTCCCGGAGCCATCCTTGGATGTGGATCAGTGGAGTGGTTCCTGATGCCTCTCAACGAACTTGCGGATCAAGGGACGCGGTTCTTCATCTTCGGCGGCAAGGGCGGGGTCGGAAAGACGACCTGCTCTTCTGCTACGGGCATTTACTTGGCGGAGAGCGGGCTGAAGACGCTCTTGATCTCCACCGACCCGGCTCATTCCTTGTCCGACAGCCTGGGGCAACCCTTGGGCAACGACGTCAGGAAGGTCGCGGGGGTAGGGAACCTGGACGCGGTGGAGATCGACGCCGAGCAGTCCTTGAGGGTGTTCAAAAAGGAGTACGGAGAGGCCCTCCTGGATATCCTCAAAACCGGGACTTATCTGGACGAAGAAGATGTATCGGACGTATTCAGCCTGACGATCCCGGGTCTCGATGAGGTCATGGGGATGAAGCGGATCATGGATTTTGTCGAGGGCGAACAGTACGAACGATACGTCCTCGATACCGCGCCCACAGGCCACGCCCTGCGCTTGCTGTTTCTCCCCGACCTGGTGGACCAGTGGATCAAGGTGCTCGCCAAAATGCGGTGGAAGTATCGCTACGTCGTATCCCGCCTTTCGGGGAAGCAACCGGCCGGGGAACCGGATGATTTCTTGCTGATGATGAAGAAGGCCGTCAAGCGCATCGGCTCTCTGTGGAAAGACGCCCATCGGACGGCTTTCGTCGTGGTCACCCTTCCAGAACTCATGGCCGTCCGGGAGACCGAGCGGTTGTTGGCCGAGCTCAAGGGATTTGGCCTCTTGGTGCGCCACGGGATCGTCAACCACCTGATTCCCGCAAGAACAGGCGACTGTCCTTTCTGTGAGCAAACCCGAAGGGAGCAGGGCGCCTGTTTGCAGGTTGTGAGGGACAAATTCGCCGATCTGACGCTGACGCTGATTCCCCGCGAGGCAGGGGAGATCCGGGGGGTCCCCCGCCTCAAAGCCCTGGCGCGCCTTCTGTTTGAGGGCTCGCGGGAGGACGCCGGGGCAACCTTCGTCTCAGGAGAACTCGCTCATGGGTAAAGGGCCTGAGGGCAAATATCTTTATTGCGTCGTGGAACTGGACGGGGAAGGTTCCCTGGCTTTTCCCGGCTCGGGAGAGGCGCAGGTCGTTCGGTGCGGGGAGATCGGAGCGGTGGTGAAGGACCGTCC
>JBHIBA010000222.1:0-7826 GCA_046758845.1 Nitrospinota bacterium
AAAAGGCGGCACTGGCAGCCAAGCTGCCAGTGGCACCCGCCCGTTTGGAAGCCGGGAACTCATGTCACGAATTTACGGGACAGGACACTACCGCCCGCTTAACTTTCTCGGCTCTCCTGGGCTTATTTTCTCTTCTGCATCTGCGCCTTGACCTGGGCGATATTCTTTTCGGTCATCTCAATCTGAAGCCTCGCGCCGACCTCCCGGAAGATTTTCAATGCTGCCTCGTAAGACTGGAGGGCCATCTCCAGTTCCCCGCGATCTCTTTGCACGTTTCCGATGTTGCCCAGGTCTTGGGCCTTGCCGAGAGGGTTTCCGATTTGTCGGTGGATCTTGAGTGCCGATTCGTGGGACTCGAGGGCCTTTTCTAGTTCCCCGTGCTGGAAGTGGACGTTCCCAATGTTGCCGAGGGCATTGGCCTCACCGAGGGGGTCTTTGATATGTCGGTGGATCTCGCGCGCCTCTTCAAAGGCTTTCAGGGCCTTATGCAGTTCCTCGCGCTGCCCGTGCACGACTCCGATGTTGTTGAGGGCATTGGCCTCGCCGAGACGGTTTCCGATTTGTCGGTGGATCTTGAGTGCGGCTTCGTGGGACTGGAGGGCCTCTTGCAGTTCTCTGCCCTGGGAGTGCACGTTCCCAATGTTGCCGAGGTCGCTGGCCTCGCCCGTCTTGTTCGCTGTTTTGCGGTAGTCCTTGAGGCTGGTCGAGTATTGTTCAAACGCCTTGTCCAATTGTCCGGTTATCACCAAACTATTTCCCAGTGCTATGCGGAAGGAGGGGACATCCACGATTTTCAACGCGGCCTGGAATTTTTCGACGGCCTCGGGGTATCGGTGGGTTTCGTAGAGGCGATTTCCCTCGGTGTAGAGACTCAAGACATCGTATCCCTTGGTTTCAAGCTCCGAAGCGATCTCCCTTTCAACTTCCGACCGGACATCCTCTAAAGGAGGATTGTTCAGTTGTTCGAGGATCTGGTCGAGTTTTTGGTGTGTTTGTTCCTGTCCGCCAAGCGTTCCTGGAGGTTCATCGGGTTTGAAGATCTTTTTGAGAGGCTCGACGAGCTGTGTCACCGCGATGAGGGCGATGAGAAAGGCTGGTACGCTATAAAGAGGCATTCCCCAGAGGGCTAGAAGCGCCCCCGCCACCACACTCACAATGGCCGCTGTGACCACTGCCCAGTCCCACCCGGACATTGATACCCCAATCCCTTCGACGAACCCCAGCGCTCAGATTATCAGTTCTGTCTCCGCCGGCGAAAGAAAGATTCGGCCTTCGAGACTGCATTTAACGTAGGGGCCGGTCTCCGTACCGGCCCGAATCTCCCAACGGCATAGAGACGGGCGGGTACGGAGACCCGCCCCTACATAGAATTTTCCTCGGTTGTCCGGAGGTAAAGGCCGCGTCGAGCCCGCACTGAGTTGTGCCCTCACGAAAACAGGTGGTGTCAGAGAAGACCTGAGTCGGGTCGGGGGCTAAGCCACTGCGTCAACACTGTCGGGATCGGTCGAGGGGAAGTGACATTTAAGGAGACGCGGCGTAGACCGTCCGGTCTTCCAGCCCCGCCCCGAGAAATCCCTTCCGCCGCTCTGCGCACTTGTTGCAGACGCCGCAGTGGTTCCTTCCCGCGGGATTGAGACAGGAGAAGGTCAATTCCAGGGGAAGGCCCCGCCCCATCTGTGTGATGGCCTTCTTCGTGAGCCCCGAGAGGGGCCGCGTGATCCGGATCGGGAAATCCAGGGCGGACGTGAGCGCCGACTCCATGCGGCGGAAGAATTCGGGCGTGGCGTCGGGAAAGGGGTTCCGTTCTAAGATGCCCAGGGCGATCTCCGGGATCCGCCGCATCGCGCAAAAGACCGCCGCCTTCGTGAGCAGCAGGACGTTACGCCCCGGCAGATAGACGGCCGCGTCCTCGGTCTCGGCCCCCGGGACGGTCTCCCCCGTCACGCTCCAGTGCCCTCCGTAGAGGTCCGCCACCGGCGAGTCGAGGACGGCGAGTTCTCGCAGACTTTCGACCTTGACGGATTCCAGGAACCGGCCGAGCCAGTAAAGCTCCGTTTCCTCCCAGCGCAGACCCTGCCGGATGAAAAGGGGAAAGACCGCCGGGCGGCGTCGCGCCAATTCAGCGGCCAGGACGCAGGAGTCGAGCCCCCCGCTCACGAGAACGCAGACGGCTTGCGAAGGGACCGTTGGGGGATCGTCTTGCAGGCGGGCGCCCGCCAGAGCCTGCCCTGAGCGATGCGAAGGGGGCTCCCCTGCGGGATCAGGTTGGCCGGGCATCAAACACAGGATCCAAAGACGCGCATCCGGGGAGTGTCCGGCCGTCTACTCGCGCGTCTTAACGCCGGGGTGATGAAGTTCCGGCTTCGCCCGGTGGGCCGCGCCGATGATCTCTTCCACGGCAGAGAGATCCCGCCGGCGCAGGTAATCGCGGATGCAGTCGATGATCCGCGGCATGCACATCGGGTCGTAGTAGTTGGCCGTTCCGACCTGAACGGCCCGTGCCCCCGCCAGGAGGTATTCGATGGCGTCCCGGGCGCTCTCGATGCCGCCGCACCCGATGACGGGGGCGCGCAGTTTTTCCACCACCGCCCAGACGTGGCGCACCATCATCGGCCGGACGGCGGGTCCCGAAAGCCCCCCGGTCGTGAATCCCAGGATCGGCCGCTGGGTTTCGACGTCGATGGACATTGCGGGGTAGGTGTTGCCGATGCAAAGGGCGTCGGCGCCCCCTTCCAGGGCGGCTGCGGCGATCTCCACGATGTCCGTCACGGCCGGGCCGAGCTTGGCGATGAGGGGAATCCGCGTGGCCGCCCGGCAGAGCCTGACGACCCGGTGCGTCGCCTCGGCGCTGTTGGCGAAGGGGGCCGCCTCGGCATGGTTGGGGCAGGAGAGGTCCAGCTCGATGCCGGCGATCCCCCCTTGGCCGTCCAGCTTGCGCGCCGCCCGCTCGAAATCCTCTTCCAGCAGGCCGCCGATGCTGGCGATCACTGCCGCGCCGGTCTTCCGCATGTAGGGAAGCTGCTCGCCCAAGAACTGCTCTGTCCCCTTGGAGGGGGTCCCGATGGCGTTGAGCATCCCTTCGGGGGTCTCCATGACGCGGTCGGGGGAGTTCCCGGCGCGAAAGAGGTCCATGAACGTCTTGTTGACGATACCCCCGAGGACCGAGAGGTCGTAGGCGTGCTCGAACTCGAGGCCGTAGTTGAAACACCCCGAGGCCGGCATGACCGGGTTCTTGAGCTTGATGGGTCCGACCTTTGTCGCCAGGCTTGGCTCGATCATGCGTGAATTCCCCGAAGTTTTCGACTCCCATTTTGGAGATTCGCCTAAGAAGATCAAGGGGTTATTTCGACGGAACAACCCAGCTTTCATAATTCCCCTCACTTTCTTGAAGGGGACTCAAATAGCACGAGAGTCAGGTCCCGCAAATGGCAGCGTACAGTCCGCCGTGGGAGCCAGGATCAAAGGACTCGTCGGACGGGGAAGAGTTCCCTGAGAGTCAAAACAGATCCATGCCGGAATACGAGGAGGGGGCTGGGCGTTGGTCGTGGTCTACTTGGAATTTTTCCCTTAGACCCCTGTTTAGAAAAGAGGACGAGTTTCTCTGGTTACCCACAAAACTCAATGAGGGGGAAAAAGATGAGGGGTAAAGAGGCAGTCTTGTTGGCAGCCTTCATTTTCGGTACGGCGCTGATGCTGACGGCGGGGGCGGCGCCGGCTTAGGCTGTGGGTAAAACCATCACAATCGCCAAAGGCGCCTCGCTCAAGGTCTTGGCGGAGTTTCCTTCCAATATCCCTGGGATAGCGAAGGTTCAATTGCGAGAGGTCCGGTTGGAACCAGGAGCCAAGGTCGAAAATCTCGTTATACCGCTCGAGAGCTACGTAACGGCCATCCAAGGGCAGCTCATGATCGTGAAGGGCGGAAAAACTATGGTCCGCGGAGCCGGCGCCAGTTGGAATTCACCGAAGGGCACGAAGGTGAGCATATACAACAGGGGCAGTGAGCCCCATGTTCACCACTCCTGGAGACCCATCCCTTTCAAGTGACAACTCATAGGGGAAGCAGGCCAGGAAAACTGATAGTGGTCTATTTTGAATTTTTCGGTCATACTCCTCTTTTTTCAAGCTAACGAAGCTCTATCCGAGCATCACAGAGAGGGGGAGAGCCGATGCATGCACGTCTGGTCTCGTTCGCCGCGGAGCCGGAGATTCGCTCAACCGCGCAAAAGCTGGCAGAGGAAGGCGCCTCCGTCTATAAGGCACAGAAAGGATTCAGGTCTGTGATTTTTCTCGCTGATGACGCTGCTAACGAATATGGGGCATTCAGCGTTTGGGATTCCAAGGAGGATGCCGATGTTGCTGCCGCGGCTCTAGGAGCTCGTGTGCAGAAGGAAATAGGCGACAAATTAAAGGGGGCACCGAGCGTTAGACTGTTTGAGGTTTTGCACGAGGCGAAAGTGTAGCGATTTCAGTCTACGCATTTAGAATTTCTTCCCACGTCCAGATAGGGTCCGTGATTGCAGTTTCCATGGTGGGCGTGACCCTCAAGGTCTGGTGAATCCGACTGAAATTGTACGCCGTGAAATGTAGCCAAAGAGACGATTTCAGATTTTCCGGTTTCTTGCTGAATCCGTTCGTTCAGCGGGTCAACCGCTGCATCTGCATCCTCATGGTCAAGTTCTGCTGTTCTATATTGCTCGTCGATATGGACCGCTTGTTAAGACTTCCTGTTATGGTTGTGGGGACTAGCTCATCCATGTCGCTTGGGCTGTACGTCTCCCGCGTAACGCCATTGGAGCGGAAGGCCTTTTTCACTGGATTTTTCCCGGGGCGTTGACATCGAAGCATTTGGCGCCGAATATTAATAGGTTAAGGGGGGCCTGCTCGTAATGGTTTAGCCGCGAGTCCAGTATTCGCGACTCGGAGCAAACGCAATTCCAGCGATGGTTTCCCCCGAAAGCGACAGTAAGCGGTCAGCCGAACACTCTTCGGTGCGCGGCGATTTGGAGGAATTCGATGACCGGCAGTCCAGATAACGGAGACATTCCCTACCCGGGAGTCCCGACGACGGCCGACGGAGCAGGAGCGGTGGTTTGGGTGGAAACCCACATCTGCCAGGGAGCGTGCGCCTATCCTATCACCTCCTCCACCACCATGGGACAGGGCTTCCAGCAGGCCGTCGCCAACGGACAGAAAAACCTCTGGGGCGAACGGCTCGCCTTTCTGGAGCTGGAATCCGAGCACAGCTCCGCCTCTACCTGCGAGGGTTTCGCCCTGGCCGGGGGCCGGGTGTCCAACTTCACCTCGGGCCAGGGACTCGTCTTGATGAAGGAGGTCCTGTACACCATTTCGGGCAAGCGGCTCCCGGCGGTGTTCCACATCGGGGCGCGGGCGCTCACCTCGCACTCCCTCAACGTCCACGCGGGTCACGATGACGTGATGGCAGTCGCGGACTGCGGCTGGAGCCAGGTATTCGCCCGCACCGCCCAGGAGGCGGGGGATCTGGCCCTCATCAGCCGCCGGGCGGCCGAGGATTCCCTCACCCCCTTCCTCAACATCCAGGATGGGTTTCTCACCACGCACACCATCGAAAACGTCCGCCTCCTCGAACCGGGGTTCATGAGAGAGTTCGTGGGCGACCCGAACCAGCGGCTCCAAAACCTGATGGACTTCGGCCTTCCCATCATGACGGGCGTCGTCCAGAACCAGGACAGCTACATGAAGGGGAAGATTGCCCAGCGGGCCTTCTACGACCGGGTCCCGCACTTCCTGGAGCGGGCCTTTGAGGAGTTTTTCCGGGCGACGGGACGGCGGTATGACTTTCTGGATGGCTACCGGATGGAGGGCGCGGAGTACGCCATCGTCGGGATGGGCTCAGCCATGGAGACGGCGGTCGCCGCGGCGGACTACCTCCGGGAGAGGGAGGGGCTCCCCGTCGGGGTCGTCCACGTCACGGTCTTCCGCCCCTTCCCGGGCCCGCAGTTGGTGCGGGCCTTGAAGGGGGTGAAGGCCTTCTCAGTGATCGAGCGGATGGACAACCCCCTGGCCCAGTCCAACCCGTTGACCTCGGAGTGCAAGGCGGCCTTTGCCGACGCCTTGGTGGGGACCGCGGGGTACCCCCGGGTGGACCGGATCCCCGAGGTGTTTTCCGGTTCGGCCGGCCTGGGAAGCCGGGACATCCGCCCCGGGGATTTCGTTGTCATGTGCCGTAACATGTTGGACGCGGCGGGCAAGCGGTTTTTTGTCGTGGGGATCGAGCACCCGCTGGCCTTGAAGCGAGCCATCGACCCCGACGTGCGCCCGCCAGGGGCGTTCTCCATGCGGGGGCATTCGGTGGGGGGTTACGGCTCGGTGACCACGAACAAGGTCATCGCATCGTTGCTGGAGGACATCTTCGGCCTCTACGTCCAGGCTTACCCGAAATACGGCTCAGAGAAGAAAGGCCTTCCCACCACCTACTACCTCACGGTGGCCGAAGCGCCCATCAAGACCCACTGCGAGCTGGAACACGTTGAATTCGTTCCCATGAACGACGTCAACGCCTTCAACATCGGCAACCCCCTGGAGGGGTTGCGCGAGGCGGGGATGATCTTCATCCAGACGGACCAGGAGGCCTCGGAGGCCATCTGGGCGGGAATCCCGGGATGGGCGAAGCGGGTCATCCGGGAGAAGAACCTTCGGGTCTTCTGCCTGGACACGGTGAAGATCGCCCGCGAGGTTTCCTCTCGGCCCGACCTCGTCCAGCGGATGCAGGGGATCGTCCTGTTGGGCATTTTCCTGCGCTGCACGCCGTTCGTCGAGCAACGCGGCCTGTCCGAAGAGAAGTTGCTCGAGGGGGTGGAGCGCTCCCTTCGGAAGTACTTCGGCACCCGCGGGGAGCAGGTGGTGCAGGACAACCTGAGGGCCGTCCGCCGGGGTTTCGAGGAGGTCTTCGAAGTCCCTCGGGAAATCATCGAGAAGACAGAGACGGTCGAAGTCGCGTGATCCTTTGAAGGGCCGGGGTAACCCTGGGCCTGATGGGCGAGGGGGCGAGGGGCGATGGACGAGGCTGTGAAGTTTGCGGGTGAGGAACCGGAGGTAACCTCCTGGTCGGTCGTTGACGTGGGGGATTTCAACGAGCGGGTCGTGGGGGCTTACAACGAGGGGACCGGGGAGAATCTCCTGCCGGCGGACCTTTGCACCGCCCGCAGCGTCGTCCCCGCGGGGACGGCGGCGCTCAGGGACTTCAGCTACATCGCCCCGGACATTCCCGAGTTCATCGCCGGCAACTGCATCGCCTGTATGGACTGCGTCGTCGAGTGCCCGGACACGGCCATCCTGGCCAAGGTCATCGGGCGCAGCGGCCTGGACCGGGAGCTGGAGAAGGTCTCCGATCCGGACCTGCGCGAGCACCTGAATAGGCAGTTCGCCGAAACCGCCAAGTTCACCAAGGCCTATGAGAAAAAGGGCGAAGAGGGAGGACTGTTCGGCATCTTCATCGATCCCACGAAGTGCAAGGGATGCGCGGAGTGCGTGCAGGTGTGCGACGATAACGCCCTGGCCATGATCCACAAGACCCCCGACCTGATGCAGCAGCAAAATAATTCCTTTGCCTTCTATAAGGAAATCCCGCAGACGCCCGATAAGTACATCAACGAGCGCCTTCTCACCGACATGATGCTGGCCGAGCGGTCGCTCCTGTACGTGGGAGGGGCGGGCTCCTGCATGGGCTGCGGTGAGGCCACGGCCATTCGGATGATGCTGGCGGCCACGGGGTTCGTTTACGGCTCTGATAGCCTGGGCATCGTGGCGTCCACCGGCTGCAACACGGTCTACACCTCCACCTCTCC